>DYLT01000090.1 GCA_020721945.1 Blastopirellula marina
CCGCCGGCTTGCCCGTCCTGACGCGCTGCCGCAGACGACCCGGTCCGGCGCGAGGGAACTCGGGCGGGGTGTTCATCGTGACCGTTCACTTTTCGGCTGGCTGCCACGACTTTTCGACCGCCCGGTATTCGTCTTGCTTGGCGCGGTCCGGGGCCAGTTCGACGGCGCGGCGGTTCCACTGGCGGGCCTCGTCGATCTGCCGCGCGTTTCGGAACTCCTTGGCCAACTCGTGGAGCATTTCCGCGACGTGGGCCGGTTCGTCCGGTAGGCGAGGCGACTGGAGGACGCGCGTGAAGTCCTCGGCGGCCTCTTGGAGCCGGCCGATCAGGATGAGACAGCGTGCCCGGCCGTAGTGGGCTTCCGGCAGCGTGAACCACGGCGCAAGCTTCTCGTCGTACGCCGCGATGGCTTGGGTGTAGGCCGCCACGGCCTTGGCGTAGTGGTCTTTGGCGTTCTCGCGGTCGGCCAAGAGGGTGTACAGTCCCGCGAGAAAGAACGGTGCATCGGGGTTCTTCGGGTTCTTGCGCGCGGCTGCCTCGAAGTCCTTTTCCGCCTCGCGAAGCAACTGGGCCTTGCGCTGGGGCTCCACGCCGGGCTGCACCGCCATGCGCTGGCGCAGCTCGCCGCGAAACACCAGGTCCTTATCGACCTCATCGCCCCCCAGTTCGATGGCCTTGGTGATGTCGGCCAGGGCGCCCTCGAAGTCGGGCAAGTACCGGCGGAACGCACCCCGCCGGCTCCACAAGAGCGATCGCCCTGGATCGTGCTCGATGGCCCGGTCCAACTGCGCGACGGCGTCTTTCAGCCGGGCCACCGCCTTCTTCTTTAGGGCCTCGGGGTCCTTCGCGTCGGCCGCCTGCGACAACAACTCCCTCGCCTCGTCGGCACATCGGGTTCCCACGCCGAGGTACGCATCGGCATACTGTGGCCGGCTGCGGTAGCCGAGTGTGCCGTCGGGATCGAGCGTCGTCGCGAGGGTCTCGAACTCGTGGACCGCTTCGTCGAACTGCCGCTTCTTGGTCAGCGCGATGCCCCGGCCGAAGCGCGCCTCGGGATCGCGCGGGTCGGCGCGGACCGCCGCCGAGAAATGATCCAGGGCCTCGTCGACCAGATCGAGCCCGAGGCAGGCCCGGCCGAGCTGGACCAGCAACCGCCCATTGCCCGCAGCACGGGGAAACGCCTCGAGCAGTTTGCGCCGGGCCTCGTCCCACTGGGCCGCCTTGAGCAGGCCCTCGCATTCGGCAAGCACCGCGTCGACCGCCGGCGGCTGGGGCTCGACCTCGGGTGGCTTCGTTCCGGCTGCTGCCGATTCGGGCTGGACCTGGGGCGGCTTCGCTTCGACGGGAGGTTTCTCCTTCTCGATCGGCCATGGCGGGGTCTGGCCCCCGATCGACTCGGTCTGGAGCGAAGACCCGCCCTTGCCCGTGGAAAGCCCGACCGGCTTCGGCGCAGGTTCCGTCGAAATCCCGAAGTACGGGTAGCCGAGGTAGGCGGCGACCGCCGAGAGACCACCGACGGCGATGGCTCCAAGGGTCGCGACCGCCCAGCGCGGCCGCGGCTTGGGCGACGGAGTTGCTTCGCCCAACACCGCCGCGCGGAGCGCTTGCACCAGTTCCATGGCCGACCCGTAGCGGGCCCCGGGATCGATCGACGTCGCCTTGCGCAGCACCGCCCGTTCGGCCTCGGGGACGCGCGAGAAGTCGAGGTCGCCTTGGCGCACCGCCTCGATCACGGCAAAGGCCGATTGCTGCTCGTAGGGAAGCGTGCCGGTGCGCAACTCGTAGTAGGTGATCGCCAGGCAATACTGGTCGGTCGTGGGGCTGGGCTTGCCATCGAGCAGTTCCGGCGCGGCATAGGCGATGGTCCCCATCGCGGCGGCGGTTTTGCGCGCCGCGCCGATCATGTGGGCCAGGCCGAAATCGCAGACCTGGGCCGCCCCGCCGACGATCAGGATATTCAGCGGCTTGATGTCGCAGTGGACAATCGCCCCCGTGCCCGAGGCCAGCGCATGGACCGGGCTATTGAGGAAGTCGATCGCCCGCGCCGCGTCGCGCAGGTATCCCAGCAGCTCTTCGACGGGAATTCCCTCGGCACCTTGCCGCCGGCACTCCTCGAGCCGGTCGGCCAGACTTTGCCGGCCGAGCCCCATGGCGATGATCAGTTCGGTGGCGCGGCGCGACGGGGGTTCGGGCGGGACGGCGATGGTCTCGCGCGGGCTTTGGGAACCTGCGTCGGCCGACGCGAACAGGGCCGTGTCCTGCTCGTCGAGCACCTGGCCGGCCTCGTCCTTGGCCCACAGGCCCATGATCGGCGTCAGGTGCGGATGGTGGATCCGCTTGACCAGTTGCATCGCACGGAACTCTTTGAGCCCGTGCGCGCCGGAGCCACTGAGATCGACGATCTTGATGGCCGCCTCGGTGCCGCCGGGTCCGACGGCCTGCCACACTTCGCCGATCGCGCCCTGTCCGAGGAACCGCTCCAGGCGGAACCCCGGCACGGCCTCGTCGCCTTCCCGGTACTTGCGCGCCATCCCCTTGGCCTCAACGCCGACTGCGGCTCATTTGCCCACGCCGATGCCCGACCCGTCGGCCGAGATCAGCGGGATCGTCACCAGGAAGCTCGTGGGCCCTTCGGCCATCGACTTGTCCATCACCAGACAGACCGCCAGGGTGCCGTCGTTCGCCTTGGGCAGCTCGAGGGTGGCCGATTTGGGTTTTCGCGACTTGACGTCCTCGGCCAGATCCTTCTGGTCCTGCGCGCCCCCCAGATCGCGGAACCGCACCACCTGGTCGCGCTTCTCGATCTGCTTCTCCTGGTACGACTTGAGGTTCGCCTCGACGGTCGCGTTGAGCCGTTTCTTGATCGCTTGTTCCTCGGGCGTATACGTCGCGTTGGGATCGTTGTGCTTGCCCAGCACGCTGCCGAGGACCTTCAGATCGGCCACGGGCTTGTCGGTGGCAACCACCAACAGGCGTTCCTGCCCCGGCGGATGCACGAACTCGAAGAACCCGTCGGCCGGCAGCGTCACCGGGGTGGCGGCATCGACCGTCTTGGGTTCGGCGCCCTTGCGCGGATAGAGGAATACCTGCTTCTTGCTGGCCCCCACGTGAAAGATGTAGATGTACGACTTCGTGTAGGGCTCGACACTCAGGCGGATGCGGTCGCCCACCTTGAACGCATGCGTCTTGGGATCGACGACCTCCTCGACAGCCTTCTTGTCCGGCCCGGTCTCGTAGAGCAGCACCTTGTACTTCAGCGCGGTGACCTTTGCCGCGGGCACCTCGAAGCCGATCAGCCGGGCGATGTCTTCGCCCTTGCCCTCGTCGAAGTACTGGTCGCACAGGTCGCGGAACCGGACCTTGCTTTCTTGCGACCACGCCGCGCACGCCCCCACCAGCACCACCAGGCACGCCAGCACCGCCGAGCGGCCCCTTCGGTCAATCGTCAACCACGGCATCGTCTTCCCTCCTCGGCCCTCGGGCCGTGCTCGGGGTCCCCTCAATTCTAGTCTTTCCCAACGAAGAAGCCAGCACCGAATACTCCGCGGGTTGCCGCGCCACCGGACTAGTTTGAACCACCGCCCGCGCGGCCATGACCGGCGGAAACCCGTCCCTCGACCCTTGTCACCCGGTCGGTCACCGGGCGGGGCCGCTTCCGGCCGATCGGAGCGGAATCGTCACGACCAGGGCCGTCCCGGCCTGCGAGGGCGCGTCGGCCGACCGGAACCCCAAGGCCACGGTTCCCTCGTTCGGATTCTCCGGGGGCAGCTCGACCGACCCCCAGGTGACTCCGCGCGATTTCAGGTCCTCGACAAACGCCTGGCGATCCTCCGCCCGCAACCATCCCCGGTATTTGATGGTGCCGTCGTGGCGTTCGAGCCGCTTTTCCGCCTCCGATTTGACCACGCTCTCGACCACGGCGTTGATCTGCTTGCGCTGTTCTTTCATCTGCGGAGTGTCGTTCTCCGGATCCTTCGTGGTCACCACCTTGGCCAAGAGCGCCCGATCGCGTACTGGTTCTCGGGTGGCGATGACGTACAGGACTTCATCGCCCGGGGGTGGTACGAACTCGAAATAACCATCTTGGGGTATTGCGATCTCCTTCTCTGGGGCCACGACCGCCGGCTCTTCATCTTCCCGGGGTACCAGGAACGACCCGCGGCCGCTGGCACCCACGTGATACACATAGACGTGCGAACGCGTCAGCGGCCGGACCACGACTTTGATCTGCTGGCCGATGGTGAAACGGTGCGTCTTGGGGTCGACCAAGGTGGGCGCGGCCCCTGGTTCCTTCAGCAAGAGCACCTTATACTCCAGGGCCGTAAAATCGACCTTCTTGCCCTCGAAGCCGATCTGGGTGGCCAGCCCGGCGGGGTCATCCTCGTCAAAGCTTTTGTACACCAGATCCCTGAACCGCGTCGGGCCCTCGGCTCCGTTGCCAACCCCCCCCATGGCCCAACACGCGATTCCGGCCAGCACGAGCCTGGCCACCTTGGCGAAGCGTCTGTTCATTGGCGCACCTGATGCCGCGCTACGGGTTAACCGTTGGAACGCCCTACCGTACCATTATCGCGGTCGCGCGTCGAAAGTTGCGTGGGAAGGTCAAGGAGGACGCAACCCGCGACTCCGCCGGCGGATAATGGAACAGATGCCTGTCCCGTGCACGCCGGCAGGGGACCGTCCCCGCTTCGCGGGCTTCGCCGCGAAACCCGGGACCGTCCCCATGAGCGATGACCAAGCCATGGGACACCGGTCTTTTCGGAGAAGGAGCAAGCGATGCGACGGGCCGACGCTGCGTGCGCGATCCGTGGGAGTGCAACCTTTTTCGTAACCGTGGGCGGACGGACTGCCTCGTTTTTCGGCCGCATGGGGGCCGACCCACGTGCCTGTTTGTTTCGTGCCCGCCGTCCCCGTGCATGGTTGCTCTTTTTCTTCTTCGTTGCGGCGTTGGCGGCAAGTCCCGGCGCCAGCCTTGCTGGCGACGCCGTTCGGACCCGTGATTTGATCTACGTGTCGTCCGACGAGCCTCATTTGCGCATCAATGTCCACGGACACACCGGCAGCGTCCGCGCCTTGGCGTTCACGCCCGATTCGGTGAGGCTTTGCTCGGGCGGGTGGGACAAGGTCGTTCAGGTCTGGAACCTGCGGGCCGTGACGCGGGACCTCCAGGGTGTGTTCCTCCGCGAGCGGACCATCCGCTGGCAGGTCGCGCGCGGGCCGCTGGGCCAAATCCACGCCCTGGCCATTGCGCCGAACGATGGCCTCTTGGCGCTGGCGGGACACTCGGCGATGGGCAGCCTGGGTGAAATCCTGCTGATCGATCCGGTCCAAGGGACGCTCGACCGCGTGCTCGACGGCCATCGCCAGGCCGTCTGCTCGCTGGCATTCTCGGCCGATGGCCAGTGGCTGGTCTCCAACGACGTGCATGGCCAGACCATCGTCTGGAACCGCCGCGACTGGAAGCCGACGGTCCTGTATCCCCCCGATGAGAAGACCTACGGGGTGGAACGGGCACGCCGTATCCACCAGGAGCCGAACTTCCGGCCGCTGGCGATCCTCGGCAATACCCATGTCGTCTTACCGGTCAACGTGGGCCAGGAATCCGACGGCCCGCTGACGTGGAACCTCCAGCGCATCCGTCTGGGCAACCCGGCCGAGGTCGCGACGTGGCCGACCGCGCACCACCGCATGGTCTCGGCGCTGGCCGCGTCGCGCGACGGGAAACGTCTCGTGTCGGCCGACCTAGAGGGCAAGCTGTTTCTGTGGGACCTCGGCGCCGCGAAGGCCCAACCGCTCGACGCCGGTGCGCCCGTGCTTTCGGCCGCGTTCAGCCCCGACGGCCAGACGCTGGCCATCGGCACGGCCCTGCGCGCCGGCAGCGGAACGGCCGAGTTCCAGCTATGGGACGTGGCCAGCGCCACGGTCCGGCGCCGCCAGGCCTCGGCCGACCACGTGGCGGCCTGCGCGGTCAGCCCCGACGGCAAGCAGGCCGCGTACACCGGCGGCAAGGACTTCGAGGTCTTCGTCGAGTCGCTGGCGGGCGACCGACCACGGATCCCCCTGGGCGGCAAGGGACGACGGATCCTGAAGGTCGCCTTTGCCAAAGAGCCGCCGTATTACCGCGTGGCGTTCGGCAGCCGCTTGAACGAGCGCGGCTTCAACGACTACGGGGATCTGGAACGGACGTTCGATGCCCAGCGACTGGAACTCGGCCGGGATGAGCCGCTTGCCCCGGGCGACTGGCTTACGGGCGAGACCTACGCCGGGTCATGGAAGGCCGCCTGGCGAAACGGCGGGCTACAACTGTTCCGCGAGGGGCAACCCAAGGGCCGGGTGGTGCTTCGGACCGCGCTGGGCGAGGGGGCCATCCGCGCGTATTGCTGGATCCCCGACCGCCAGGGCAACCCGGCCGCCATCGCCGTCGCCACCGACGTGCAGAACAGCATCTACCTATGCCGCCTGGCCGAGCAAGGCGATTGCCCCGTGCTGCGGCATTTTCGCGGGCACCACGATTCGGTGCTCTCGTTGGCGGTGTCGCGCGACTTGCGCTACCTGGTCTCGGGCTCGGCCGATGGCACGCTCGCATTCTGGAGCCTGGCGGATTACGAGTCGGGCACCGCCCCCTACAGCCGATGGGGCGCCGAGTTCGACGTCAAGGCCGACGGACCCGGTGGCCAGCGCCGTCTGGTGGTCCGGCGGATCCATCCGGCCGGGCCGCTCTATCACAAGGGCGTGCGCGAGAGCGACGCGATCACGACGATTCGTTGGTATGCCGATCGCGACGGTCAGCAGAAACTCGAGGCGACGCGGCCCGACGAAATCCTCGAGCAGCTCCAAGAGATGCCTTGGGGCACCCTGGTCGAATTCCGCACGCTCCGCGAGGGTTCAGCGCGGCCCGGGTTCCAACTCCGGCCCGCGTGGCAGGCCGTGGCCACGCTGTTTGTCAGTGCCGACCGCGAGTGGGCCTTCTGGACCCCCGAGGGCTATTTCGACGCCTCGATCAACGGTCACACGTTGTTCGGGTGGCAGGTGAACCGCGGCGTGGATGTGCTTCCGGCGTATTATCGGGCCGACCACTTCCGCCAGAAGCTCGAGCAACCCAGCGTGCTGGAGGAGCTGTTGCCGGCGGGCAATTTGCCGGAGGCCTTCCATCGGGCGAAGATCAAGCCCATCGGCGAGCTACCCCGGGCCGTGTCCGACCAGATCGCCCAGGCCCCGGCCATCGAAATCCTTCAGCCCGAGTCCGACGCCGAGGTGGCCGGCAACGTAGCCCGGGTGCGCGCCCGCGTCCAGGTGCCCCTTTCGAACGAATTGGTCGAGGCCAAGATCTATGCCAGCGGCGTGGTCGGCCGGGATCGGAAACTCGTGGCCCAGCGCAAGGCCGAGCACTACGTCGAGCACACCTACGAATGGCTGGTCAGCCTGCCCAGCGAGGAAACCAACCTGATTCAGGTCGTCGTGGGCACCCAGGCCGAGGTGACGGCCTCGAACGACCTCGTGATCCGCCGGGTGAACCTGGTGCGTCCCCCGCGGCCCAAGATGTATGTGGTGGCCGTGGGAATCAACAGGTACGCCGATCCCAAGGTGCCTCCGTTGGAGTTCTCGGCCGCCGACGCCGAGACCTTTCGGAACGTGCTACGGACGCGGGCCCAGGGTCTTTACGATGTGGTGGCCGCGCCGCTACTGCTCAACGAAGAGGTCACGCCCCAGAAGTGGCGGCAGACGCTGGAGGAGCTTCGGCGCACGCTCCAGGACCGGGTGGGGCCCGACGATCTCTTGGTGCTCTTCCTGGCCGGACACGGCTGGGAAGACGTGCGCACGCGGCAGTACTACTTCATCGGCCATGAGTTCCGCATGGCCAATCTCGGCAAGTCGTATGAGGGGTGCATCGCCTGGGACGACTTCCGCTTGTTGGGCGATATTCCTTGCCGCAAGTTGGCCTTTCTCGACACGTGCCACAGCGGGGCCATCCAGCCGCCACGCTCCCGAAACATGAAGGCGGCCGTGCGCCGGTTGCAGGACGACGTGATCTTCACGGTCACGGCCTCGAAGGGAGGCCAACTGGCGGCCGAGCACCCCGAGTGGAAACACGGCGTCTTCACCAAGTGCCTGGTCGACGCGCTGGAAGGCAAGGCGCTCGAGGCCGGCCGCGGCGAGGTGACGCTCAACGACGTGGTGAAGTACGTCGAAACGACCGTGCCGCGGGTCACGTCGCAACTGACCCAAGGCGCCAAGACCCAAGAGCCGACCGCCGCGCCGGACGCTTTGTTGGCGTACGCGCGGATCCCGCTGGTGCGAGCCGGCGCCGGCCAGACCGGCACGGCGCGGCCCCCGGCGATGTCGCCGCCCGTGGCGCTTGTGGCCCGGCCCTGAACGAACCAGGCATCCAAGGCCCGCCGGCCCGTACCGGAAACGGATTCCGGCGGGCCATCGGTTTCGGGCCTGCACGGGGGGGCTAACCCTCGGGCCCAGGGAGGCGGAATCATGGCATTCGCGTACCGCATCGGGGACGAGCCGATACCGGGCTACCGGTTGTTGCGGTTTCTCGGGCGGGGCGAGTTCGGCGTGGTCTGGCACGCCAGCGCTCCCGGCGGAACCGAGGTGGCGCTGAAGATCATCGAGATGGGGGGACGCCGCGGGCGCAAGGAGCTCCGCGCGCTCCAGGCGGTCAAGCGCATTCGGCATCCCCACCTCGTGCCGCTGTTGGCCTATTGGCTCAAAGCCGCCGACGGTTCCATCCTCGATCCGGCGGTTGCCACCGCGTCGGTCTGCGAGCCGTCCGGGTCGGCGGTGCGGGGCTCTCTTGCGCCTCCGCCCGACGAGCAAGCCCGGCCCGTCGAGCTGATCATCGCCATGGGCCTGGCCGACAAGACCCTCTTCGATCGCCTCGAGGAGTGCCGTCAGCAGGGTCTCGAAGGGATCCCCGTCGAGGAACTGCTTGCGCACATGGACGACGCGGCCAAGGCGATCGACTTCCTCAACGAGCCGGTTCATGATCTGGGCGCGGGCCCGGTGGCCATCCAGCATTGCGACATCAAGCCCCACAACCTCGTGCTGGTCGGCGGTGCCACCCAGGTGTGCGATTTCGGTCTGGCGCGGGTGGTCGACGGGATCCAGTCGGCCACCAGCACGGTGGGGTCGATCGCTTACATGTCGCCCGAGTGCCTCCGCGATGGGCTTCCGAGCGCCTCGTCGGACCAATACTCGCTGGCGGTAAGCTATGTCGAGTTGCGCACTGGAGTGCTGCCCTACCCGAGCGAGCAGTTCGCCGCCGTCACCGAGGCGATTCTGTCCGGGTCGCTCGATCTCTCGCTGCTTCCGCCGGCCGAGCGGGCGGTCATCGCGCGGGCGACCGCGCTGGACCCGGCCGAGCGCTACCCGACGGCAAGTGCCCTGGTGGCCGCGCTGCGCGAGGCGGTGCGCGTCCGGCAGCCGCGGCGGTCGTTCGTCGCCACGCTGGTCGGCGTGGGCGTCTTGGCCGGGGCGTTCGCGGCCGGGGCGTGGGGAACCTGGTTTCTGCTTTCGGCGCGAGACCAGACGCCGCACGAAATGTCGGAGCCCGCCGCCGGGCCCCAGGCGGCCGCACGTTCGCCGGCGGCGCCAACCGAGACCGCCGAGGCGTTCGTGCGCCGCGCGCAGGCCGAGCTTGCGAAGCCTTCGCCCGATTACGACGCGGTGCTACGCGACTTGGCGAAGGCCACCGAACTCGACCCGAGCGCATCGCCAGGCCGGTCGGAGTACGCCGAGGCGTACCTCGGCCGAGGAACCGCGCGCTTGCGCGACGACCAGCTCGACCGCGCCATCGCCGACTTCACCCAGGGGATCCACCACCATCCGAGAGACTACCGGCTTTTCAGTCGGCGCGGCACCGCGTGGTTCTTGCTCCAGAAATGGCAGGAGGCCGCCGACGACTTCGCCCAGGCCGTCGCGCTGGAGCCCAGCGACGTGGACTTCGTCAATCTGGGGCGCGCTTTGGACAATCTCGGCCGGCACGAGCAGGCAGGGGCGAGTTTCGCCTCGGCCCTCCAAAAGAACCCGCAGAACGCCGAAGCGTACTACTTTCTCGGCCATTCGTACCGGCGCCAGGCGGAGCATCTCAAGGCGATCGAGGCCTACAGCCGGGCCATCGAGAACCACCCACACGTGGCCGACCCGATCTTCTCGTTGGCCTCGGCCTATGCCGACCGCGGCGCGTGCTATTTGGCCTTGGAGGGATCGTACCTCGATGCCGCGGCGAGCGATTTCGGCCGGGCGATGGAAGGGGACGACAAGATGGCCGACCTCGCTGCATGGCTCGACGCCCTGGCAGCCTCTTTGGCCGAAGCCGGCCGTTTCGCCGAGGCAGTGCAATGGGCCCAGACCGCCATCCGCCTCGCGCCCGACGAACCCACCCGCGACAAGTACCGCGCGCGGCTGAAGCGCTACCAACGATAACGGCCGCGCGGCCCGAGCATCGGCGGCCCACGAAGCGCGGGCGAGGGCGTCATGACCGGGGATCGTCGGAAGCGTTGCCTGCCGAGGGGCCATCGAAAGGGCCGATGTCCACCAGATCCTGGCTCCCCCCGCGGACCAGATGGAACAGGGCGAATAGTTCCCACGCGAAGGGCACGTACCCGCTATAGCCCAACAGCGGCATCTCGAACACGTGAAGGAACCCGACCCACGGCACGTCGTACTTCCATTGGGGCCACGAGCGGTAGTTCCACATCTCCCAGAAAAAGCCGCAGATCAGGCACCCGACCGCCAGCGACACATAGGGCCGCCAATCGCCTTCGGCCGCATGGCGCAAGAGCGATCGGTTCCCCAGCCACACATTGATCGGTTCCAGGAGGAAATAGACCGAAAGCCATAGGAGCGGAAAGAAGTACAGCGGCCACGCCAACAGCAGGCCGAGCATCGCCGCGCCCAAGGCGAACATGCGGGCGGTCACGCGCCGCGTCGGCGCAAGGGCAAAACCGCGCGGTACGCGCCGGATCCAGCCGAACGTGCTGGCCAATTCCGCCGAGCCGAACACGGCCGGGATGACGGTCGAGAAACTGAGCGAGGCGAACACGGCGTAGCCGATCTCGCCGAACGAGTAGCCACCCTCGTAGTGCCAGTTCTGCACCCGCGCGTTGAGCAACTCGAACAGCCACCATGCCGGGGCCGAGACCAGAAACAGGGCCACGTAGCCGGCCGGGCTCCGCGCGAGCATCGAGCTGCCCTTGCGAAAGAACACGGCCGCATCGACCACGAGGCAGTACCCCAGCCACATCGGAAAGAAGCCCCATGTGGTCGGCGCCTGCTGCCGCGGCAAGGTCCAGTTCAGCGTCCAGAAGACCACGGCCAGCCCAAGCCCGATCGAACCATGAAGGGGCCACCGCCCCGGCGGAATCACCGGGGATCGGGTGCCCGAAGGCTGGGAGGCGTTTGGCGTCGGATCGGGTGGCGGAGAGCGCATGGGATGAACCGGGCGTTAGGAATTGGAGATGGGGGATGGGAGATTCGAGATTTGAGATTCGAGATTACAGGGGCAGGCCATCAGGTGGCACCGGCTGGGTCTTCCAACGGTTTCGCCCGAGACGCATCGGGTGCGGCCCGCCGGCGATTCCATTATACTCGGTCTGGACGCGGTGGCGTCGGTGGTGAAAAGACGTCCTCCCAAGGTGTGCCTTTATGGATTGCCGAATTCGCGGAAGTCGTGTCATGAACAGGTGCAGTCTGGGTTCTCTTGGCGTGGCGATGTGGGGGGTGCTCGCGTGGATGGTCGCCGCGGAGGCGGCCGCACCCGGGCCAGGTTGGGCGGTCGCGACGTTCGAGGCCGACATCACCGTACCGATCGGCCATGCGTGCATGGGCGGGGGCGTGGCCGACGCCAAGGAGATCGTCGATCCCTTGTTTGCCAAGGGGTTCGTGCTGCGTCGCGATTCGGCCGATCCGGCCTTCCCGCCGGTCGTGGTGCTTGCGCTGGACTGGTGCCAGTGCAACAACGACTCGTACGACCGATGGCGCGATGTCCTGGCCGAGGCCGCCGGCACGACGCGCCAGCGGGTCCTTCTGGCCACGGTCCACCAGCACGATGCGCCCATCTGCGACCTCGCAGCTCAGCGGTTGCTCGACCAATACGGGCTGAAGGGCTGGAACTGCGATCCCGAGTTCCACGAGCGCGCGGTCCAGCGCGTGGCCGAGGCCCTGCGCCAGTCGCTTGCGCAGCCGCGCCGGGTTACTCACGTCGGCATCGGCCAGGGGAAAGTCGAGCGGGTGGCGTCGAATCGCCGCGTCGTGACGCCCGAGGGCAAGGTCCATTGGGGCCGCGGCAGCGCCAGCGGCGACCTCTACGGCGCACCCGAGGGCGAGATCGACCCGTGGCTGAAGACGATCAGCCTGTGGGACGGCGACCGGCCCGTGGTGGCGTGGAGTTGCTATGCGGTGCATCCGATGAGCTACTACGGTCGCGGCGGGGTCTCGGCCGACTTCCCCGGCCTGGCCCGCGCCCGGCGCCAAAAAGACGACCCCAGCGTGTTCCAAGTCTACTTCACCGGGTGTGCGGGCGATACGACCGTGGGCAAGTACAACACGGGGGCGCCCGAGAACCGGCCCGCGCTGGCCGACCGGCTCTACCAGGGGATGGTCGCCGCGTGGAACGACACGAAGCGGCGGCCGATCGACGCGGTGGCGTTCCGGCTGGCCGAACTGCATCTTCCGCCGCGCGACGCGGGCAACTTCACCGTCGAGGCGATGCAGCGGATCCTGGCCGACCCCAAGGCCACGCGCTGGCAGCGGATCTCGGCCGCCTTGGGGTTGAGCTGGCGCCAGCGCGTGGCGGCCGGACGCCCGATCGACGTGCCGTGCCTGGACTTCAACCACGGAACGGTCCAATTCGTGATCATGCCTGCCGAGAGCTTCGTGGGATATCAGCTCGCGGCGCAGCGGCTGCGGCCGGACTCGTTTGTCGTGGTTGCGGGGTTCGGCGACGGGGCGCCCGGGTACATTCCCACCGACCAGTGCTGGAAGGACGGGTATCACGACGACTACTGCTGGGTGGCGCCGATGACCGAGAAGGCGATGGTCGAGGCCCTGGCCCGCGCCATGGCCGCGCCCGGCTCCTTTCCCGCGCCGGCCGGAGCGCCACAGAACGTCCCTTTTCCGCAAGCGGGAGCGGAGCCGGGGGTGAGGGAAGCCCCTGCCGGTCGCGGGCAAGCCGGGGCACCGTCGCCCGAACCGCGCATCGCCGCGATCCGCCTCGACGTGGTAAAACAAGAGACCAGCCCCGAGTTCTGCTGGTTCCATCCCCGCGTGGCGGCCATCCCAGGGGCGGGGCGCAACGGCCGGCCGTCGGTGATTTTGACGCTTCAGAAGCACCTTCGCGCGTCGGACCACTACTCGGGCCTCTACACGATGCGCAGCGACGACCTCGGCGCCACCTGGACCGGCCCGACCGAGATCGCCGAGTTGGCTTGGGTTCGTGAGCCCGGCGGCGTGGTGCAGGCCGTTTGCGATGTCACGCCCGGCTGGCACGCCCCCACGCGCACGGTGCTGGCCATCGGAGTGCGCGTGCGTTACGGCCAGCGGGGCGAGCAGTTGACCGAGCAACCCCGCTCGACGCAGACGGCCTACGCGGTGTTCGATCCGCCAACCGGCCGCTGGACGCCTTGGACCCTGCTCGAGCTGCCCAAGGACGACAAGTTCAACATCGCGTGCAACGGCTGCGGCCAATGGCTGGTCGAGGCCGACGGCACGGTGCTGGTGCCGGTCTATTTCGTTCGGGCGGCCGGGGTACCGTACTCGGCCACGGTGCTGCGATGCGCGTTCGACGGCCGCAAACTCGCCTACCTGGCGCACGGCGACGAGCTTTCGCTGGCGGTCGCGCGGGGATTGTGCGAGCCGTCGGCGATCCGGTTTGGCGGCCGCTACTACCTCACGCTGCGCAACGACGTCAAGGGCTACGTGACCCGGGGCACGGACGGCCTGCGCTACGAACCCATCCGGCCGTGGACCTTCGACGACGGCCGCGCGCTGGGCAGCTACAACACCCAGCAGCATTGGCTGGCCCAGGGCGACGGACTGTTCTTGTGCTACACCCGCCGTGGCGCGAACAACGACCATATCTTCCGCCACCGGGCCCCGCTGTTCATCGCCCGGGTCGATCCCGACAAGCTCCACGTGCTGCGCGCGACCGAGCAGGTGCTGATTCCCGAGCGCGGCGTCCCCTTGGGCAACTTCGGCGCGGCAACGATCGACGACCACGAGTCGTGGGTGACCGACGCCGAATACCTGCTCAGCGCCAAGCCGCATCCCCGCGGGGCGGACGGCAGCGTCTTCGTCGCGCGGGTGAAGTGGGCCGTGCCCGATCCCGCCGGCCGGTGACCGCTTGCCCCACGAGCTTGCCGCACGCCGCCCGGCCGGCTATCATGCGCGCTATGCGCGATCTCGACGACCTGTTCGATGCCCTTCGGAAATCGCCGTTCCGCTGCCGGTTCCGGTTGGGCCCCCAAGATCGCGCCTACCTCGAACACAAGACGCTCGCGGTGGTCTTGGACCATGGGCGGCAGTTCGTGCGTCAACGCCTGGCACCCGCGGCGCCCCGGAACGACGGCCGGCAAACGCCGATGCGCGGCCATCCCATCTTCGTAGCCCAGCACGCCACGGCCACGTGCTGCCGCGGCTGCCTGACCCGATGGCACGGGATCGCACCGGGCCGGGTGCTAACCGACGAGGAGGTCGAGTACGTGGTCGAAGTGCTCGGGCGGTGGCTGGTGACCGCGGCGGAAGATGCCGAGAGTTCCGTCGCATAGGTCCACCGATCGTCTTCCAGATGCTCTCGGCAGGAGCAACCCATGAAGATCACCGCGGTCGTCGGCTCGTACCATCGGGGCGGCATGATCGAGACGGCCGTCGACGAGTTGCTGGCGGCCGCCCAGGAGCAGGGCGCCGAGGTCCATAAGATCAACCTCCTGGACGCCCACATCGAGTTCTGCGCGAACTGCCAGCGCTGCACCCAGGAGGCGGGACCGGTCCGCGGCACGTGTTGTCTGCGCGACGACATGGCAGCGATCCTCGACCAGCTCGATGCCAGCGACGCGATCGTGCTCGCCTCGCCCATGAACTTCTGGACCGTCACCGCCTTGATGAAGCGATTCATCGAGCGACTGGTCTGCTACGGGTACTGGCCCTGGGGCGCGATGGCGCCCAAGGCGCGAGTCCAGCGCCGAACCAAACGCGCCGCCCTGGTGGTCTCATCCGCCGCGCCGGGATGGCTCGCGCGATACTTCACGAGTATCGTCAAACTGCTCAAGGGTGCCGCACGCTTGCTCGGGGCACGCCGGATCGACACGCTCTGCCTCGGTCTGGCGCGGCACGAGCCCGGCCGCGCTTTGACCGACCGCGACCGCGCCAAGGCCCGCGCCTTGGGGAAGCAACTGGCGACGCCGACGTAACCGGCATGGCCGTGCTCTTCAGCCCGGCTTCAAGGTCCACGGGCGTGCCGATCCCGTCCGGTCACCGTTTGCCGGCGGGGGCCGGCTCGTGGTTCGGCCCGTCGTCGGGCCGACCATCGGGACCGTCTCCGCGGACGGTTACCCCGTCGGGAAGCGGCCGATCGGGCCGGCCCACGTGCGGCATGGCCCCGGGCATGACGTGCCGCCAATTCCGGTATCGCTCGTGCCAAGTCTCGGGCTTCAGGCGCCGCGCCAGGGAGGCATGGCCTGCCAGCGTGAAGATCGCCTGGAGGTCGAGCACCTCGCGCCACGTCAGCGGTTTCGGCGGGGTCGAGGCGGCCAGGAGGTCCAGGTACGAAATGGTCTCGGCGATATGCCGGTCGGGCTCTTGCGGGGCGTGCCAACTCCAATAGTGCGCCCAGCGATCCAAGAGTTCCTCGCGCCAGCCGAGTTCGAGCGAAAACGCCTCGCGCAGGGCCTCGGAACTCTCGGCACTGCCGACGTAGCGTGCCAGAAAGCTATCGAATCGCGCGTTGCCCGTCCCCCACTTCGCCATCAGCTCGCGGAGCCTGGTCGGGCGGTCGGGGCCGCGGTCGAACCATGCGAACTCGGGGGCCGCCTCGGCAAAGTCGTCGGCCGCGCCGACGCGGTACGCCCGCCATTGGCATTCCAACACCAGCCGGTGGCCGTAGGCCCAGACGCCCAGGCCAGCCGTCGCCACGAGGATAAAAGTCACAAGCCATCGAAGCCAAGGACGCATGGCGAACTCCCGAGGTTGATTGTAGGGCCGTCCTCGCCGGAAGTCAGCCGGTCGGGCAGGCGCGGACCGTTCCTTGACAGGTGCTGGGCAGGAGTCAGAATGGAGCAAGCGGGCTTGGGTGCTTCGGACGCATGGGAGAGGCTGGCAATGCACCGTCCCACGTGGAAACTCGCCGCGGTCGTCGTCGTGCTCTCCTGCTTCGCGGGGGGGGACCGGGCCGCTTCGGCGACGCAAGTCATGCTTCAGGACGGGCGGGTGCTCCGAGGCAAGCTGGGCCGGGTCTCGGGCATGGCCGAGCAGCCCAAGGCCATCTCGGCCGAGGGCGGACCGGTCGACCTGATCCGCTTTCTCGACGACGACCTGCGCCGCACGTTCTTCCCGGTCCGTCAGATCAAGGACCTCGGGCCGGATCCCCCCGGCGAATCGCTCGAGAAGTTCCGCATCCGGCAGCGGACGCTCCAGGGAGGCCGCGGGGTCAAGAGCGTCGGCTCCATCCTGCGGATCACGCCGTTCGACGAGTACGGCCGGCGCACCTTCAGCATGAACACGGCGCAGGGCAAGGTCCACGTGGTCCAGGGGATCACCGAAATCACCCCGGAGTGGACCAAGGTGGAGGGCA
>DYLT01000471.1 GCA_020721945.1 Blastopirellula marina
GCTAGGATTGCAATACCTACCGCAGGAGGGATTTCAACCCATCAGCGATGGTGGGCACTGGTGCGGGGTGACCGCAGATTCGCTGGCCGTCGGTTTCGTTATTCGATGCGGTGCGGTGGGATCCCAACGGGCCTGGGCGAATCCGCTCTGGCCTTGGTCGAGGGCGTTTGCTACACTCCTGCCCGCTTCTCGCCCGGGGAACCGGAGGTCCGCTGGGCGGACTCTTGTCAAGGTGGTTTTCGCGCAAGGAGTAGCGGCGATGACCGGACATGGCGCACGATGGCTCGGCTGGATCGCGTGCGGATTGGCTTCTTGCCTGTCGGGCACCGCGCTGGGGGCACCTTGGGATAAGATCCTGACGGTCAACCGGGTCGAGGCCGATCCGAAGAAGGATTACACGCTGTCCGAAAAGAACGGTCCGTGGATGATCCTGGCGTGCAGTTTCTCGGCGGGCGAAGACGAGCAGAGCCGCCAGGCCGCGCGCCAGCAGGCCCGCGAACTGGT
The DNA here is from genome assembly GCA_020721945.1 of Blastopirellula marina. Taxonomy (GTDB): domain Bacteria; phylum Planctomycetota; class Planctomycetia; order Pirellulales; family Thermoguttaceae; genus JANLFZ01. The sequence goes on from DYLT01000471.1 coordinate 505, forward strand.
CCTCGAACTCCGCAAGCGTTACAAACTGCCGGCGTACATGTACGAGAAGGAGTTCGAATTCGGCAAGGAGGTCATTGGCCGGGGGGTCGACCGGTTCGGCAATCCGGTGCGCATGAAATACCAGCGGGGTTCGGAGACGGCCGAGGTGGCCGTGCTCGTGGGCGACTACGTGAAGGCCGACGACCCCGACGCCCAAGAGACGCTCAAACGGCTGAAGTACTATCAGCCCGACTGCCTCTCGATTGAGAAGCGCGGCACCACGTCGCGCACGTTGGCAGGCTGGCGCATGATTCAGGCGGCGGTGCTTCCCGAGGGCAGCGCCAAGAAGAAGAAAGGGCCGATGGGGCACGCCTTCATCACGACGAACCCCCTGTTGCCGCCCGAGTTCTTCAACGCCCGGGGCCTCGACCCATTGGTGCTCAAGGCGAACGAAGGGGTCGAGCATTGTCTGCTCGACTGTCGGGGCAAGTACTCGCTTCAGGTCGCCCACTTCACCGGCACGTGGACGATGAAGCCAAGCGAGATCGAGGCGATCGAGAAGGGCAAGCCGCTGGAGAGCAAGCTCGTCGAGGCCACCGAGAAGGCCCACCTGATGGTCACCGCCCTGCGCAAGCGGGGGTACGAGGCCTACGAGTTCCACGACCGCTATGCGAGCGTGGTCACCGTGGGGAGCTTCAACTCGCCCGGCCACCGCGATGAAAGCGGCACGATCCATCTCGATCCGCAGATTCAAGCCCTGATGGCGAAGTTCCAGGGCGGCCAACGGACCGTGGCCGGCGGCATGACCATGAACGCCCCCAAGACCCTCCGGGATCTTGTGCCTGAGATCCCCAACGAGGAGAATATTCCTTTCGACATGAATCCGACGCTGGTCGAGGTCCCCAAGCGGTCGGTCACGGCGGCGATCAGCCGGCCCGCGGCCGACCTGAGGTTCTAGGGTTTCATGCCGCATCCGCTGTTGGTCGTCGGCAGCGCCAATCGCAAGAAGGGCCAAGAGCTGGCCGACCTGTTCGCCGTGGTCGGGCTGGAAATCAAGACCTTGGCCGACTTCCCCCAGGCTATCGAGGTCGCCGAAGACGGCGCCACCTTCGCCGAAAATGCCGCCCGCAAGGCCGCCCAGCAGGCTCAACACCTGGGACGTTGGGTGCTTGCCGACGACAGCGGTCTGGCGGTCGATGCGTTGGGGGGCGAGCCGGGCGTGCGCTCCGCGCGGTTCTCGGGGCTGGGGGCGACCGATGTCTCGAACAACCGGCTGCTGCTCGAACGGCTGGCGGGGCTGCCCCTGGACCGCCGAACCGCCCGATTCGTCTGCCGCATGGCGCTGGCCGATCCTTCCGGTACGATCCGCGCCGAGAGCGAAGGGGTTTGCCGGGGCCGCATCGTGTTCGAGCCCCGCGGCGACGGGGGATTCGGCTACGACCCGCTCTTCGAGATCGTCGAGTACCGGCGCACCTTCGGCGAGCTGCACCCGGCCGTCAAAGGCGTCTTGAGCCACCGCGCCCGCGCCGCGCGGCAGATGATTTCCCGGCTTCTCGAACTGGCCGGTCCGGAGGGTTGGACCGACTCGCGAGCGAACCTGCCGCTTCGGTGAACCGGTTCCACAGATCCTCGCGCACATAGACCGAGAAGATCAGCGCGCCGCCAGGCCGGCCGTTGGGCCCGCGACGCTCGACATTCGTGGGCCGGATGTTGTACGTCTTGCCTTTGCTGTAGGGCGCCCGCAACCCGGCGTCGACCACCTCGTGCGCCTCGTCGGTGAAGATCACGATCGAGGGATCGGGGCCATCGCGCGTCTGGCGGGCCCACGCGGCCGGGTCGCTCCAATAGCCGACGCGGTCCGGGTCGAACCGGCGCAAGTACCACGGCAGCGGCCAGAAATTCTCGGCCGTCACCACGTGAATCACCATGCGGTGCCCCTCCGGCGAGACCGCGGCCAGGTTCTCCACGAAACGGGCCAGGTCGAGCA
>DYLT01000472.1 GCA_020721945.1 Blastopirellula marina
GGCGGGCCGGCGGGCGGCTCGAACCGGGCCGCCGCGCGGAGCTGTTCGATCCGCGTGTCGACCTCCGCCTTGCGGCTGCGCAGACGCTGGATCGTCTCCTCGGGCGCCGGCGCCGGCTTGCGCCCCGCAAGCCGGGCGATCAGACGCGGCAACCACGCCAGGCTTACCTGCACCCGCCGCACCAACACGTCGGCGAAGAACAGGCAACTGGCCACCAGCACAAGGTAATACCAGACGTCCTGGCTGCTGCTCGCCTTGGGCAGGTCGCGGCGGAACGAGTCGATCTGAACGAGCTGGTCCATCCGCGCGAATCCGTCGGGATGCTCGATGACCGCGCCGGGCTGGCCTCCCTCGGGCGCCAGCGAGGCCATCTGCTGAAGCAGGTTCTCGTTCGTCTCCAGCGCGCGGAACTCGTCGGAGTACGGCACGTTGATGCCCGTGCGGATCGGGGCCCTGCCCGCCCCCGGCGCCGCCACAATCAGGTAGCTGCCGGCGCGGCCGGCTGGAAACCTCGCCACGTAACGGCCCGGGGCGGTCTGCTCGATCTTCAAGTCGATCGGCTGGAGATCCGGGCCGACCACCGTGCCGGCGAAATCGAGAAAATTGAGGAACTCGTCGTTCTGGTCCAAAGCGGTAATGATCAGGCGGACCTGCCCGTCCTTCAGATCGGTCGCCACGGTGAACTTGCCTTGGTCGCCCGAGGGACGCATCGACCAGCGGACCATCTGGCCCATGAGCTTCGAGTAGGCTTCCCAACCGATCCAGGGTTGCGTCCACCGGGTCGTGCCGTCGGTCGTCAGGGCCACGGCGCGGCCCAGGCCGTAGGTCCAACTGGCCAGGATCGTGGCGTTGTGCTCGGCCGACGGTTGGGGAGAGACCAGCGAGACCTCGACCAGCGGGTGTTCCTTACGGGTCGTCAGCACGAACCCCGTGATCGGCCGCAGCGGGGCGTCGACCCCGCTGAGCATCTCGTGGGAGAAACGAATCTGCGGCCGGAACCCGGCGAGGTTCTCGTAGATCAAGGGCTGGGCGACTTTGCGCGCCTCGCGTTGGAAGATCCGCGGGAGCATTTGCGGGTTGTTCACTTTGTAGAACTTGCCGCCGGTGGCCATGGCCAGGTTCTCCATGACGCGGCTTTCGGCCGGGCCGTGGGCGCCGACCGCCACGGCCGAGACGGTGATCTTCTCGTTGACGAGGGCCTGGATGGCCAGCCGGCTCGGCGGCGACGGGTCGCCATCGCTGATGACGATCAGGTGCCGGATCCCCGCGTCCTTGCAGTCGGCCAGCCCCTTGCGGGCCAGGATCAGGCCGGGGTCGAAGTCGGGCATGTCGCCGGGGGTCATGCGGTCGAGGCGGGCGAGCATCTCGGCCCGGCGCTCGCCGACCACGGCCATGCCCGGACGCCACAGCCACTCGGTGCCGCCCATGCCGCCGTAGTGGATCACCCCGCAATAGTCGCGGGGCCCCAGGGCCTTGAGGGCCTCGGCCGCGATGACCTTCTGCCAGTAATTGCCCTGGGCCATTTCCGAGGCGTGCATGACCATCGCCAAGGCGCCGCGGGGAACGACCTTGGCGCTTTTGATCGTGAAATCGACCGGCATGGCCTTTTCGATCTCGGTGTTGGCCCAGCCGCCGGCTCCAAAGCTGTCGGGCCCGCCGAGCATCACCAGGCCCGCGCCCATCTGTTGCGTGTTCCGCACGAGCATCTGGATTTGGGCGTCGGTGAAGTGCTCGCGCGGCACGTTGGCCAGCACCACGGAATCGAAGGGTTGAAGCTCGGCGAGGCTGCCGAAGAGCTGGTCGCTGGGGCGCACCGTGACCTCGATGTGGTGCTCCTGGAGCGCGCGCACGAGGTGTCCGTACTGCCCCGCCTTGTCCGCCTCGTGGTTCTCGATGAGCAGCACCTGCCCTTTGCCCTGGATGTGGGTGAAGGTGGTGGCGCGGTTGTTTTGCGGCATGGTGTCGTCGTCGGGGCGGTCGGGCGTGAAGGTGGCTTCGTACTGGAAGAAGCCCGCCGCGTCGATCTGCTGCCGGACCGTGAAGACCCGCTTGCCCGGCGGCAAGGTCACGTGCTCTTCGCTGACGATCGTCTGGCGGTCGCCCGAGCCGCGCCGGATCGTCAGGCGTCCGGTCACCTCGCCGGAATCCTCGGCCGTGGCCGGACGGATGTTCGAGACGACGACCTTGAGGTCCATCGGCTGGCCGCGGCGCGCGTCGGACGGAAGGGCCAACCGCTCGACGATCACCTCGCCCCGCCGCCGGTAGCGCACCGGAACCACGTCGATCCCCACACCGGCCGCCGCCAGCGCCTGGGCCTGCTCCATCGCATTGCCGAGATTCTCGTTTCCGTCGGTAACGATGACCACGCGGCGGGCCGCGTCTTCGGGAAACGAGGCCTGGGCCAGACGCATGGCCGCGGCAAGATTCGTGTAGTCGGGATCCACGGGGCTCTCGGGCACGCGCGCCACGG
>DYLT01000091.1 GCA_020721945.1 Blastopirellula marina
CCGCCGCGAAACCAGGTGCCGCGAAACCAGCCGCCACGGCGGCGAAGCAACCCGGCCCGGTTTCGGCCGAGGAAGCACGCGACGAGTCCGCCGCGGCCGGTCCGAAGAACCCGCCCTGGGTCATCGCCGGGATCGTGGTCATGGGCCTGGTGATCCTCTTCCTGGCGTACAAGATGTTGTTCGGGTGAGCATGACCCCCGACGAGTTCCGCCGCCACGGCCGCCAGGCGATCGACTGGATCGCCGATTACCTCGAGCGGATCGAGCAGTTTCCCGTGCTCTCGCAGGTCAAGCCGGGCGAGATCCGGGCGAAACTGCCGCCCAAGCCCCCCGTCGAGGGCGAGCCGTTCGAAGCCATCCTCCGCGACCTCGACGACATCGTTCTGCCCGGCATCACGCACTGGCAATCGCCCAACTTCTTCGCCTTCTTTCCGGCGAACAACTCGGGACCTTCGATTCTGGGCGATCTCGTTTGCGCGGGCCTGGGGGTGCAGGGAATGCTCTGGGCCACCAGCCCGGCCTGCACCGAGGTCGAGACCCACGTGCTCGACTGGATGGCCGACCTGCTCGGTCTGCCTGCCCAGTTCAAGTCGGATGCGACCGGCGGCGGCGTGATCCAGGACACCGCCTCGTCGGCCACCCTGTGTGCGATTGTCGCCGCGCGGGAGCGCGCCACGAGCGGCCGGAGCAACCAGAGCGGCGTGCGCAGCCCCCTGGTGGCCTATGCCTCGACCCAGGCGCATTCGTCCGTCGAGAAGGGGGTTCGGGTCGCGGGGTTGGGGAGCGAGAACCTGCGATTCATCGACGTGGACGATCGCTATGCGATGCGCCCCGACCGGCTGGCCGATGCCATCGCCCAGGACCGTGCCGCGGGGCGCATCCCCGCGATCGTCTGTGCCACCGTCGGCACGACCTCGTCGACCGCGATCGACCCAGTGCCCGAAATCGGCCGCATCTGCCGCGAGCAGGGGATCTGGTTGCACGTCGACGCGGCGCTTGCCGGCACGGCCGCGATCTGCCCCGAGTTCCGGCATCTGCACGCCGGGCTGGAGCTTGCCGACAGCTACTGCGTCAACCCGCACAAATGGATGTTCACCAACTTCGATTGCGACTGTTTCTACGTGGCCGACCGCGCGCCGTTGATCCGCGCCTTGAGCGTGCTGCCCGAGTATCTGCGCAACCGGGCCAGCGAGTCGGGTGCGGTGATCGACTACCGCGACTGGCACGTGCCCCTCGGACGCCGTTTCCGAGCCCTCAAGTTGTGGTTCGTCATCCGCTGGTTCGGGGTCGCCGGACTCCAGCAGAAGATCCGGCAGCACGTGGCCTGGGCCCAGGAGTTTGCCGGCTGGGTGGCCGCCGACCCGCGATTCGAACTCGCGGCCTCCGTGCCACTGAACCTGGTCTGCTTCCGGCTGCGCGAGGGGGACGAGGCGAACCAGCGCCTTCTTGACCGGCTCAACGGTTCGGGACAGGTCTACCTGAGCCACACCCGGCTCGACGGCAAGTTCACGCTTCGCTTCTGCGTCGGCCAGACGAATACAACGCGCGGCCACGTGGTGCGCGCCTGGGAGCAGATTCGCGCCGGATAGCGCCGGCACTCAGGGGCGCTGGTAGCACTTTTCCCCCCGCGCGATGGCTCGCCTTGCCGCGGCCTCGGCCTCGCGCAACGCCTGGTATTTCGCCTCTTGCGCCGACTCGACCGGCGAGATCCGCCGCGCCGCCGGCTGGCGCGCCAATGCCTCGCGCCCGGCCTCGAGAATCGCCAGCGCCTCGCCGTAGCGCGGGTCGGCGCGATCAAGCCGCTCGAGGCACGGGCTCAGCGCGGGCCGGGTGAAGTTGACCTGGGCGATGGCGCCCCGCTCGGCCAGCGGGATCCCCACAAGCTGGCTCAGCCGCGCCAGTTGCCGCGGGTCCAGCGGCGCCCGACCATAGAGATGATCGCGGTAGGCGCTTGCATAGTCGGGATAGTACGGCGCGTTGATGTCGATCCACGTCAGCACCCGGTCGATGTCCTCGGGACGAAGCTTTACGTCGCGGTCGTGCTCGCGATGGGCGTGCCCTTCGAGCATCACCTTGGCCAGCGCGCTGGCGTGGGAACCCCACGACTTCGGCGGTTGCACCGGGGCAGGCCCGGCGCCGACGACGTTCACGAACCGCTTGCCGCGCAGCTCGATGTACGACGTGTTGAAGATCATCGCGTGGTCGCCCGCCAAATTCAACACGCCGCCGCCGGGCTGGCCGAAATCGTGGCACCGCACGCAGTGCCTGTCGAACACCGGCTGCACCTCGGCGAGGTAGTCGAACCGCCGCGGGGGACCGTACCAGGATTCGAGTTGGCTGGGTGCGCGGCGCAAGGCCAACGGCAGGGTCCCTGGGTTCGGCATGACCGGCGGGGTCGTGTTCCGCCCTTCATGGCAGCCCGTGCATCCCGTCGTCTCGCCCGGGCGGACGATGGTGCCGCTTCGCATCGACTGGACCATGCGGCCTTGCGCGTCGAGAAGCTGGAAGTAGACGAACGTGTCGGCCGGCACCGCGAAATGGGCCGATCCGTCGGGCTCGACCGGCACGGTGCCCAGGATCCGCTTATTGTTGAAGTCGTCCCACGCCATACCCGGCGCCTGCTGGCCCGTGCCGCCGTCCCAGGCTAGACCGGTCCAGAACCGTTTCTCGGGGGACTCGACCACGCGGAGCCGCTTCACGGTGCCGCGTGCCACCCGTTCCATCCCCGTCCCCGTGTACACGTCCGCGACCACGAAGACGCCTTCGTCCTCCAATAGGTTCGTCCGCGAGGGAATCACGGGCGGCCGGGGGCGCGGCGCCAAGGGCATCGGGTCGTAACAGCCCGGGCCTTCCACGTGCAACAAGATCTCGTTGCCGAACACGTCGAGCAGGTAGAGGCCCATGCGCTCTCCCTCGCCCGTCCTGCGCGAGCAGAGGAAGTACTTGTCGGACAGGGGATAGGGGTCTTCGTACTTCGGCCGAACCTGGCGGAAGGTGTCGTAGTTGCCGCGGTCGACCAGGTCGATCGCCGAGGCGGGCCACGTGCGCACGACGGCCGGCTTGCCGTCGACGCCCCGCCGCCGATCGAGGAGGCCCAGCGCCCCCCACGGCCGGTCGTGGCACGACGACAGCGTGGCCACGATCGCCTGCGTGCCGGGAACCGGCCGGGCATCGAGAACCGCCCCGGGCGAGTCCGTGCTGTTGCCATACCAGACCAGCGGATGCGTGCCGTCGGGATTCACGGTCCACACGCCCTGGGCATTGCCGAAATTCCGGTCCACGTACTCCCAGCGATCGTAGAGGATCCGCCCGTCGGGCAACAGCGCCGCGTGCCCTTCGTGGAGCGTGCTGTGCGCGATCTGGTGGAGGTTGGCCCCGTCGGCCTCCATCTTGAACAGATTCCCCATGATGTGCCGATTGCACATGCAGTATTTCGGCTCGCGCGTCGAGGTGAAGACGATCTCGTCGGTGGGGAGATAGATCGGGTCGATGTCGGTCACGCCCGAGCCGAACGTAAGCTGTACCGGCTTGCTGCCCAGGGTCAACTCGTAAAGGTGATAATCGTCCTCGCGGTCGCGCCGCAGGGCGAAGACGATCTTGCGACCGTCGAAGTGGACCTCGGGATCGCGCACGATGCCGCGGGGCACCTCGACCAGCGTTTCGACCTCGGGCGCGCCGCCGGGAACGAAGCGGATGGTCTTCATCGCCCCGCCCCCTTCGAAACTCGCCGTGTTGATCTCGCCGGTCTGGAACATCGTCTCGGTGTTGTGGTGGTCGGGCCGATATTGCGGCCGCACGACAAAGAGAATCGCATACCCGCTCACCAACGGATTGGCCACGAGCGCTTCGCGGCGGAGCTGCTCGTACTCGGCCTGGACGCGCTGGGCCTCCGCCCCGCTCGCCCTGCCGGCGCGCGATTGCAGATCATCGAGCCGCCGTAGATACTCGCCCGCACGCCCATACCGGGCGCCGAACGTCGTGGTCAAGTCGTCGATCGCGGCACGCAGGCTTTCCGCGCCGGGAAGCGCGGCCGCGGGCAAGGAGGGGGCCGCCGCCCAAGCAGGCCAGCAAGCGGCGGCGACGGCCAGCAAGACCCCGGTGCTCGTGCTTCTCGTCATGGCGGTGTCCCTTCGAATGGCGCAACGGTCCTCCCTTGCCGCAATCCCCTGGAGTGCGAGGTACCACGATCCCAATCGACGTGCACGATTTTCCGAGTGTGCCACGGGTTGACCGCTGCCGGCAAGGCGTTACCCGGATCGGAAAAATCGGGCCCTCGCAGCAGTCCAGCCGCGACACCCGCCGGACGGACCACTCGGTCCGCGCCGGCCGGGTTCACTCCTGTCCGAGGGCCCTGCCCAGGGTGAAGCGGAAGTACAACGCGGTGTCGTCGGTACCGGATCGGGCCGCCTCGAACACCTTGCGCATTTCGGGGAAAGCCGGCTGGGCCTTCTCTCCGAGCAGTTGGAGCAGGCGCGCGGCGTGGACGGCCGCATCGGGTTGATTGCCCTGGAGGGCGGCCACCAGCACCCGCAAGGCCCGGGCGTTCGGCTTCTCATCGAGCGCGGCCAGGGTGAACGCCGCCTCGCACCGCACGCTGGGCGACGGGTCGTTAAGGGCCTCGGCCAGCGCCGGGCGCGCCGGTTCGGCCCGCGCGCCGGCCGCGCGCAGACCAACCGCGGCCCAGTAGCGGACCGCCGGCAACGGGTCGCGCAACAGCCGAGCCTGGCGCTGCATCGCCTCGGGCCGGCCCACCAGGTCGGCTACCCGAAGGATGCGATCCAAGGGATATTTCTCCGGCTGGCGTCCCAACTCGATGGGGGGCCGGCCTTCGGACAGCGCCTGGACCTGTTCCTCGGTCATGAAGGCCAGATCGCGGGTTTCGAGCACCCATTGGCGGTGGAGCCGCCGCATCCGATCGAGCACCGCCTTGTGCCCCGGATCGGCCGCCAGATTGTACACCTGGTGGGGGTCCGACTGGCTGTCGTACAGTTCCTCCAAGGGCTTGTGGGGGCCGGCGTACGTCATGGGAAGTGCGTCGAGCTTTCCTTCGGCGGCAAGCCGGGTGATCTCACGGCGCAACTCACTCTGATCGGAATAGCCTTCCGGCTGGTTCCACGAGAGGTGCGGCATGTAGTTGCGCACATAGAGCCACCGGCGGTCGCGCACCGACCGCGATAGATCGAACGCCTCGTCGACCCGATCGCGAGCCCCGTAGACCGCCTCGCGCGGCGAGCCGGCCTTCGGCCCCAAGAACGCCTGCCCCTGGAAGTACTCCGGAGCCGGCACGCCGCAAAGGCTCAGCACCGTGGGGGCGAAGTCGACGAAACTCACCAGCCAGTCGGTGGCCGACCCGGGCGGCGCCGGCGCTAGGTGCTGGAACTTCTCGGGAAACCGCACGACCAGCGGCACGCGCAGGCCCGAGTCGTGCGGCAGACGCTTGTGCCGCGGAAGCCCCGCGCCGTTGTCGCCGAAGAAGAACACGATCGTGTCGCCGGCCAGGCCGTCGTCGTCCAACTCCTTGAGGATCCGGCCGACTTCCTGGTCCATCACGGCGATGCAATCGTAGTAGCGCGCGAGGGTCCGCCGCGCCCGTGGCGTGTCGGGATAGTACGGCGGCAGGGCCACGCGGGCCGGGTCGGTGCGCTCGCCGGGGGCCAGCCGCGAACCGACCTGTTGCTCGAACTCGTCGAACGACCACACGCTCGTGCGCGACTGGTGCGTGGTCATCAGGTTGAACACGCTGAAGAACGGCTGGCCCGGCCGCCGCCCACGCCAGTGCGCCTTGCCGTCGCAGCGGTCCCAGGCCCCACGCACGAACGCCCGCTCGTCCGCCAGGTTGTAGTCGGTCTTGCTGTTGTTCGAGCAGTAGTAGCCCGCATCGCGGAGATACGCCGTGAACCCGCGGACCTCGGGCGGAATGCGAATGCGCGAGCGCAGATGCGGCGTGCCCAGGGTCGTCGCGTACATGCCCGTAATCAGACACGACCGCGCCGGCGCGCAGACCGGCCCGGTGGCGAACGCGTGGGTGTAGCGCACCGCCTGCCGGGCCAGCGCATCGAGGTGGGGGGTGCGGGCTACCGCATCGCCGTAGCAGCCCAGGTGCGCGTTCATGTCCTCCGCGGTGATCCATAAGATGTTGGGACGCGACGGCGCCGCAACCGCCGAGGTCGGCAAACCGGCCCCCGCCACGAGGACCATCAAGGCGACCAGGACGACACATCGTGGGTTCATGGCGATCGCTCCGACAAGCAAGGACCGGGCCGCGCCGCCCCGCGTCGCGGGCCGAAGCGCGCGGCCGGACTGTGGTTCCGCAGACGGGGCCTACGGCTTGGGCCGCTCGACTCTCTGGACGCGCAGGGCAAGCACTTCGCGGGGAGGTAGCGTGGGGAACTTCGCGTGGGGCTCGGTCTGGTACCAGTAGGCCACCGAGGCGATGTCGTCCTCCAGCGGCAGGTACCGGCCCGACTTGTCGGCCATCCAGCCCAGGGCCTGGAGGGTCACCTTAAGGTCCTTTTCGAACCGCACCGGATCGACCAGATGCCAGCGGTACAGGCCGAAGCGCTGCCCGGGCACGTAAATCAGGTCGGGCGGGAGCACCTGGGCCAGGCCCGTGTAGGGCGTGCTGAATGTCTGGTAGCAATGCGTCTGGCGGTTCTCGAAGTTGTACGAGCCGCAGAAGTAGTCCTCGGTGCCGGTGCCGCAGATCGTGGGGAACTCGTTATCGCCATCGAGGAAGAACTTGATCTCGCCCTCGCCCCACCAGCCAGGGCTGCGGACCTCCCATGCCATGTACGTGCCCACGTAATGTCCTTTGCCGCGCACACCATCGAGAATCGTGTACACGGCCTTGGCTGGGAGCTTCGGCACGCGTCGGAACTGGGCGTGAAAATACGCCGCGTCGGCCGGTACGTCGGTCAGGGTGTAGTTGATCTGGTAGTACAGCACCATGTCGCGATCGTCGCGGTTCTCGAGCGTGATCTTGGCCTTCTTGCGGAAGGGCATGGCCCAGTAGCAGTTGAACGCGCTACCCGGGTTGACGCACACGGCCAGCGAGTTGATCTGGCAGTACGAGCCCCAGCCGCAGGCGAAGAAGTCGCCCAAGGGAGTCTCGACCGACGGCTCGGTTTCGTCGTCCCAGTAGAACCGGAGGATGTAGTAGCGGGTTCGGTCGATCGGGGCGGGGGTCATCCAGATTTGCTGGATCGCGCCCGAGCCGGCGATCTCGCCAAGCGTGAACGTCGAGCCGGCCTTGATGCGCACCGAGGGCGAGATTTTCCAGCCGCGGCCCAGATCGCGGGCGGCGTTCTTGCCCGTCCCTTCTTCGGCCATGCCGGCCTTGCCCTTCTCGCCGGTGAAGTTCTCGGGGCTGATCGAGCGCGACTGGGCGTCGGACAGCCGGTAGAGGTTCCCGAGGTTCACGTCGAGGCCGTTCCATCGGCCCGCCGCCGGTGACTGGGCACGCCCGGACGCCGCGAAAAGCACCATCGCCACCCCCCACGCCACGGTTTGAAGACGCATCGACTGCTCCTTTCGTTTCCCAGAGGGTTTTCCCACGGCATGACTACTGTTGTAAGCTGATGGAACCGCGGCATCAAGAGGGCGACCCGCGCCACCGGCCTGTCACCCCAACCGCCGCCCAAGGGCCCACGGCAACGTGCGCCGGCAAGCGACCGGCGATTGATCGGCGTCGTGGCAAACGTTAGCATGAGACCGCTTTGCACCGGGGCGCTGGCCACACCCTCGCACCCGCATTCCCGTGGAGAAATGCAATGAGACACGCCGTATTGGGCATCGCCGCTTGGGCGCTGGTTTGTCCGTTGGTGAGCACGGCCTTGGCCCAGGCACCGGAGGCGCGTTCGGACCGCCGAGGGTTCGAGTTCGGCGGCGCCCCGGAATGCGACCGCGCGCCGGTGCCGAAAGACGAAGCCGAAAAGCGGGCCCTGGCCACCCTCGACGAGATGAGCAAGGGCACCTGGTACCTCAATGTGACCACGCGCGAAGGCCGCGTGCTCCGACAATGGACCGAGGCGGTCGGCGCGAAACGCGTCGTCGAGATCGGCACGTCGAGCGGGTACTCGACGATCTGGCTGGCGCTGGGGGCGCGGGCGTCGGGGAGATTGTTCCGGCGACACGCAATCAATTACTGACAAGGCGGGCGAGAGGGGTTATCCTCGGGCGATGGCGAAGTTGGCGAGATTGGTCGTGCCGGGGATGTCGCACCACGTAACGCAGCGGGGAAACCGCCGCCAGCAGGTGTTCTTCAACGACAGGGACGCTGCGGCCTACCTGGAACTCAGGACGGACCGGCGCGGGGATTGCGGGGTGGAGATTTGGGGTTATTGCTTGATGCCCAACCACCTCCACATGATCGCGGTCCCATCGTCGGAGGACGGCTTGCGGTGGGCTATCGGTGCGGCGCATGAACGCGACATGCGGCGGATCAACTTCCGCGAGAAGCCTTGGCGATCGTGGACATGGAAAGCGCACGGCACGAGGCCTCGCGTTCATGTCCAGCATAATCCACGTCAGACGTGAGCGACTGGTCCAACCATTTTGTCTACGGGTTAGGAGCCAGCAGTAGCGCCTTGGCGATCGTGCCCATGGAAAGCGCGTACGCCACGGGGCATCGCGTTCATGCTGCTTCGCGTGGGTGCGGAGCACCCACCCGACGGGCTGCGGTTTTCTCGAAACGCTCGTTGCGGTAGACTAGGAGTTTGGGGAGGCATTCATCGGACAAGGACGAAAGACGGGGGTCATGCCCTTGTTCTTTCCTTCACGCACTGGTTCGAGACCGTCATGAGCGAAGATCTGCGTGCGGCCGAGCTGGCCAACCGGGGCCAGTCGTTTTCGATCGAAGTATCCGAACGGGTCAAGCGGTTGCCCCCGTATTTGTTCGCCCGGATCAATCGGTTGAAGTACCAGAAGCGGCGGGCAGGCGAGGACGTGATCGACCTGGGAATGGGCAATCCCGGCGACCCCCCCCAAGAGGCGGTTGTCGAAAAACTCGCCGAGGCCGCCCGTGATCCACGCAACCATGGCTATAGCGAGTCCTGGGGATTGCTGAATCTCCGGCGCGAGGTGGCCAGCAAGTACTTCAAACAGCACGGGGTTCGGCTCGATCCCGAACGCGAGATCATCGTGTGCTTGGGCTCGAAAGAGGGCTTCAGCCATATGTGCTTGGCGCTTATCGGGCCGGGCGACACGGCGATCATCCCGAACCCCTCGTACCCGGCCCACTTGTTCGCGGTGGCGCTGGCGGGGGGGAACCAAATCGCGCTGGAGGTGGCCGACCCGCAGCGGTTGCTCACGAACATCGCCTACACCTGTCAGCACCTCTATCCCCGGCCCAAGCTGCTCGTCCTCAATTTCCCGCACAATCCCTCGACCGCGACCGTCGAACCCGAGTTCTACGTCGATGTGGTCCAACTGGCCAAGCGGTACGGGTTCATGGTGATTAGCGACCTGGCCTACGCGGACGTCGCGTTCGACGGGTACCGCACACCGAGTTTCCTGGCCGCGCCGGGGGCCTTCGATGTGGGCGTCGAGTTCACGACCATGAGCAAGGGATACAACATGGCGGGCTGGCGCGTGGGGTTCTGCGCCGGCAATGCCGAAATGGTTCGCGCGCTGGGCACGATCAAGACGTATTACGACTACGGGATGTTCCAGCCCATTCAAATCGCCGCCATCGTGGCCTTGCGCCACACCGATGCGGCGGTCGAGGCCCAGGCCAAGGTCTACCAACGCCGCCGCGACGTGCTCTGCGAGGGCCTCGAACGTCTGGGCTGGCCCATCACGCGCCCGAAGGCCACCATGTTCGTTTGGGCGAAGATCCCCGAGCCCTGGGCCACCGAAATGGGCTCGTTCCATGTCGCCATGAAATTGCTGGAAGAAGGGAACGTGGTGGCCAGTCCGGGGGCGGGATTTGGTCCGGCCGGCGAAGGCTACTTGCGCCTCGCGCTGGTCGAGAACGAGAACCGGCTGCGCCAGGCGGTGCGGCAGATCGGCCGCTGCCTCGGCACCAAGACCGCCGCACGTGAGACGTTGTCGGCAGGACGGCCAAACGACTAGACCGCCCCCCGTCCATACCCACCTGTCGCGCCAGCGAGGGCCCATCCTTTGGACGACCCCTTGCTGGCATATCGGTCACCGTTCATGGGGATGGTGCCCTGCCTGGGTACGGTTCCGCGTGCCGGGTGGGTATCCGAACCATGAGCGATTTCGGCTCCCTTGACGGAACTTTCTGGGCCTGATTAGGATGGAGCGAATCCCTCGCACATCACCCACTTCGAAGGAGTTCCCATGAGCGCGATCTTCTCGCGGCGGACCGTGTTGGCCCTCGGCGCTGCGGCGGCTGGCCAATGGCTGCTTTCGAGCGAGGCCGCCCAGGCCGCGGCTTCGAAGCGCCGCGTGGTCGTCTGGTCGGAAGGCTCGGCACCGAAGAACGTCTATCCCAAGGACATCAACACGGCGGTGGCCGAAGGGCTCAAGCCGCTGGCGGGCTGGGAGGTGGTCACGGCTTCGCTGGCCGATCCCGACCAAGGCGTGCCCGACGCATTGCTCAACCAGACCGACGTCCTGGTCTGGTGGGGGCATGTGCGCCACCGCGACGTGAAGGACGAGTTGGTCGATCGGATCGTCCGCCGCGTCAAGGGCGAGGGCATGGGCTTCTTGGCGCTCCACTCGTCGCACTTCTCGAAAGCGCTGAAGAAGCTGCTGGGGACGCCTTGCGGGTTCTCGGCGTACGTGTGCGACGGCAGCTCGGTGCGGGTGACGGTCAAGCAGAAGGACCACCCGATCGCCAAGGGCATCGAAGACTTCACCCTCGACAAGACCGAGCGCTACAGCGAGCCGTTTCAGGTGCCCGAGCCCGAGGCGGTCGTCTTCGACGGAGTGTATCACCGTCCCGATGGCAGCACCGAGCGGTCGCGCCAGGGTCTGGTGTGGACGGTGGGCAAGGGCAAGGTGTTTTATTTTCAGCCTGGCCACGAGACTTACCCGCACTTTTTCGACGAGAACGTGCGCAAGATCCTCCGCAACGCGGTCCAGTGGCTGGCACCCCGAACACGGTGAGAGACCGGGCCGAGCCGCGGCGACCGCGTCGACTCGTTTGGCGCGGCGCGAGGTTTCCGGCCCTCGAACCAGCGCCGCGCAACGCCGGGAGCATGCTTTGAACGAGTGTACCTTGAAGCACCCGCGTGAGGTGTTTGGCTGCGTGGCGCTTGTGGCCGTTGCGGCCCCCTGGGCCATCGCCGCGGAGACGCCCGAGTCCGTGGTTTCGATCGAGTGTCCGGATCCGGCCGTCATCGCGACGGAGGCCCCACGGGCCTATTACGTCTTTTCGACCGGCCAAGGCGTGCCCATCTGGCGCTCCGACGACCTCCTCCATTGGAAACGCGTCGGTCGGGTCTTCGACCAGCATGGGCCGGCATGGGCCAAGGCAGCGATCCCCAAGGCACGCAACGTCTGGGCCCCCGACATTTCGTTTTTCGCCGGGCAGTACCATCTGTACTATTCGGTGTCGACCTTTGGGAGCCAGCGCTCGGTAATGGGGCTGGCCGTGAACCGGTCGCTCGACCCGTCGCGACCCGAATACCGTTGGGAAGACCGCGGCATGGTGCTCGAATCGGCGCCGGGCAGAACCGATTTCAATGCGATCGACCCCGCGCTGGTGCTCGATCGCGACGGAACGCCCTACCTTTTCTGGGGCTCGTTCTGGACCGGCATCAAGGCCGCGCGGGTCGACCCGGCCACGGGCAAACTGGTGGGCAGCCCGCCGCAGGTCGTGGCCGTGGCGCGCCGGGCCAAGGGCGTCGATCCGCCGGGCATCGAGGGGGCCTATGTGATCTTCCGCAACGGCTTCTACTACCTTTTCGTGTCGTGGGACCTTTGCTGTGCCGGCCTCGAGAGCACCTACAAAGTGGTCGTGGGGCGGTCGAAGGACGTGCTCGGCCCGTACGTCGACTCCCAGGGCCGGCGGCTGCTCGACGGCGGCGGGGCGCTGCTTGTGGCGAGTTCTGACCGATGGCGTGGACCGGGCCACAACAGCGTGCTCGGCGCCGACGGCCGAGACTGGCTCGTCCACCACGTCTATGACGCGCGCGACGTGCGTCTGGGGCGAATCCTTCAGATCCGCCCGCTCGACTGGCGCGACGGCTGGCCCGTCGCCGGACCGCCCCTCGCCAAGCCTGTCGGCAAGAGCGCCCAGGCGACCGGTGCCACGCGAGCGCCGGGAACGTAGTCGCCGCCCGGCCTGAGGTTCGCCGTTACTCGGGGCGGTCCACAACCCACGTCCCCCCTTCATCGCACTCGACCGCGACCTCGGGCAGTTCGTTTCCGTAAATGATCGACATCCAGGCCGGGAAGTAACGGTCGGAAGCGCGAAGCGCCGTGCCAATCAGCCGACGGACCACGAGTGGGTCGGGGGTACCTGCTGGGAAGCAGTTGGCGAGGTGGTAGCGAAGCTCGCCATCGTCGTGGTTCATCTCGAATTTGCCGATCTTTATTTTCCAATTCACCCGGTTAATCGCCTCGCCGACCGCCGGGCGGCAACCTTCGGGAACGATGCACGGCTGAACCACGAGGATCTGAAAGATCTCCTCGCCTTCTTCAAAAAAGAAGCACACCCGGTATCGCCCGAATTCTCCCCGGAAGCTGGCTTCGATCAGTTGGAGATCGAGCTCCACATGATGCTGAATTCCCTCTTCCTGGAAGATACCGACCAGGGTTTCGAAAGCGGTCGCCATGGGGTTCTCCTGGGCGATGCGAACTGCGGGGCGCCATGGACGAACCGGATGCCGGAGTCACTTCACGCCGAGTTCCATCAGCTCGGGGAAGGTCACACGCACCGTCTCGGGCCACCGGTCGAGCGTGGCCTTCCACTGATAAACAACCCACGCGGCGACCACCACCGATCCGAGAACCGCTGCCGCGACCACGGCCAGCAAGACCCAAAGCATCTGGTTTTCTCGTCATGGCGTTTCCATTGGGCGTCTTGCCAGGAATCTCCTACGTCCGTGCCGAAGGAACAGGAGGCAAACGTCGTGCCAATCGCCGGTGTGGCGGCTCGAGGGCAGGGGCGGCGCTCAAATCGACCGGGAATCGGGCCAAGAAAAGCGATGGCGGTCCGAGGCAGTCGTCACGCCCATGCGAAGCGGCGGCCCGCGCGACCCGCGGCTATCGACGTTCGATGGAGGCTGAAGTACACTCGTGGCAGGTCGGAGGGCACGCCATGGCTTTGTTGAATCGGCAGGAACGTCGCCTGGCGTTGATCGTGTCGCGCCTGGTGCAGACCAATCCTTTTGGCCCGGAATGGCTGGACCTCGAACGCGAGGTCCTGGGCCGGGCCTTTCAGTCGGTGGGGCGGTGCCACGTCTGGGATCCGGAACAGCCCGAACACCCGAATCTGACCGCGATATCCCATCGCGCCGAGGAACTCGTCGAACGACTGCGAAAAAGACTCCAGCGCGGCGCGGTCCCCTCGCCGCAGGATCAGCTTCTCTACCAGGATGTGGCGTTGTACGTCCTGTACCGGCGATACCGCCATGACTTCGACGCCATGATCGCCGCGGCGCTGGCGGACCGGGCGGTCGATCAGGCGGAGTTCTGGCCGGCGTTCCGACGACGGTTCGACGAGCTGCTCCCCGAGATCGTCGTGCCTTGCCGGCCAGCCCCCGAACACCTGTTCGCCAGCTTCTTTCAAATCCGGCGGGCGTTTGCGTTCATCTTCCGCTTCATCATGGGGACCTCCCGCGCGGCGATGCGACTGCGGGCGGACGTCTGGAGCTCGATCTTCACCTGCAACATCCGCCGCTATCTGCGGTCGCTCTACCACCAGATGCGCCGGCTCAATACGCTCATTGTCGGTCCCTCGGGGACGGGCAAGGAGCTTGTGGCGCGCGCGATCGGGCTGTCCCAGTACGTGCCCTTCGAAGCGCAGCAAGGCCGTTTCGCCGTCAACTTCGCCGACAGTTTCCATGCGATCAACCTCTCGGCCATGCCTCCGACGTTGATCGAGTCGGAACTCTTCGGGCACAAGCGGGGGGCGTTCACCGACGCCTCGCGCGACCACCAGGGGTGGCTCGGCGCGTGCGGCAGCTACGGAAGCGTCTTCCTCGACGAAATCAGCGAACTGAATCTTCCCCTTCAGGTCAAGCTGCTGCGCCTGCTCGAGACGCGGGAGTTTCATCGCGTGGGCGATACGCAGACCTATCCGTTTCGCGGCAAGTTCCTCGCGGCCACCCACCGGGACCTGCCGCTGGAGATCTCCCGCGGCCGTTTCCGCCAGGACCTGTACTACCGCCTCTGCAGCGACGTGATCGTCACGCCGTCGCTCCGCGAGCAGTTGGCCGAGTGTCCCGAGGACCTGCACGACCTGCTCCTGTTTATCGCTCGGCCGGTGGTCGGCGAAGAAGCCGAGGTGCTTGCCGAGGAAGTCGAACAATGGACCGCGAAGCATCTCGGACGCGATTACCCGTGGCCGGGCAACATCCGGGAGTTGGAGCAATGCGTGCGGAACATCCTGGTCCGACGCGACTACCGCCCGCTTCGACTGCCGGTCGGCCCTTCCGGCGCCACGCTTCCCGAGCGGCTCACGGCGGTCTTCCAGCAGGGCTGGCCGACGATCGGCGAGTTGGTCGACGAGTACATTCGGGTGGTCTATGAGCGGACCGGCAGCTACGAGGAGGCGGCCAAGATGCTCGGCTGCAACTGGCGGACCGTGAAATCGCGGATCGACCGGGCCCATGTCGGGGACGGCAGCCCCGGCGCGGTGGCCTTCCCACCGCACGCGGTGAGCGCCGGACGCCGCGCCCGGTGCGCGGCGGGCGGCACGCGGGGGCCCGCCCCTTAAGATGGAAGGAACACGGCGTACCGCGTGGGTTCGCGCGGCTTCTCCCACGAGAAATCGGGACATTCCCCGCGAACGCTCACGTCGGATGTCGTCCCTCTTCTTCCCTGACGGTTGCGCATCGTGTACTATCAAAGCGACCCGATGGGGGTATGGCCCTTATCGGCAACAGAACGCCCTGCCCGGTAGATTCAGCTCGATCCCCAAGGAGCAACCTCATGAACCTCTCGCCGTCCTCGCGTTGGTCCTCGCGTCGCGACTTCCTGAAGCGTTCGGCCGGCGTGGCCGCCGCCTCGGTCCTGGCGGGCGTGGCCATTCCACGCGTCCACGCCGCCGAGAACCACACCATCAAGCTGGCCCTGATCGGCTGCGGCGGGCGCGGCACCGGCGCCGTGGCCGATGCGTTTTCGACCACGGGCGGGCCGGTCAAGCTCTATGCCATGGCCGACCTCTTCGAAGACCGTCTCAACGCGAGCCTCAAGAACCTTTCGGGCCCGTTCGCCGACAAGCTCGACGTGCCCCCCGAGCGGCGGTTCGTGGGCTTCGACGCCTTCAAGAAGGCGATCGACTGCCTTGGGCCGGGCGACGTGGCGATGCTCACCACGCACGCCGTCTTCCGCCCCCTACACTTCGAGTACGCGGTGCAGAAGGGGGTCAACGTGTTCATGGAGAAGTCGTTCGCGGTCGACTCGCCGGCCACGCGGAGGCTGCTCAAGGCGGCCGAGGAGTCGGAGCGGAAGAACCTCAAGGTCGGTTGCGGCTTCATGTGGCGGCACTCGAAGGCGCGGCAAGAGGTGATCCGGCGGATCCACGACGGGGCGATCGGCGACGTCTTGTCGCTGCGGATCTACCGCGTCCACGGCCCGGTCTACACGCCCAAGCTTCCGCCGAACACCAACGAAATCGTGTTCCAGCTCCGCCACGCCCCGTGCTTCAACTGGACCAGTTCGGGGTTCTTCATCGACTGGCACTGCCACAACATCGACGTGGCGTGCTGGGCCAAGGGGGCCTGGCCGGTCACGGCCCAAGGCATGGGCGGGCGATGCTACCCCGAGTGCGGCAACCTGTTCGACCACTACACGGTCGAATACACCTTCGCCGATGGGACCAAGCTCTACGCCTTCTCGCGGCACATGCAGGGCTGCTGGGAGACCTACTCGGATTACGCCCACGGCTCGAAGGGCTCGGCCGTGATCATGACGAATCTCTCGCAGCCGCTGCCGAAGATCTACAAGAGCCAGCGCATGATCGACGAAGACCTCGTCTGGAAGTATGCCGAGCCCGACAACAACCCCTACCACCAGGAATGGCAGGTGCTCTTGGACGCGATCCGGCAGAACAAGCCGCATAACGAGGCGCGCCGGGCGGCCGAGGCGAACTTCGCGGCGTTGATGGGCCGGACGGCGGTTCACACGGGCAAGATGGTCACCTGGGATGAGCAGATCCAATCGAACTTCCAGTTCGTGGCCGACATCGACCACCTGACGTTCGAGAGCCCGGCCCCGATCAAGGCCGGCCCCGACGGCATCTACCCCTGCCCGCAACCCGGCCGCAGCGGCGAGTGCTGAGCCGCGGTCGGGTCACCACTTCAGCCCGAACCAGCCGCCGCCGGGCGACCGGCCCAGGCCGCCTCGCAGCGGCACCGCAGGCTTTTTGGGCTTCGGCGGCGGCGCGGGCGACTTCTGTTGGGGGGGCGCGGATTCGGCGGGCGTTTCGGCCTCGGGCGGCGGCGCGAGGTGCTTCAGCGACAGGCTGATCCGCTTGGCCGCCGTGTCCACCGACAGCACCATGACGTCGACCTCGTCGCCTTCCTTGAGCACGTCGCTGACCCGGGCG
>DYLT01000092.1:0-7613 GCA_020721945.1 Blastopirellula marina
GAGAAGCAAGCCGGTGGTGCCCACCAAGCCCGCGCGCGGTGCCAAGGTCGGCCGCGGCGGCAAGTCGGCCCCGTCGGCCAGGTTCGTCGCCGTCAAACGGCGCGACGACTGGGTCGATATCACCTGGGCGCTAATCAATAGCACGGA
Organism: Blastopirellula marina; assembly: GCA_020721945.1. Taxonomy (GTDB): domain Bacteria; phylum Planctomycetota; class Planctomycetia; order Pirellulales; family Thermoguttaceae; genus JANLFZ01. The sequence goes on from DYLT01000092.1 coordinate 148, forward strand.
GTTCCTGTATCGTCACTAGTGTGGACGGACATTGCAAACCAAAGGCCGCACCCATGGGCCGCCACCATCGGTAACGGGTCCTGCGAGAGGCATGGCCTTGAGATGGCGGCGGTGGAATCCGGCCAGGGCCGGGATCTGCGGTCGTCCTATTCGAACATCGGGAAAGGAGATGGAGATGGACGAGATGAACCAACAACGCCATGGCGAATCCACGGGGCGACTGTCGCGGCGCGAGGCCCTGGCGTGCGGCCTCGGCGCGGCGGCGGGGGTGCTGGTGGCCGATCGTTTCGGCGCGGCGGCGGTTCCCACCGCTGCGGCCCAGCCCGCAGCGCCGCCGCCGAAAGCCAAGGCCAAATCGGTCATCCAGATCTTCCTCTGGGGGGGCATGTCGCACAACGACACCTGGGACCCCAAGCCGGAATCGGGCCGCGAGTACATGGGCGAGTTCGCCAAGGCGATTCCGACGAACGTCGCCGGGATTCAGATCGGCGAGTTGTTCCCCGAGCTGGCCAAGCAGGCCGACAAGTACTCGCTGATCCGAAGCATGACCCACCGCAACAACGGCCATGAGACGGCGGCGTACCTGATGCAGACCGGGCACACGCCCGGCGAACGCCTCTCGTACCCGAGCGTCGGGGCCGTGTTCGCGCTGTTCAAAGGCCGCGACTACCAAGGTCTGATTCCGCCGTACGTGGTGCTGACGCGGCCGCAAGGGCGGTTTTCGGAAGAAGGGTTCCTCGGCCCGAAGTACAAACCATTCGCCACGGGGGGCGATCCGAGCGCGCCGCGCTTCGAGGTCGAGGGCGTCGTGGCCCGCGGCATCAGCGACGACCGCCAGAAGGCCCGCCGCGAGCTGCTTGCTAAGCTCAACACGCTGGGCCGCCAGATGGCCGCCAGCCCGCAGGTGGCGCTGTCCGAGGAAGCGAAAGAGCGGGCCTACGAGTTGATTCTCGGTCAAGGGCGCGAGGTGTTCGACCTCTCGAAGGAGAAACCGGAACTCCGCGACCGCTACGGCCGGCACACGTTCGGCCAGGATTGCCTCGTGGCCCGCCGGTTGGTCGAGGCGGGGGTACCCTACATCGTGATCAACTACCCGGGCGGCTGGGACACCCACAGCAACCACTTCCCGACCATGCGGCGGCAGGCCCCGCAGCTCGATCAGGGGCTGGCCACGCTGCTTTTCGATCTGAAGGACCGTGGCCTGCTGGATACGACCATCGTGTGGTGCTGCGGCGAGTTCGGCCGGGGCCCCAAGGTCGACTGGCAGCCGCCGTGGAACGGCGGGCGCAATCACTACGGCGCCGTCTTCACCGTGCTGGTGGCCGGCGGTGGATTCAAGGGCGGGCACGTCGTCGGGGCGTCGGATGCCAAGGCCGAGGAAGTCAAGGAGCGTCCCGTCTATCCCGTCGATCTGCTCGGAAGCATCTACCAACTGGCCGGCATCGATGCCCGCGCAAGGCTTCCTCATCCCATGGGTGTCGAGGCCTACGTGTTGCCAAGTCCGGCGGAAGGCGTTAAGTCGGCCGGTCTGCTGACCGAGATCATGTGACCCGGCGCGGACCGCTTGTTTCCAATCGCATCGCGACCCCCTGGTCTGGAGTTTTCTATGATCCGACAGCGATGGCTGTGGATGCTTGGCGTGGCCGGCTTGCTGGTCGTAACGCACGCGGCGCAGGCTCAACAACGCCCCTACATCGGTTTCGTGTATCCGGCCGGCGGCCAGCAGGGCACGACGTTCCAGGTCCGCCTGGGCGGGCAGGGCTTGGATGGCGTCGACGCGGCGACGGTCTCGGGCGAGGGCGTCGCCGCGAGGGTGGTCGAGTATCGCAGGCGTCTGAACCCCCAGGAACTGACGCTGCTGCGCGAGCAACTCCGCGAGCTGAAACGCGCCCCGCAGCGATCGGACGCCAAGGCCCAGGCCGCCCAGAAGCTCATCGCCAAAATCGAACAGCGCATGGCCGAGTACGTGCAGCGGCCCGCCAACGCGTCCATCTCGAACCTCGTCCTGGTCGAAGTCACCATGGCGCGCGACGCGAAGCCGGGGGTCCGGGAGATCCGCCTGGCCACGCCCCGAGGGGTGTCCAATCCCCTGCCGTTTTGCGTCAGCCAATTGCCCGAAGTCTCGCGCAAGCCCATGATCACCAGCCAGTTCCAGGTCCTCGGCAAGGAAGAGCTGGCCAGACGCAACCGACCTCCCGAGGAGGTCGAACAGCGGATCACCATCCCGTGTACGATGAACGGGCAAATCGCCTCGGGCGAGGTGAACCTCTATCGCTTCGAGGCCCGCAAGGGCCAGCGCCTGGTGATCGTCGCCAGTGCCCGGCAACTGGTGCCGTACATCGCCGATGCCGTGCCCGGGTGGTTCCAGCCGGTCATGGCGCTGTACGACGCGTCGGGCAAGGAGTTGGCCTACAGCGACGACTACCGTTTCAAGCCCGACCCGGTCATCCTCTGCCAGGTGCCCAAAGACGGCGAGTACGTTCTGGCCATCACCGACGCCTTGTTCCGCGGCCGCGAGGATTTCGTCTATCGCGTCTCGATCGGCGAGTTGCCGTTCGTGACCAGCATCTTCCCGCTGGGCGGCCGGGCCGGTTCGCCGCCAAAGGTCGAGATGCAGGGCTGGAACCTCGAGGGGGCCGATCTCGTGCTCCCCGAGCCCGACGCACGGCCGGGAATCCACTCGGCGGCGGCCAACCGACGTGGGATCCTTTCGAACCCCGTGCCCTTCGCCTTGGACACGCTGCCCGAGTGCTTCGAGCAGGAGACGAACAACGACCGGTCGCACGCGCAGCGGGTGAAATTGCCGGTGATCGTCAACGGCCGCATCGATCGCCGAGATGATTGGGACGTGTTCGAGATCGCCGGCCGGGCTGGCGACACGATCGTCGCCGAGGTGACCGCGCGGCGTTTGGATTCTCCGCTGGATTCGGTCCTGAAGGTTACCGACGCCTCCGGGAAGCTCGTGGCGTTCAACGACGATCACGAGGATCCCCTGGCGGGGGTCAACACGCACCATGCCGACTCGTACGTCATGGTCAAAGTGCCTGCCGACGGGAACTACTACGTTCATCTGGGCGATACGACCCGCAGCGGCGGCGACGAGTACGCCTATCGGCTGCGGCTCAGCCCACCGCAGCCCGATTTCGCCTTGTGCGTGGTGCCCTCGAGCATCGGCATGCGTGGCAAAGGCGCTGCCCAGGTCAACGTCCAGGTGATCCGCAAGGATGGCTTTTCGGGCCCCGTGACCGTCGGACTGAAAGACCCGCCGCCTGGCTTTAGGGCCCTGGCCAACTCGGCCTCGGCGAACCAATCGGCCGCCCGCTTGATCGTCCGGACCGACCGGGCCGAGACCAAACAGCCCGTGGCGATCTCGTTGGTGGGCCTGGCGAAGATCCAGGGCCGGGAAGTGGTGCGCGAGGCCGTCCCCGTGGAAGACCGAATGCAAGCGTTCTTGTGGCGGCACTTGGTTCCGGCGCAGGAAATGAAGGTCCAGGTCTTCGACCCGTCCTTCCGGCCGTTGCCTCGGCGAGCCCGGCGCGCACCGGTGCCAACCACGCCGAAGCCCTCGCCCGCATCGACCGATGCGGCAGGAAAACCGAAGTTCACCAAGCAACAAGTGGCTGGCCGATTACGGCAGCTCAACCTGCTCTTCGAAGAAGGCCTGCTCACCGAGGAGTTCCACGCCCAGAAAGTCGCCGAGTGCGAGGCCGCGCAGTGAGCGCGGCTCACCCGCCACGCCCGTCGCTACGCTCCGGGCGTGCCACGCAACTCGAGCGCATTGGGTGGCACGCCCTGAGGGACGAAGGGCGTGGTGGTATGCCCCGTGCAACCGGCCGCGCCGTCGCTACGCTCCGGGCGTGCCACGCAACTCGAGCACGGCAGGTCGCCTCAGCAATCGAGCAGAACTTCCGGATCGTCGCAGATGTTCAGCACGGTGGTCAGCCGGGCTCTCCTCAGGGCGTGGTAGTTTGCCGGGTGCAAGCCGCAGATCATCAAGGATCCCTCCAGGGTTCGCAGACGCCGCTGAAGCGCCAAGAGCACCTTGATCACGGAGTTGGGCAGAAACCGCAGCCGCGACAGATCGACGATCAGCCGCCGGCGATCGCCCGCCGCCGAAAGCACCTCGCCCACCTGTTTGACCGTGTCGCCCTCGTTGATCAACTCGGTCACCGGCGCGACGACCATCCAGGCCTCGTTCATCGGGCGTTGCACGAACCAAAGCGTCTGGCCGCACGCCTCGCAGTGGAGACTGTCCACGGGTTCAGGGGAGTCTGGGTTCACCTGTCCGTGGCACACGGGACAGTAAAACCGCACGTCTTGGGCGTCTTTTAGGGGAGTACTCATAGCACGTCTTCTCTCCGGCGATCCGGCCGAGGCCATGTCGCGACTCGGCGCGGACCAGAATGGCGGATAACACGAAACGAGACGGAATGATTCCGAGGAATCGGCCTGTTCCGGCGGATGAGTCATACCAACGATTCCTTGTGTGCAAACCGCGTACCAAGGGATGAAGCCACTCGTGGCACAGCCGGCTGCTCGATCCGGACGTATTGCAGCACAACGAGTTAGGTCAACCGTCGATATTCTCTCGGCAGAACGTGCGGCGATGCCGCAAAACCACGCACTGTGGCGTCTGGCAACAGAAGCCGCGTCCACGTTCATCGGCTGGAATCGTGCCCCGAGAATCGCCAGCGGCCGGCACGACGTCACGATTCGCCAGGATCGGGCACCACGGCCCCATGGACAAAATGCCCCGCCGCTTCCCGGGTATCGAGGTGCTCTTGTCGCCTTGGCCCAAGGCGGTACAATCGGGCTTTTCGGTACCGCTATCCCGTTTGCACAGAACACGTTATGCCTCGCTACAACCCGGCGGCGATCGAACCGAAGTGGCAGAAACACTGGGAAGAGTCCTCCATTTTTGCCACGCCGCGCCTACCGACGGGCGAGAAGCGGTATGTGCTCGACATGTTCCCATACCCCAGTGGCGAGGGGCTTCATGTTGGACACCCCGAGGGGTATACGGCGACCGACATCGTCTGCCGTTACCAGAGGATGCGCGGGCGTAGTGTGATGCATCCGATGGGTTGGGATGCATTCGGTCTGCCTGCCGAGCAACACGCCAAGAAGACCGGCACCCATCCGCGTGCGACGACCGAGCGCAATATCGCAACGTTCCGTCGGCAGTTGAAAATGCTGGGGTTCAGCTACGACTGGTCGCGCGAGTTGGCAACCACAGACCCCGACTATTTCCGCTGGACTCAGTTCATTTTCCTCGTGTTGTTCGATACGTGGTTCGACCCCGAAACCGAGCGCGGCCGCGCGATCGCCGAACTGCCCATTCCTCCCGAGGTCCAGGCGGCGGGCGAAGAGGCCGTGCGGCGCTATCAGGACGAGCATCGCCTGGCGTACCAGCTCGAAGCGCCAGTCAATTGGTGCCCGGCCTTGGGGACCGTGCTGGCCAACGAAGAGGTGGTCGGGGGCGTGAGCGAGCGGGGTGGACATCCCGTGGTGCGAATTCCCATGCGCCAATGGATGCTGCGCATCACGGCCTATGCCGACCGGCTGGAAAGGGATCTCGAGCCGCTCGACTGGCCCGAGAGCATCAAATGGCTCCAGCGCAACTGGATCGGGCGCAGCGTCGGGGCCGAGGTCGATTTCTTCATCGGCCTGGCGACCGGCGACGACGGCATGCCGCGTCAGGAGGACTTCGACCGGTTCCTTGTGGACCGCATCGACCACGGGTTGCCGCGGAAGCCGGGCGACGACGTGCTGCGCGTCTACACGACGCGGCCCGACACACTCTACGGGGCCACCTATATGGTCGTCGCCCCGGAACACCCGTTCGTCCGCCGTCTTGCCAAGCCGGCCGAGGCCGCGGCCGTCGAACAGTACTGCCGCAAGGCGGCGTCGAAGAGCGACCTCGACCGGACCGATCTGGCCAAGGAGAAGACCGGCGTGTTTACCGGCTCGTATGCCGTCAACCCGGTCAACGGCAAGGCCATTCCGATCTGGGTCGCCGACTACGTGCTGGCGAGCTACGGCACGGGAGCGATCATGGCGGTGCCCGCCCACGACACGCGCGACTTCGAGTTCGCCCGGCAGTTCGACTTGCCGATCATCACGGTGGTCGATCCGGGCCCCGAAGCCGGCCAGGCCCGCGACGACCTCCTGGCCGGCCGCGTCGCGTTCATCGCCGACGGCACGGCCATCAACTCGGGCCGATTCAACGGCCTTGCCACCTCGGAGTTCAAACGGCAGATCATCGAGTACCTCGAGAACACGGGTCTAGGTCGCGCGGCGGTCAACTACAAGCTCCGCGACTGGCTGTTCAGCCGGCAGCACTTCTGGGGCGAGCCGTTCCCCATTCTCCACGAGTTGGACGGCGACGGGAAGCCCAACGGTCTGGTTCGCGCCCTTTCGCCCGGCGAGTTGCCGCTCGATCTGCCCGAAACCATGGTCTTCGACGCGAAGCACGACAGTCCCGAGCCGCCGCTCGAAAAAGCCCCGGCCGACTGGCTCTACGTCGTTCGCGACGGCAAGCGGTACAAACGCGAAACGAACACCATGCCGCAATGGGCCGGCTCGTGCTGGTACTATCTGCGGTTCCTCGACCCGAAAAACGGCCGTGCCCTGATCGATCCCCAGGTGGAACGCGCATGGATGCCGGTCGATTTGTATGTCGGCGGCGCCGAGCACGCGGTGCTGCACTTGCTGTATGCCCGGTTCTGGCACAAGGTGCTTTACGACCGGGGCTATGTCTCGACCCCCGAGCCGTTCCGCAAGCTCGTCAACCAGGGCATGATCCTGGGCGAGACCGAGTACACGGCCTACCAGACCGGCGACGGGCGATGGGTGCCGGCCACCGAGGTCGAGGAGGCCGAGGGCGGCAAGTACGTTGTGAAATCGACGGGCGAGCCGGTCGAGTCCGTCAAGCTGGACGTGGCGAGGGTCGAGAAGCGCGGCGACGTGTTCGTGCTCAAGGAGGCCCCCTCGATCCGCATCGACGCCCGCGCCTACAAGATGTCCAAGAGCCGAGGCAACGTCGTCAATCCCGATGAAATCGTGCGCGATTTCGGCGCCGATTCGTTGCGATTGTACGAGATGTTTATGGGACCGCTCGAAGCGGTCAAGCCCTGGAGCATGGACGGCGTGGTCGGCGTGCGCAAGTTTCTCGACCGCGCTTGGCGCATGATCGTCGACGACCGCGCCGAAACGGTTCAGCTCGCCTCGTCGGTGCGCGACGTCGAGGCCACGGCCGAGCAGAACCGCGTGCTTCACAAGACGATCCAGGCCGTCACCCGCGACATCGAGAGCCTGAGCTTCAACACGGCCATCGCGCGGATGATGGAGTTCACGAACTTCTTCCTGGCGGCCGAGGTGCGGCCGCGCCGGGCCATGGAGACGTTCGCGTTGCTGTTGGCGCCGTTTGCCCCGCACCTCGCCGAGGAGTTGTGGCAGGCCCTCGG
>DYLT01000092.1:7628-16569 GCA_020721945.1 Blastopirellula marina
TCGCTGGCTTACGAGCCGTGGCCCGAGTACGACGAGGCCATGCTCCGCGAGGACACGATCGAAGTGCCGGTGCAGATCAACGGGAAACTGCGGGCGGTCGTCCGCGTGGCCGCCGGTGCGGACCGCGCGGCCATGGAGGCCGCCGCGCGAAACGACCCCAAGATCGCCGAGCAGCTTGCCGGCAAGACCGTGGCCAAGGTCGTCGTGGTGCCGGGGCGCATGGTGAACTTCGTGGTCCGCGGATGACCCGATGCGCGATCGAAGGCCGCGTGCGCCGGCGCCGACCGGCAGGCCGCTAGAGCCAGCCTTCGTGCCGGTACCACTGGGCCGTCTGGCGAAGCCGCTCGGCAAGCGGCGTGGTGACTCGAAAGCCCAGCTCCGCGGCAGCCCGAGCCGACGAGCAGGTCCACGAACCGGCCGTGGCCTCGCGGACCTTGTCGAGATTCAAGGCCAAGGGCTTTCCGCACCATCGACCGGCGAGTTCCGAGCACGCGCCGACGACCCAGACGATGGGCACGGGAACGCGGAGGATCAACGCGCGGGGGCGCCCCACTTCGGCACGGATCATCCGGCCGAGTTCGACGTACGTGGGGTGCTCGTCGCACGCGATGAAATAGAACCCGGTCGTGTCGCCGGGGTTGCCTCCGCTTGGGCCGCCAGGCCGCAGCCGTTTGCCGCGGGCAGCCGCCAGGATCAGGGCTTCGGCCAGGTCGGCGGCATGGAGGATCGAGAACCGATGGGGCGCCATGCCCGGGATGGCATGGACGCCCAACCGCCGGATCGCGCGGAAGATGGCGGCCCCTTTCGCGTCGCGCTCGCCAAGAACGATCGGCGGGCGCAGCACGGTCATGGGCACGCGATCGGCGAACTGCTGCGCCGCAAGCTCGGCCGCCCGCTTGCTCCGCCCGTACTCGGAAACCGGCGCCAAAGGGTCATCCTCGGTGCGCAACCGGCCGAAAGGCGACGGACCCGCGGCCGCCAGCGACGAGACCACCACGAGCACCGGGGGCCGGCTCTGCCGCGCGCACGCCTCGGCGAGATGGCGGGTTCCCGCCTCGTTGATCGCATAGAACTCCTCGCGGCGCAGGGCGGCCGTGCAGCCGGCCAGATGGTAAACCACCGACTTCCCCGTCACGGCGGCCGGAAGGCTCGTCGGATCGGTCACATCGCCGTAGATGTAACCGACGCCCAAGGCCTCCAGGTGCGCGACCTTCGATGTCCTGCGCACAAGGCAATCGACTTGCACCCCGCGCTGGCGCAGCGCGCGAACCAGGTGAAACCCGACAAAGCCGCTGGCGCCGGTCACAAGCACATCGGACATGGCAGGGGCTCGGGCATCCTTTGGCAACGCAGGAGGCGACCTTGGCATCGTAATGCCGGACCGGGCGAAAGGCAGGGTCCCACGATCGGCCTTGACCGGTCGATCGGCGCCTGGTAAACATTATCGGTTTGGGCAAACCGGGAGGTTTATACCGTTTTCATGACGAAAATCGTTGTCGAGCCTGTCGTCACCCGCCGGCAGAAGAAGCAGTTCCTCGACTTTCCGTGGAGGCTCTATCGGGACGATCCGAATTGGATCCCCCCGCTCCGCGGCAACCAAGCGGGGCTGGTCGGGTTCCGCCGTCACCCCTTCTACGCGCGCAACGAAGTGCAGACCTTCCTGGCCTATTGCGCGGGGGAGGTGTGCGGCCGCATCGCCGCGATCGTCAACCGCGGGCACATCGAACGCTTCAACGAACAGCGAGGTTTCTTCGGGTTCTTCGAGTGCATCGACGATCTGGAGGCTGCCAAGGGGCTCTTCGAGGCGGTGCGCGCATGGATGGCCGAACGAGGGCTTCGCGCGGTGCGGGGGCCCACCAATCCGTCGTTGAACTACGAGCTGGGGCTGTTGATCGATGGATTCGATTCGCCCCCCACCTTCATGATGACCTATAACCCGCCCTATTACGCTCGGCTGATCGAAGGATGCGGGTTTCGCAAGACCCAGGATCTCTACGCGTTTGGCGGGCACGTGAGCATTCTGCCGAAGATCCGCGAGAAACTCGAGCCCGTGGCCGTGCAAATCATCGAGCACTTGGGCGTCACGTTGCGAACGCTGGACCGTTCGCGGTTTCAGGAGGATGTCGAAGCGTTCTTGAACATCTACAACCGTTCGTTGGTCGATACGTGGGGCTTCGTGCCCATGTCCGACGCCGAGGTCCGCTACCTGGCGCGGGACCTCAAGCACTTGATCATTCCGGAATTGGCCGTGGGGGCCGAGATCGACGGCCGGTTGGTCGGGGCCGTGTTTTGCCTTCCCGACTACAATCCGCGCATCAAAAAGATCAACGGCCGGCTGTTTCCCTTCGGCGTTTTCCGGTTGCTGTACCGCAAGGACCGGATCAAGCGAATCCGCGTGATCAGCACGAACGTTATTCCCGAGTATCACCGCCAGGGCGTCGGGCTGGTGCTGATGCACGGTCTGGTGCCCCACGCGCTGAAGGTGGGCATCGAAGAGGCCGAGTTTTCCTGGGTGTTGGAGTCGAATTCGCTCTCGCGGCGAAGCCTCGAGAAGGGCGGCGCGGAACTCCAGAAGTCATATCGATTGTATGACTGGGACCCTGCAAGCGCGCCTTCATGAAACGACCCGAGGATGTGCTTTCCGGGTCGAGGCAACCAACGACTTCCTCGACTCGAGGTGAAATGCCGAATTGGTGACCGCGAGGAGCCGTATGGGGACCTTGGAGGTTCGCCAGGTCGCAACGCGACGCGACCTGGCCCATTTCGTCCGTCTGCCCTGGCGCATCTACGCCAGCGATCCGCATTGGGTCCCGCCGTTGACCGTCGAGGTCCGCGAGTTCCTCGATCGCACGAAGCACCCCTTCTACCTCCACGGCGATGCCGTGCAGTTCCTTGCGCTGGAGGCGGGCCAGCCGGTCGGACGTATCTTGGTCAGCGACGACCCGAACTACAACCGGTTCCACGCGACCAACGTGGGGTGCTTTGGTATGTTCGAGAGCGTAAACCGGGTCGAGGTGGCGGGGGCCTTGCTGGACGCCGCGGCCGCATGGCTTCGCGTTAAGGGCCGCACGTCGATGCTCGGCCCCATCGACTACTCGACGAACTACTCGTGCGGGCTGCTGATCGAGGGCTTCGACACCCCGCCGCGGATCATGATGAACCACAACCCTCCCTACTACGGGCGGCTGCTCGAATCGTGGGGGCTCGTCAAGGCCAAGGACCTGTTCGCCTGGTGGTTCGACGACTCGCGCGATCTGTTGGCGCGGTGGCAACGCCGCGCCGCATGGCTCGCCCGGCGCAGTGCCGTGACCGTACGCCCGTTCCGGACCGCCGATTTCGATGCCGAAGTCCAACGGTGCAACGAAGTCTACGACGCGGCCTACGAGCACAATTGGGGCTTCGTCCCTTTATCGCACGCCGAGTTCGCCTATTTCGCCCGACGCATGGCCAAGTTCGCCGTGACCGATCAGGTGCTCATCGCCGAGGCCGGCGGCAAGGTGGTCGGGTTCTCCGTGACGTTACCCGACCTGAACGAGGCCATTCGCCCCTTGAAAGGCCGGCTGACCACCCTGGGACTGCCGATCGGCCTGGTGCGTCTGGCTTGGCGCGCACGCCGAATCAAGACGGCGCGCATGCTCGTCTTGGTGGTCCTCGAAGGCTACCGGCGGCGGGGGATCAGCGAATTGCTGATCCTCCGCACCCTCGACTACGGGAAGAACGTGCTGAAATACACCGGGGCCGAATTGAGCTGGACCCTCGAAGACAACGATCTGATCAATCGGGCCATCGAGGCGGTCGGCGCGCGGCGCTACAAGACCTATCGGATCTACCAACGGACGCTTTGATTGCCCACCCCGGCCCGGTCCGCTACGATGAGGGATTCGAGGTCTCTTGCGATCGTACGAAGGTGGCCGTAGGAGGATGGCTCAAGCGGCGGAACGTGCTATGAAACCGGCGGTCGACGTGGTCATAACGGGCGTGGGCGTGGTCAGCCCGATCGGCATCGGAAGCGAGCCCTATTGGAACGCCATGCTAAAGGGCCAAAGTGGCGTGCGCGCTCTGGATCTGTACGACGGGAGCGAACTGGCCCCTCCCCTGGGGGGAGAAGTCGCCGACTTCGATCCGAACCAGTTCATCCCCCGAAAGCAGAAGAAGGTCATGAGCCGCGACATCCAGCTCGGGTTCGCGGCGGCCGAGCTGGCGTGCCGTCAGGCGGGGGTCCAGCCCGGGACCGTCGATCCCGAGCGGCTCGGCGTGATCTACGGGGCGGACATGATCGCGGCCGAACTCCCCGAACTGCAAGAGGCGTTTGGCAGTTGTACCATCGACGGCAGGTTCGATTTCTCGCTATGGGGCCAACGGGTCAAGGACCATTTGTTCCCTCTGTGGATGCTGAAGTACCTGCCGAACATGCCGGCCTGTCACATCGCGATCGCCCAGGACGCGCGCGGGCCGAACAACTCGATCACCCTCAGCGAGGCGTCCAGCCTGGCGGCGGTCATCGAGGCCACCCAGGCGATCCGGCGGGGCCAGGCCGACTTGATGCTCGCGGGCGGCGCCAGTTCCCGGCTTCACCCCTGCGTGTGGCTCCGCTGCACTTCGTACCAGCTTTCGTCTCGCACGAACGATCCGGCCGGGGCGTGCCGGCCGTTCGACGCCGACCGCGACGGGCTGGTTTTCGGCGAGGGCGCGGCCGCCTTTGTCCTCGAGAATCGGCGGCATGCCGAGGCCCGCGGAGCCCAACCCCTGGCACGGATCGCCGGCGCCGCCTCGACGCACGAGGCCCGGCGGCCAGGGATGCCGGTCGAGGGCGAGGCGGTCCGGCGCGCGATCCAGGCGGCGTTGTCGGCCGCGGGTCTTCAGCCCTCGGACCTCGGGCACGTCAACGCCCACGGTGTGGGAACCACCGTCGACGACCGCATCGAGGCCCGCGCGATCCGCGACACCTTGGGCGACGTGCCGGTCACCGCGCCGAAAAGCTATTTCGGCGACCTCTGCGCGGCCACCGGCGCCGTCGAAATGGTCGCCAGCCTCCTGGCCCTCGAAAAAGGCCTCGTTCCCCCGACCCTCAACTACCGCCGCCCCGATCCCGAATGCCCGGTCCGCGTGGTCGCCGGGGGGGCCATTCCTCTCGTGCGCCCCGCGGCCATGGTGCTCAATCACGCTCGCACCGGTCAGGCCGTCGCCGTGGTGCTGGCCGCGCCGTAGTCGGCTCGCCACGAGGGGGACAGGCCCCGCCAACGCTTACCGCGCCGGGGAATCGGGGCTTTTCGACAGCAGCTCGGCGTAGGATCGCGAGGCGGCTTGGCTAGGCAACTCGACCCCCCCGGTCTCTTCGTTCTGGAGCCAGATCTGGCCGTTCTTGAACCATGCGCCGTTGTTTGTCCCATCCGCGCGCACCAAGGGAAACAAGGCCCCAGGCTCCCCCTGCTTTCCGGCCAAAACCTTGCGCGACCAGCCACCCTGGCGCGACGCGCCGAGGTAGAGCGCGAAACGGTCAGGGCCAGAGAAGACGAAGTCCGGCCGACCGTCGCCATCGAGATCGACCCACCGGGCGCCGGCGTCGCGGCCCTGGGCGTCGACGATCGCTGTGCCCGGCGGCAAGCCGAACGGCAGTCGATGCCACGCATGCCGGTCGGGCGACCAGGCGAAGACGGCCTGTTGCCGCTCGTTGCCGACGACCAGTTCGCAGATGCCGTCGGCGTCGAGGTCCACCAGGCGCACGCCGCGATCGCGTCCCGCGAGGCTCGTGGCGACGGGGCCGTCTGCCTCCAGGCCCGCCAAGCCTTGGGGGTCGGCCTTCCACTGCGCGCCGTCGAAGTGCCACAGGCCGGCAACGCGCTCATTTCGGACCAACATGCTGGCCATGCCGTTTCGCTGGAGCACCCCGAAGCGCACGCCGGCGTCGAGCCGGTTGCCCGACGAGTCGACGACGACCAACTCGACGGGAAAGTCACTCACGATCCATTGCCGTTTCCGGGGGGACCAGAGCCGTGTCTGCCGGGCGCGCTCGTTGCCAACGACCACGTCCATGTAGCCGTCGCGGTCGAGGTCCAGCACGCGCACGCCGTTGTCTTGCCCGTTGGCCGCCCGAACCGGCTGACCCCCCAGCGCATTCCTCGTGATTCGTTCGAGCACCTCGGCGAACTGGAGGAACTTGACCTTGCGGCCGTGGTGGGCCACGGCATGGTCGATGATCTCGACGACCTGCTGGTTGGCGAGCCAGTAATGCGGATGGAAGCACAGCGTGTAGACCCCCTGCTTGACCGCCGTGGCGTCGATCGCCGCTTGCATGTCGCGCACCGTCTGGGGGTTGCACGGCTTGTGCAGGTTGATGCCCTGCCAATCGCCCGGAACCGTCGCCGGAATCTCCCAGCAGAGCCGGCCGATGATATAGGGGTACGGATAGTCCTCGACGTAGTTGACCCATTTCTTGTTCGCCGGGCTGTACTTGCCCAGGCGCGGGCGCTGGTCGGGATCCATGACCAACGCGCGCGGCAATGCGGGGTCGTTGGGAGTCAGCACCACGAAGACCGACGAATCGACCTCCAGAAAGTTCCCCCGCGGCGTCGTCTTGCCGAAGATCTCCGCGAAAAACCGGGGACTCACCGAGTTCATCGAGTCGCAGCAGGGCATCCGGAAGCCGACGGTGCGCGCCTCGGGCAACAGAGTCTTCAGCTCGTCGACGCACGTGTCGTAGGTCGCCTTGGCCTTGTCGAAGCGGCGGCCCTGAAGGCACGGGCACGGATGGTCCTTCGTGTGCGCCCCGAGGTTCACCCCGGTCTTGAACCACGCCGCCAGGCGCGGGTCGTTCGGGTCGAAACGGTTCGTCATCATGCTGATCGGCGTGCGGCCGTCGATCTTCTGGAGCCGCTCGAAGACCGGCCCCAGGTACTTCTCGAACACGGCCGAGTCGCGCAGATCGTCGATCGACAGCACCACGACCAGCTCGACCTCGTCGTCTCCCACCCACTGCGGCGTCACGAACTTCGGTGCCTCGAGGCCCACGTAGTAGGGATCGCACGGGTCGTCGAGATAGGCAAGGCGATTGCCGAGGCCGGCCGCCAGGACGTCGAGCGTCCAGGTAAGGAAAAGCGCGAGGATGGTCGCAACACGCAGCATGAGCAACTCTCCGGAGGTCTGAAAGCCCGGGCGAAGCAATCGAGACGGTGTCCAGTCGACCGACTCCATTGCGCTAGCGCAAGCCCACGCCGACAGCATAGCCGGCTGCCCGCCTCGAAGCAAGCGGCCCAGGTCTCGCCCGGTGCTTGCCCTCGCGGTGTGGCGCGTTTACCATCGCAGTGGGGCCTGTGCATTTCCGCTGCGCCAAGGGAGCCATCCATGAATCGTTGGGCGATGCTTGCCGTGGCCGTGGCATGCCTCGTGCTGCCAGGTCTTCTTGACGCCGAAGACTACACCCTGATCGAGAAGGACGACGAAATCCGTCTGTCGACACCGCAATACGAGGCGGCCGTGCGCAAGAAGGGCTACGTCAGCGGCGTGGCGGCCGGATCGTTTCTCGACAAGAAGACGGGGTTTCGCGACGCGGGCTTCGGCCTGGACATCGTCGATTGGCTCATGGAACCCGGCAGCGACGCGGCCTACCGCGACCGGCTCGACCGCGAGCTGGTTTACCAAGCCGGCAATCTGTACCACGGGAACATCGTCAAACGGTCGATCGAGGGGCCGCAGATCTGCACGCGGGCCGGGCAGTTGCACCCCGAGGTGATCCGCGGCAAGGACTTCGTGGCGGTCCGGCAAACCTTCAAGTACCACCTTGCGGCCCCAGGGCGGAAGACCGGCTCGGTCTGGACCCAAGTGCTCGTGTTTCCCGTGGGCAAGCGGTATTTCCTTGCGATGGACAAGATCGATTCGGTCAACTCCAGCGACGCGATGTTCCTTCGCATCGACATGCCTGGACACATCCGCCACACCCGGGGCGATACCTTCCGCCAGATCTACCTGAGCTACCACGGCACCATTGCCGCCGATCAGTTCTTCGACGACTTCCCGCCCGATGCGCGCTTCAACTATACGAGGGGCCGCGACAAGCTCCCCGAGCGGTTCATTCGCGCGTACCAACTCCGCGACCCGAGGACGGGCAAAACCGGCCCGTGGCTCGCCGGAATGACGCTCGACCCCTCGGTGGTCAGCGAGGCCTGGTGCCACCAGCGCGGCTATGTGTGCATGATCGAAGAGTTCGGCGGGCGTCCGATCCAGGCCGGCGAGTCGTTCAGCGCCGCGTTCGTAATCGGCTATTTCGACTCGATCGACGAAATGCACGAGGTCTACGACACGCACAAGGGTCACACCGCGCTCGAAGCCACCGCGCAGGGATGGAGGCTGAAGTAACGTGACATCGCCACGTGCCGCGTGATTGCCGCCGTGGATGGCGCCAGTGGCCCTGGACGCCACGCCGGGAGCGCCGCCAGAACGAAGGAATCGCCCGTCGTGGCCTAAGCCGCTTGCATCGTTTTTCCCTTTGCGCCGTCAGGTCAATCGGCCTGCGGCCTCGATCGGCCAGACGTCCACCACGCGCCCATCCTCGTGCACGTAGAACTGGCGGTGGAGGTTGCACGTGGTGCAGGCGTGGCTCGGGATGATCTCGACCACGTCGCCGACACGCCAGTCGACAGCGCGCCGTACGATCGCGTGCTCTTCGGAAAGGAACGAAGGGATCTCGACCTCGGGATGGTCCTTGATCCGGGGCGTTCCGAACTCGCTTCCGACGCCCTTGAGTCCCACGTCGAGCACTGCCGTGCCGGATCGCTTGCTGATCACCCGGGCGAGCACGGTCATCGCCACCCGAAACTCCGGCGCGAGTTCGGCATAGCGCCAGTCCATGGTGGCGTAGGTTCCCGCCTGGATCTCGTCGACGCCCTCGACCTCGGCGGCGATCTTGTAGGTGGACGACGATCCGCCGCTGATCACGCCGACCGCC
>DYLT01000473.1 GCA_020721945.1 Blastopirellula marina
TGGGGCGACGACTGGCTCGGACGAACGCGGCGAGCCGATGGCCGCGACCCAATCTTCCCGTGTCGGAACGCGAGGTCACGCGGCTGGATTGGCTCGTCATCGTTCGCATGCTCCCGTTCACACGCTGAATCCGCACGACTGGCCCACCCTCTGCGCCAACGCCAGGAAGTCCGCATGACACCGCTGGACGGCTTCCAGGTGCGCGCCGATAGCCCCGTCGGCCGGGCGCAACTGGAACATCGGCTTTCGCGCATCCTGCGCCAGGGGCATGAGGCTGTGATAGTGACGCATCACTCCCAGGCACGCCGGGTCGCTCTCGACGTTGATTACCGACGGCTCCAGCGGCCGTCCAAGCATGGTCTTTGCATACTCCGCCGGGATTCGCTGGACCCATCGACCGTATGCCTTGACCGGCCGGTCGAGCCGCATCCCGGTCTGCATCACGACGTACCCGGCCGGCTTCATCTCCCCGGAAGGCAGCGACAGATTCCGGTCCGAGGGCCTGCGCTGAAGACGATCCGACCACCCCCGCCGCCAGTCGGTCAGGGTGGGGCCGAGGTTGCGCAGCCCCTGAATCGAGAAAATGTCCGGGGCAAGCGGGGTGACCACCCATTCAGCGGCGATCAGCGCGGCACGGTTGATGGCGCCGAGGTTCGGCCCCACGTCGATCAGGACGATGGCTGCTCCGACCTTGTTCCCTCCCATCGCGATCAGCCGGTGGAACGCTGACAGGATGCGGAAGGCGTCCTCCTGTTGATCCATGCTCCGGGGCCACGCATCCGACAGACGATCCTCGAACGTGGACAGGGCGAGGTCGCCCACCACCAACGCCACCCGCGAATCGAGCCGCTCGACGTGAGGAGCCACCACGTCCCCGGTGCCCTTCACGAACGGACGCACGCTCCGCAGGATGGACGCGCGCTGGTCCGGGTCGTCCGGCCAGAGTGCCTCCAGCCGCTCGGGCGGCAGGAACATGGCCGTCAGGTTCGACTGGGGATCGAGGTCCACCGCCAGCGTGTTGATGCCGCGCACCGCGAACATCCACGTCAGATGGTACACCAGCGATGTCTTGCCGACGCCGCCCTTGTTGTTGAAGAACGCTACCGTGGTCATGGACGCCTCCGTACAACCGCCAGGAACGTGTTCGGTTGAAACTCGAACGTCGGACCCGGGTTCCCGTTGTCCGCGCAGGCCTTGTGCGCCATCGGGATGCCCATGCCGAAGGTCTGGACGAATCCAAGCGACTTGAAGATAGAGGCCAACGTCGGGTTGCGGTAGTCGTTGCCGCCCACCCTCCCGAAGGTCTCGGGGGTCGCCCGGCCGAACAGGCCTCCGGGGTTGTGGATCTCGACTCGGTCAGAGAACCAGTAGACCTGCACGGGAGCGTTGCTGGACTCGTAGTTGCGATGCAGGAGTGCGTTGCGAATCAACTGCTGGAGTGCAACCAAGGGATAGTCGGGCCGTCGAGCCTCTTGTGGTCGATCACCGACCTCTACGGCGGTCTGGATGTTGACCCTGAGGAGTTCATCCAGCATCCGGAGCTGGTCCAGAACGCCTCCCTTGATCGGTTGGTCGTTCTGGATGGGGGCCAGCACGTCCGTACCGTCGAACCTGACGAACTGCACGTAGGCACCCGGAATCCAGTACTGTGGGTCCGTGCCGAACACGAGGAGCGCGGACACCGTCGGGCGTCCGTCCGGCGTCAGGAAGTGGGCCGCCGCCAACTGCTCCTCGACTGTCCGAGTGTTCGCCGCGAGCACCTCGGGCGCGACGGTGGCCGGGAGGATCTGACGGCGGAACACGTCGAGGTCGAGGTCGGCCAACCGAGCCCCGGCGACGCCGTGCTGATCGAAAGCCAGCGCCCCATGCCGCCGCTTCTCGGTCAATACGCGCTCTTCGTCACGACTCGCAACGCCGCGACGGGGGCCGACACGAATCCAGACCTGCCCCCTGTACCGGACCGGCGGGTCGCTCGCGGGTTCCACCTCCACGACGGCGATGTCCACCCCGGCCAACTGGCGCTTCTGAACCGTCAGCGACGGAATGGGTAGGATGTTGCCCTCGCTTCGCATCCCGCTGAGTTCAAGAAGAAGGCGGTCCGTGATGGCAAGGCCGGTCGGTCTCCCTTCGTTGTCCACACCCACCATGAGGACCCCCGGGAGGCGGTGGTTGGGCATGTCATTGGCAAACGCACAGATCGCTTGCCCAAGGCGATCCTTCGCATCCCCGGCCGCCAGTGACTCCTTGCGCTCCACGCGGTCGGACTCCATGTCGGAAGCCAGCATGGCAATCTCGGCGTCGGTGAGCATCGCCCCCTCCTAGAACGGACCGCCGGCCGCCGCCAGCAAGGCGCTCAGAGAATACGTCGAACTGGTCTGGGCGAACCCCGGCTGCCCGAAATCGAAGTCCCGCACGTACACGGGAGGCCGGGCCTGCCCGGCCTCCACGACCACGA
>DYLT01000093.1 GCA_020721945.1 Blastopirellula marina
GGGGCAGGTAAGCCAGCAATGGGCATCGGTCAAGCCGTGGCATCCGTCAGCGCGCCGGCTCGTCGAAGCAACGAGGCAGCCTCGATCCCATCACCGCCTGCCGCTACGGGCACCGGGACGGACCCGCTCGACGAAGCCCCATCTGCGGTATGGTATGTTCGTCCTAGCGCAGGGGGGCAGTATGGGCCTGCCACTCGGGAAATCATGCGCGTATGGCTTGCTGAGGGCCGGGTGGGGCCAGATTCTCTGGTGTGGAGGGAGGGCTGGCGCGACTGGCGCCTGGGCAGTCAGGTTTTCCCCCACCTGGCAGCGGCGGACGACGAGGTCGTGCCCGGCCTGCGGCATATCATCGAAGAAGAAGTGTTCGCCGTTGGCCCCGTGGCCAGCAGCCCGGGCGGTGCGTCGCGCCGGGCCACCGAACACGGGGGCAACACGGCGGCCATCCTCGTGGTGGCGGTCCTAGCCCTCATCGGCGTGGTCGTGGCGGCTCTCTGGTATTGGTTGGGGTCGGGCGACGGCCCGTGAACTCACCCAACTCGATGTGGCGCGGCCGCTTGTGGCCTCAGGTGTGTTCGGGTCGCGTAGCACGGCCAGAGCGACGCGATGGCCGTGGTCTGGCGGCATCGCCACGCCCTTCGCTTGGGTTTAGAGCGTGCCACCCCGGGTTGTTGGCGCATGGGGTGCGATCGGGACCGCTCTTGACGCGGTTCGGTCTTCCTGCGACACTTTGCCGCCTTGGTCCAGGAGTCCACGACGATCGCCGTGGGTTCTCGGGCTGGGGGCGTGGCCTGATGGAGCAGGAGATCCAAGGATGCGATACGTGCGATACGGATGTTGCTTGGCGTGGCTTGCGCTTGGCGCCGTGTTGGGTGGTGGGTGCAGCAAGACATCGGACGTGGCGGCGCCGCAAGGGTCCGAGACGACGGCCGGGCCGACCGCCGCGCCGGAAGACGGGCCGGAGACCGCGGTTTCCCGGTTCCTCGAAGCCGTCCGAACCGGCGACGACCAGCAAACCGAGGCGATGTTCACCAAGCTCGCGCGAGAGAAAATCCGCGAGCTGGAAGACATCCAGGTCGCTCCCCCCGGCAGCGACACGGCCAAGTTCACCGTGGGCAAGCCGGAGATGCTTGGCGACGATGGTGCCCGTGTCCCCAGTCAATGGACGGACCTGGACCGGGACGGGAATCCCCGCACGGATGAGATTACTTGGATGGTCCGCAAGGAACCCGAAGGGTGGCGGATCGCGGGCATGGCAGCGGTGGTCTTCGAGGGCGAAGACCCGTTGCTTTTGGATTTCGAGAACCCCAAGGAGACCCTCCGAAAGTTGGAGTTACTGCGGGAGGAGATCCGCCAGCGGGCAGAGAAAGTGACCCAACAGGCGACCCAGCCGCCAAATAGTTCAGAATCCGTCCGACGCTGAGCGGGCAAAATGTAGCTGAATTTACGTTTTTTTCTGGCGCCTGGGGTGGACGGGATCGCCGGGGTACGGCTTGCCGGACGGTATCCGCTTCGAACCCTGGTGGCGAGCTATAAGTTATTGTGCCATAGAGTGTTAGATTGAATCTATTGGGGAGGTCGCCACGTCGGGGTCCTCCCCTCTGGTGTTTCATGGGCCAGCACTGGGGAGGGTGCATGGCCATTTTTTGTTGTGAAACGGTCTAAAATTCCCAAGACTCCATTTCCACCTAATGCGCATATTTTCGCGGAACTCCCCGCTTGACAACGAAAATCGGGATGCTAGCTTAACGTTCAAAGCTGTGTATGTGATACCGCGCCCGCAGGCCGCAAGGTTTGAACAGGGAGCTGCGCGGCGGAGTGCGGTCGCGGCACAGCGATGATTCTTTCAGACGCCTCCTTGGTCCCTTAGCCGTCCGGGGGTGAGGAGCGTGGAACCAGAGACGGCGCGAACGTGAATCCCGTAACGCTACGGTACCTGTTAGTTGGAGGATTCTGGAATGAAACGAACCTACTTGATGAGCGCCGCGGCGTTCCTCGCGGTGCTAGGCTTCGCCGTGGTGGCGGAAGCCGGGCGCCATGCCCGGACCTGTGCGCCGGACACCTGCGCGCCGAAGACCTGTGCTCCGGCCGCCTGCGCGCCGGCCACGTGCGCTCCGGACACCTGTGCGCCGAAGACGTGCGGCCGCAGGGTTCGCCGGGTCCGCACGTGCTGCCCGGACACCTGCGCCCCGAAGACCTGCGCTCCGGCCACGTGCGCTCCGAAGCCTTGCGCTCCGGCCACGTGCGCTCCGGCGACTTGTGCGCCGAAGACCTGCGCTCCGGCCACCTGCGCGCCGAAGACGTGCTGCCGCAAGGTCCGCCGGGTCCGCACGTGCTGCCCGAAGACCTGCGCTCCGGCCACGTGCGCTCCGAAGCCTTGCGCTCCGGCCACGTGCGCTCCGGCGACTTGTGCGCCGAAGACCTGCGCTCCGGCCACCTGCGCGCCGAAGACGTGCTGCCGCAAGGTCCGCCGGGTCCGCACGTGCTGCCCGGATACCTGCGCCCCGAAGACCTGCGCTCCGGCCACGTGCGCTCCGGCCGCTCCGGCGGCGGTCGCTCCGGCCGCTCCGGCCAAGCCGGCGGCTCCGCCGGCTCCGGCCCCGGCCGCCCCGCCCAAGCCCGCGGCTCCTCCCGCTCCTCCGGCCCCGCCTGCCAAGGCTTAGGCCCTGGCCGTGACATGCCGGTTCCCAACGTGGGAGCCAGAAACACCTGGACTTGTTGAGAACCGAGCGGGAAGAAGGACGTCGAAGCTTGCCCTGTTGGCTTCGACTTGGTAATCTACAAAAGACAGGCTGGCCTTCTGAACGTCGGATGGCCAGCCTTTTGCGTTTCTTGAAAAAACATTGCGGGTTGGGAAGACACTCCGGCCGAGAATTCCATCGCGCCCCGCTACGTCCCTCATCTTTTCCGGGGTGGCATGACAGTCCGTCGAATGGCGTTCGCCCGGAGTGCTCCCGATGGTTCGCAGTCTGCCGTTTGGTTGTTGGGCGTTTGGGTTGATCGCAGTGTCTGGATGCGCGATGTGCGCCAACCCGTACGACGAGTGCGGCCCAACGGCGACCGACGCATCCTGCGGCGCGTGCGGTTCGACTGCCCGAGCGGGCTCGATCCTCTCGGCCGGCCATTTGGCCGCGATGGAGAGCACCATTTTGGAGACGGCCCCGGTCCCACCCGAGGAGGAGGTGCTCGCCGAGGGAACTCCTGTGCCGCCGGCGGCACGGACTGGCGTGGTTCCAACCGTCAAGAGCCGTGCTCCGATCGAGGGTTGGAAATCGAGCGCTGGCCGCGGCGTGGTGCTTCCTCCGGCGCCGGTCCCGGCTGAACGCGTGCGGTAGCATCTTCCCTCCGAGTGGTTCCTCCCCGCCACGCCGGCTGCCCTCTTGACCGCGGCCCTGGGATCGGTCACGTTATCGGTGCAGGTCCAATCGCGACGTGCCGCAGGAAAGGGGATTGGCGTGGAACACTACGGCGACGGCCCGTCGACTGGGCTCGACCAGACCGCGGCGGGCAAGATCCTCACGGGTTTTCAACCGCACGATGTGGCGATGAGCCCGAACGACCGCGACGTGCTCCGGGCGTTGGCCGAGCGAGTCGCCGACATTGCCGCTGGCTCGCGGATGCGCGCGGTCCGCGAATTGTGGACCCGGCTCAACGCCCTCCAGGAAACGCGACCCGTCGTCTTCTGCGACCCGGAAAACGGCTGGAACGAGATCATTACCGAGTCGCAGATGGCTTGCCAGGGCAAACTCGCCCGGCGCTGGGAAATGGACTTGCGCAAGGAAATCTTCTGGGGCGAGGAGATGGGCGACGACAAACCGGTCGAGCCGTTCTTCGACGTGCCCTACACGGTCTCGCCCGACGACTGGGGCCTGGCGGCGGTCTACCACAAGACCCAGAGCGCGGGTTCTTACGTGTGGGAGGCCCCGATCCGCGATTACGCCACCGATCTGCCCCGGCTGCACTCGCCCCAGTTCGAGATCGACTGGGAAACCACCCGCGGCTGCCTCGAACTCGCGCGCGACGTCTTCGACGGCATCCTCACGGTGCGCCTCAAAGGGTGCTGGTGGTGGTCGCTGGGCCTGACCTGGCCCGCCGCCACGTTCCGCGGACTGGAGAATATCTTCTGCGACTTCCACGACCACCCAGACGAACTCAAGGAACTGCTCGCGAGGATCTCTCGCGGCTATCTCGACAAGCTCGACTATCTCGAATCGAACAACCTGCTTAGCCTGAACAACGACGGCACCTATGTGGGTTCGGGCGGGTTCGGGTTCTCGGAAGAGCTTCCGCGCCCGGACTTCGACGGGCACGTGACGTGCGCCGATCTGTGGGGCTTCACCGAGAGCCAGGAAACGGTGAATGTCTCTCCGGCGATGTACGAGGAGTTCATCTTCCCCCACGAGAAGCCGATCATGGATCGTTTCGGCCTGACGTGTTACGGCTGCTGCGAGCCGCTGCATAGCCGTTGGCACGTGGTCCAGCGGCACCACAGCCTCCGCCGCGTCTCCTGCTCGCCTTGGGCCGATTTGGAGAAGATGGCCGAGTTCCTCGAAGACAAGTACGTCCTTTCGCTCAAGCCCAACCCGGCCGCCTTGGCCACGCCCAAGATCGACGAAGCGAAGATCCGCAGCGATCTTCGCCGGGCACTCGACATCACCAAGGGTTGTGTGGTCGAGATCATCATGAAGGACAACCACACGATCGGCCACCGACCGGAGAACGTCGTCCAGTGGTGCCGGATCGCCAAGGAAGAGGCGATGCGATAGACGGCGGCACCATGGAGACCCCCACAGGAAGCGGGGGCGTCCTATTGACGTTGCCTGAAACGCGCAAGAGCGCCTATAATCGCGCCCCTTTCAGGCACGCGATGGTTGTTTGCGCCGACTTTCAGACTAGCTTACCTGATCCGCCCCGGCCGGCCGACGACGCGTGCCTTTCCGATCGCTTCGAGCACGAATTCGGATTCCGCGCCGAAGTGGCCCTGGGCGACGGGCTTTGCCGCGAGGTCGCCTGGCATCGCCAGGGCGAACCGACGCATCGGACGCCGGCCGGCACAACGAACCGACCCGGTTGCTGTGGCGGGCCCGTCGTGAGGACACCCAGCCCAAGGGCCTTGTTGAGGATCTCGAAATCATGGACCATCTCGCGTTGAGCTTGATCGCGGCGGTCTCGTCGTATTGGGGGGTCGCCGTGGTACGTCGGTGGGCCGTGCGACACGCCCTCGACGTGCCGAATCCGCGGAGTTCCCACGCCCGTCCCACGCCCCGCGCAGGCGGACTGGCCGTGGTCGTCGCGGTGCTCGGCGGATGGCTCGGCCTGGGCGGGCTGTTTCCAGCCAGCGCTCCCTGGGCGGTGCTTCTGGGATACGCGGTCGGCGCTCTGTTGGTCGCCGGCGTCAGTTGGCTCGACGACCTCTACTCGCTGCCGGCCGGGCCACGCTTGGCGGCTCACGTGATGGCGGCGGCCATCGCCGTGGTCTGCCTGGGCCATTGGGAGACCCTCTCGCTGCCGCTGGGGCCGACCGTGGCCCTGGGAAGCGCCGGCGTCGTCTTGACGTTGGCGTGGATCGTGGGCCTGACGAACGCCTATAACTTCATGGATGGGAGCGACGGCATCGCCGGCAGCCAAGCGGTGGTGGCTGGCGTGGCCTGGGCTGTTTTGGGGTACCTGGGCGACGAGCCTCTGGTGAGCGGGTTGGGGCTCCTCCTGGCCGCCGGCAGCGTAGGGTTTCTCGCGCACAACTGGCCGCCCGCCCGGGTCTTCCTGGGCGATGTGGGCAGCGTCTTCCTCGGGTACTCGTTCGCCCTCATGCCGCTGGTGGCCTTGCGCAGCCCGACGCTCGCCCCGGCAAGCATCCTGCTTGCGGCCTTGCCGGTCTGGCCCTTCGCGTTCGACGCGGCATTCACCTTTGGCCGGCGGCTCGTGCACGGCGAAAAAACATGGGCGGCGCACCGCACCCACCTGTTCCAACGCTTGTTGATCGCTGGACGAAGCCACCGGTTCGTGCTGGTGCTCTACGCGGGATTGGCCATGCTCGGGGCCATCGTGGCCGTGCTGTGCGTCCGGTGGCCGACGACGGCGACGTGGTCGGCGCTGGTCACCATCCCCCTGGCCGCGGCGGGGTTGTGGACGCTGGTGGCATGGATCGAACGGCTGGCCATGGCGGCGCCGTCGAAGGTGCTTCCCTTGCCGAGCGACCCAGACCGGCTGCGCAAGGCCGCGTGATGCCGCCCGTGGCGCGATCAATGGCACCGCACCAGGGTGCACAGGGCGTAGGGCAGGCCGTCCATGTCGAACTGCAACTGGCCGAACAGGGCCACGTGCCCTTGCGGCGGCTTGGGCACTCGGCCGCGGAAGCCGTCGCGGTCGCCTTCCATGGGTTGGCTTTGCCAACGCGACTGGCGGAAGTCCTTGGTCGCCGAGCGCGCGACCCAAAGGCGCGCACTGCGGGGCGCGATCGACGAACGGACGCTCAGAACCAGGGCATCGGGCTCGTCGGCGTGGCTCCACTGCAATTCGGGCCAGGGTTTGCCGCCCGCCGCGTGGCGGAAGAACGCCGCAATCGTCGAAACGGCCAGGTCTTGTCCGCCCTTGAGCCCGTGATCGCCGTTGGGCACTTCGTGCAGGGACTTTGGCCCCGACAGCTCGTCCCAGTACAGCCGGGCCGCGTCGACGACCCAGTAGGGATCGTTCGTGCCGTGAACGAGCAATTTCGGCAGAGTAAGCCGGCTTCGGTAGGTGTAGGGGTCCACTACGCGCAAGAGCGTGGCTTCGCGCTCGGATAGCGGCCGCTCGTGGACCAGGCCCTTGCTGGTGTAATCGTGAATCTGCTCGCTGTAGCGGCCCCAGGTTTCGATCTGGTATTGCATCTGCGGCCGCAGATTGAGCATGTCGATGACCATCGGCGCGATGGCGACCACGCGGCGATCAGCCACCGCGCTGAGCCAGGTGGTCCAGCCCCGCTTCGAAGCCCCCGTGACCACGAAGCCGCGGACCGCTGGCCAGTTCTTTTCGCGGGCGAGGGCCTCCAGCGCGTCCATCGCGCGGGCCGCGCTGGCGGTCATCGGGAGCTGAAGCAACCAGGTGAGGTCGCCATCCTTCAAATACCGCAACCACGTTTCGGTGATCAGATCGTCTTCCGTGCGGTCGCCCAGCAGCGGTTGATTGGGCACCTGATGGAGCATCGCCACCCGTGCCTGGGCTCGTTCGGCCAGAAGCCGGCCGAGGACCAGGCTTTCTTCCCGCGGCCGGGCCCCCGTGCGTCCCCCGGTGATAAACAGAATCATATGTTCGGGGAAACGCACCTCGGGCGGCTGGAACACGACCAACGTGTGTTTCCACACGATGCCGTGCCAACGCTGCGAAACGAGTTCCAGCTCCCAGCGGCGGCGCGACCCTTCAACCCGTTCCGCCTCGACACGCCACGAAAACGCGGGGTCGGGCCGGGCAACGTATTCGGGAATCGCGTTCGGCAATTCCTCGGCCCGTCCCGCAAGGGGCCCCAACACTAGCACGCCCAAGGCCACGGCCAGCTTCCGGCCGACTGCCGTTCGAGGAGGGGTTGGCATGTTCGTTCGTTGCTCCACAGAGACCGAAGAAATCCACCGCGAATAGACTACTTGCTCGAAAGCTCGATGCGCCCCAGGTCCACCGGTTTGCCCTTCTCCACCTTGAAGCGGAACTTCGACTGTTTGGGATCCCGATAGCGTCCGCGGAGTTTGTCGCCCCCGTACGACCGCGTGACCAGGTTCAATTCGCCCCATTCGAAGGTGAGCACGTATTCGCCTTCGGGGACGCCGTCGGACTTCTCATAGGTGGAAATCTCGAAGGTGCCGTCGTCTCGGGTGAAGGTGGCCGAGGGGGGGGTGGCGGCATCGAGGTTCTTGGCCGACACGCACCGGACCGCCACGTTGCCGACGGGCCGCCCGTCGATCACGAGCGTGCCCCGGACCGGAAAGGTCTCCTTGCGCGGGGGCCCTTGGCGCCCGCACCCGACCAGGACCAGGAAGAAGCAGCACCCCACGATAGACCATCGGGCCACGATGCGCCCAGCCATGACAACTCGCTTTGCGAAAGAGGTTCGAAGAAACGCCGCCGACAAGATCCGGTCACGCGAACCCAAGGGGCTTAGGGCACCGTGGCCGTCTCGCCTTTCCTGCGCGTGATCATCGAGGCGAACGTGAAGGCGTCGATCGTCTCTGAGATGAACCGTGCCGATCCGTCGGCCAAGAGCACCTGGCAACCGCCCGGGTGAAAGGCATAGAACCCGTCGCCGCGGAGGTTCGAGCAATTAATCGGGCACGGGCCGCCGTCGGGTCCGGGCGAGCCGTCGTACAGCGAGCCGCGCAGCCAGTGTTCGCCGTTGAGAAAATCGCCCCAGCCGCCGCCATTCGATTTGGCCAAGAGCGTCATGGGATCGCTGGAGCTGCCGGTCGTGGAGCCGACTTCCTTGCCACCCTTCCAATAGAGTTTCGGTCCGCCGATGCGCTCGCCAAGGACCATCGTGTTGGAGGTGCCGTCGAGGATGTCGGC
Organism: Blastopirellula marina; assembly: GCA_020721945.1. Classification (GTDB taxonomy): domain Bacteria; phylum Planctomycetota; class Planctomycetia; order Pirellulales; family Thermoguttaceae; genus JANLFZ01. The sequence goes on from DYLT01000093.1 coordinate 8,530, forward strand.
CAGACGGGAAGAGTCCATCGAGCCACCGAACGCGGTCACCACGGCCGCGGGCATGACACCCTCGCGGCTACCGCCGGCCCCGCCGGGGAAGCTGGCATAGGCCAGGTTGGCGAAATCGCCGCGCACGCCCGTCGAGGGGGTGTAGTCCGAGGGGGCCGCGGTCCACGAGATCGACATGGGCGGCACCCCTGATCCGCCCGCATTGGCCGGCAAACCGCCCGCGTAGACCCGCGCCTCGGCGTAGCCCGGCGCCGAAGGGCATACGAACACCGACAGCGGCATGCCGATCACCTGGAGGTTCTGGGTGACGGCAGCGGCCGGAAAGCCAATGGAAGGGGCCTCGTTCAAGGCCGGAACCCGCGAATCATACCGCTCGAACAGCGATCGCTGTTCGACATAGGGCAGAATCCGCGTGCCCCAGACCTGCACGTTGAGGTTCCGCATGTCCAAGAGCCATCCGAAAGGGAAGCTCTTGTTCGTGTCCTCGTAGTTGTGCAACCCCAGGCCCAACTGCCGAAGGTTATTCGAGCATTGGCTGCGTCGGGCCGCCTCGCGCGCGGCTTGCACCGCGGGCAGCAACAGGGCGATCAGAATGCCGATAATGGCGATCACCACCAAGAGTTCGACGAGAGTAAAGGCGCGCCGCGCCGCCGAACGACGGCTTGCCGGGTGCATGGACTGCTCCTTTCAACGTCTTACGGGACAGGAATGCCGGACAACGACAAGGCTTCGAAGTCGGGCCAACGTGGCCCAGACCCCATACGCCGGTTGCAAACGTTCTTTCGAGTTCCGAGCCCGCCGACGCAGGCCGCTGGCGGCGAACGAACCGCACGGGGCAATGAGATACCGATGAGCACCCCTGCGTGGCGCCACGTCCGTCCACCAGTCGCCAGCTAACCAATAGCATACGCCCCCCAGGCCGGCAAGTCAAATTGCCAGTGCGGAAGAACGCTATCGGCCATGCGTCTTCGTGAACGGTTATCGCGGGCCAACCCGGTCGCGTGCCGCGCGATGGAGCAACTCGGCTGGACAGACCGGGAGGTTTGCAGTACAAGGCGGCCTCCGTGCTCCTAGACTCACTGAAGTAGCGATCCATTCGTTGGCCGCATGGACACGCCTTCCCTGATCGTCAGCCCACCGTTCGGCGCCGATGGTGTTCGGATACCTCGAAAGGTGCGACCACGCACACCCGCCAGAGGCGCGGCTGCGAAGCCACGTGGTCGACCCAGGGCAAGGGGCCAACTCGTGGGGTATGGGGCGCTGATTGTCGCGGCGTTGGCCACGGGATGCCGCAGTGCCCGGTGTTACACGGCAGCCTCGATCCCCCCCGAATTAGTGCCGGTTCCGATCCAAAGTGCCCAGAAACTCGATTTACTCCACTTGGCCGCGCCGTCGACGGGTGGGTGGCGCATCGAGTCGGGCGACGTGATCGAGGTCTCGCTGGCTGCAAGTCTCGACAAAAACGATGTGACGACCTTGGCCGTGCGCGTGGGCGAAGACGGCCGAGCCGTACTGCCCGAAATCGGGCCACTCGACCTGGCGGGGCTCGACCTGGCTTCGGCCGAACAAGAAATCGCGTCGGCGTGCGTTTTGCGCGACCTCTACCGGCGCCCCAACGTCACGGTCACGATGAAGCAACCGCGGCAGAACCGTGTCATCGTCGTGGGAGCGGTGCAGACGCCGGGCATGCACGAGATTCCCCGCGGGTCGAGCTACTTGCTCAACGCGGTGGTGGTTGCCGGCGGATTGACGGAGGATGCCGGTACGCACGTCGAGATCCGCGTACCCGCCGTGGCGTCACGCATGGCCGTCAGAGGGCCGCTCGTCCAACCGGCAAGTCATGTCTCCGAGACGAGTTCCGGCATGGATCGGATCTGCTTGAATCTGGCCGACGCCGTTCGACAACCCCACGGCGGGACCTATCTGCCCGACGGCAGCGTGGTGCGCATCGAGAAGCTCGAGCCCGACCCGATCTATGTGATGGGACTGGTCCAGAAGCCGGGCGAGATCAAGTACCCGGTCCATCGCGAGTTGCGTCTGCTGGGCGCGGTGGCGCAGGCGGGCGGTCTGACGTCGAAACTGGCTGACAAGGTGCTTGTGCTCCGCAAGACGCCCGACGGGCAAAGCGCGGTCGCGATCGAGGCGAGCCTTCAGGCCGCGAAGCGAAATCCGGCCGAGAACCTGGTCCTGGCCCCCGGCGACGTCGTTTCCATCGAACGGAGCCCGGCCACGATCCTTCTCGATACGTTCGAGATCATCCGCTTCGGATTCGGGGCCACGTTGCCGCTGTTTTGACAGGCAGCGATGTACGGGTGACACGGATGTCGAACCCCTCATTTTCGTGTAATCCTGACGCGGTTTTAAGACCCGAGGCGCAGTCACTCCAGGCGGCGTTGCGGTTCCTGCGCGCGGTGCGCTACCGCAAGGCGGTCGTCATCACCGCGGTGGCGGCGGGCCTCCTCTTGGGCGGCTTGTATGACGCGACCACGCCGCGGATATACCAATCGGACGCCTCGCTCTTGATCTTGCAGGCCGGCGAGGACACGTTCTCGACGCGGATGACGGGCGAGCGGGTGGCCAAGGATTTGATGGCCACCTACCGCAACATGGTCGGCAGCGAAGTCGTGCTCGAGAAAGCCGTCCAGTCCCTGCCGTCCGAGGCCCGCGTCGATCTGAACGGCATCCCCGAGAAGGAGTGGCCCAAGCAGGTGGCCCAGGGGCTGACGGTCCGGAACGTGCGGGGGACCAATGTGCTGGAGATTGCGTATCGTTCGAAGGACGCCCGGGCCGCCGCCGCCGTGGTCGATGCCGTGGTCACCGCCTATCTCGACTTCATGGACGCCATGCACAAGAGCACGGCGCAGGAGCTTCTCCAGATTCTCACCAAGGAGAAGGCCGGTCTGGAGCAGCAGCTCCGCCAGCGCGAAACCGATCTGATCGACGTGCGCAGCCGCGCTGGCGAGTTGGTCCTGCGCGAGGGCCAGGAAGGCGTCAACGTCGCGGTCAAGCGGGCGATGAGCCTCAACCAGGCCCTCATGGCAGCCCACGAGAAGCGCCTCGAGGCCCAGTCGCAATTTGCGGCGGTCGAGGCGGCCGTGCGCAACCGCGAGGAGTTGCCCCGCTACGCCTTGACGATGCTCGACAACGCCGGGCGCGAAGTCCTTCTCCAACGGATCGGCCTGAGCAACCACGACGCGATGGCGGTCTCGCGCGTCATCGAACAGCTTCTGGCCAACCGAGCCAGGCTTCAGTCGGAACTCGAGGTGTTCGGGCCGGCCCATCATCGGCCCCGCGAAACCCAAGAGCAGATCCGCGCGGCCGAGCAGTACCTCGAAAGCCGGCAAGCGGCCCTGCGCGATCGCGTCCAGCAGCTTAGCCACGAGGAACTTGCCCCGGTCCTGGTGCAGATGGCGCGACAGCAACTCGAACAGGCCCGGGCCCACGAACAGGCCCTGCTGGCCAGTTACGAGACGGAGAAAGAAGCCGCCATTGGCCTGGACCGTACGATGGCCGAGCTGGAGATCCTCGAGTTGGAGCTGAAGCGGCTTCGCGGCTTCCACGACGTGGTCCTCCAACGGATCAAGGACATCGACCTGGGCCGCGAGAGCGGCATGATCCGCACGGCGATCCTCAGCCGGCCGCAGGTTCCCGTCCGGCCGGTCTGGCCCCGGCTGAGTGTCGTTGGGCTGGTGTCGCTCGTGCTCGGGCTGGTCGCGGGGTTGGGGGGCGTGTACGTCCAGGAACTGCTCGACGATCGTTTCCGTTCGCCGGAGGAACTCCAGGCCCAATTGGGGCTGCCGGTGCTGGCCATGGTCGGACGCCTCGACCCGTTGGATTCGGCCGCCGGCCCCGAGGCGATCCACGTCCACGTCCGGCAGGTGGCGGCCGAGACGGAGCCGTTCCGCACGCTGCGCACCGCCTTGAGTCTGGCCCACGGCGGCGCGGAACGCCTGGTCATCACCAGCAGCGAGCCGGGCGACGGCAAGACCACGATCGCCGCCAACCTGGCGGCCGTGTATGCCCAGTCGGGCAAGCGGATCCTCCTGATCGATGCCGACATGCGGCACCCCGGTCTGAGCGCGCTGTTGGGGATGCGCAAACAGCCTGGCCTTTCCACCACGCTCAACGCCGAGGGTCCGGTGCCCGATGCGGCGGCCGCGTGCACGCACGGGTCGGTGCTGCCGAATCTCGACGTCTTGCCCGCGGGCCCGCGACCCGTCAATCCCGCCGAGTTGCTCGACGGCCGCCGGTTCTCCGAGCTGTTGGCCTGGGCCGAGGCGAATTACGACCAGGTGCTCATCGACAGCCCGCCTGTCCTGGTCAGCGATGCCGCGATCATCGGGCGGCGGGTGGAAGGCGTGGTTTTGACCATTCAGCCTGAGAAAAACTCCCGGCGCAGCGTGGCGCGGGCCGCGGCCAGTTTCACCGCGATGAGCATTCCCGTGCTCGGGGTCGTGCTCAACCGCCCCTCGGCCGGAAAAGGCGACGATGCCTACGGATATGGATACGGGTATGGGTACGGATACGGCGGCGAGGACGATGGCGGGGATCCTCCTGCCGTGTCGCGCCCCCGGCTGGTGATCAAGGTGCCCCAAACGGAGAAGGCTGCTTGAACGATGCCATGGGATCGCGTTAGGCCGCCTGAGTTGCCGACGCTCGTTGGCGCAAGGCCCGCGGGCTGCCGTCGCGGGACGGCCGCGCCGTGGCTCGACGCGGCGCTGGTGCGAGCCGTCGATTCGGCCTTGGCCGGCGCGGTTTTCCTCGTGCCCGCGATTCTCGGCGGACGCATCGCCCTGGGCGAGTTCGTGTTTGTGGCATTGGCCGCCGGCGCGGCCGCGACGTGGTGCCTTCGGCAGGCCCTCCGACACCAGGCCGGTTGGTACTTCTGCGGGATCGAATGGGTTCTCTTGGCGGCGGTGGGGCTGGTGGCCCTCCAACTGATGCCCTTGCCGCCGGCCGTGCTTTGCGCCCTGTCGCCGCTGGTTGCCGAACGTTTGCCCCTTTGGTCCGCCGCGGAAACGAATGCCGGCGCCCTCGGGGCATGGTCCACCATCTCGCTCGACCCGGTGGCCACGCGCCAGGGGCTTCTGCTGATGGCGGCGTTCGCCATGTTGATCCTCACCGCCGTGCAGCGGATCCGCACGCTCGACGACATCGAACGCATGCTTCGCTGGATCGCCGTCGCCACCGTGGCCATGGCCGCCGTGGCCCTGGTCCAGTACCTCGTCGGCAGCGACAAGTTCCTCGGATTCTACGAGCACCCGTACAGCCGGGCGTGCCGCCACCTCCAGGGTACCTTCACCAACCGCAACCACTTCGCCCAGTTCATTGCCCTCGGACTGGGACCGCTGGCGTGGTGCTCGCTTGGCGCGCTGCGCCCTCGGCGCGACCCTCCCTGGGCGATGCCCGCCAGGTTCCGGGGTGGGCTATGGCTCGTGGCGTTGGGCTTCTCGCTGTTTGCTGGGCTGTTGTCTCTCTCGCGCGGCGGTGCGATGGCCATGCTCGTGGCCACGCTCGTCGGCCTGGCGGTCCTCGGAGGCCGCGCCAACGCAAGGCGGGCCTGGGGATGGCGCCTCGGCGCGGCCGCGGCACTGGTCCTCGCTTGTCTCGGCATCCACGGGTACCAGGCCGTGTCCGAGCGGCTCGACACCTTCCAGTCGCTCGAAACGCTCGACCAGCGCCAAGGGCGTCGCCTGCTCTGGAAGGCGAACCTGGCGGCCATGGCCCAGTCGCCCTGGCTCGGCACGGGCCTGGGAAGCCATCGCGAGGTCTGCCCCATGTACCTCGATGCCGGCCTGCAAAACCACGGCATCGAGTACACGCACGCCGAGAGCGGGTATTTCCAGGTGGCGTCGGAAGGCGGAGGGGCGGGGCTCTTGGTGGTCCTGGCGGCCCTGGGTCTCGGCGCGGCGTGGTGCATCGCGGCCTGCCGCCGCGCCCGGTCCGACCGAAGCCGGCTTTGCCTGGCCGCCATCGCGCCGGGGCTAGCCGCCAACGCCGCCCATGCCGCCGTGGACTTCGTCTGGTATGTGCCCGGTTGCATGGTGGTTGTCGCTGTTCTGGCCGCCTGCGCGGCAAGACTACGAACGCTCGCCGGGGAGGCAGAACCGCCTCGGCCGGAACGAACGCTTCCCGCCGCCATCTGGTTCGCGGCGGCCGGCTGCATGGTCGTGGCCGCCGCGGCGACGGTCCGCGACCAATACGCGGCCGTGCGCGCTGAGCCCTTCTGGCACCGCAGCGTGACCCTAGCGCGGGATGTTGAGCGGCAGCAAGGGCCTCAACGCCGAAAGACCCTGGACGCTCTGGCACGGAACCTCGAGGCGGTCATCGAGCTCCGCCCCGACGACGCCCGGGCGCACGCGCGCCTGGCCGCCGTGCATCTTCAGTTGTTCGATCACACGGACGATCCGGCGTTCCGGCCCTTGAGCGTTCACGATGTGTGTCAAGCCGCCGAGGCTTCGCAGTTCGCCTCGTCGGGCGACCTGCACGCATGGCTGTCGCGGGCGTTTCCCGACCGGCACCATCATCTGGCGGCCGCCTGGCGCCATGCTCGGCAGGCGGTCGGATGGTGTCCGCTGGAGGGCGAGGCCTACCTGTGCCTGGCCGCGCTGGCGTTTCTCGACGGCCCCAGCTCGCCAGGCCCGGATGCCTATCTGGCTCAGGCCCTGCGCGTTCGCCCCTGCGATGGCGACGTGCTGCTGGCGGCCGGGCAGCACGCCGTGGTCCGTGGGCAATTCGACAAGGCGACCGAGTATTTCCGGGCCGCGTTCCACACCGGCCCGAAGGCCCAGCGCCAGGTGATCGACCTGGTGGCCGGCAGGCTTCCGGTCGCATTCGTGCTGGACTACTTCCAGCCGGACCGGGAGGCCTTGGAGCGGATGCGGTCGTGCTACCGAAGTCAGCGGCGCCACGAAGACGCCAGGATCGTGGCGGCTCGCTATGCCGAGGCGTCGTGCGGCGCGGCCCGCGCCGCGGTGGGCCCCGCCGCCGCGAACCTGTGGCTTGCCGCGGCCGAGGCGTTCGGCGAGGCGGGCAACACCGCCAAGCGGCTGGAATGCCTGCGTCGGGCCGTCGGCGCGGCCCCGGCCTGGTACGAGGCGCGCTATGCCCTGGCAGCGTCTCTGCACGAAGCCGGCGAGTTCGACGCCGCGCACGAGCACCTGCTCTGGTGCCTGCGGCGCGCCCCCGAGGACCAGACGCTTCGGGCCATGATCGAGGCCAACACCGACGGCCGCTTGCGCGGCCCGTCATCCGCATGGAGAACGTCGGAGTGTACGATCCCGCGTTGACCCAAGCCTCTCAGAGCGGCTGGCCCGCGCTTCCGGCCGGGGCGCCTTGCCCCGTCGCCCCCGGCCTCCAACCGTACTCCTGCGCGGCCGCGAAGGCTCCCTTGCTGCTACCGGCTTGGGACTACCTCATCGTAACCGCCTCCGATGCCCTGCAGGCCGAGTTCTTCGAGCAACAATTGGCGCTGCGGCGCGAGCTGGGGGTCCTGGGCGATGTGGGCCGGACGCTCGTGGTCGCCGACCCGCCGAAAACCCGCGCCGGCAGCGGCGGCAGCACGTTGTGTTGCTGGATGCGTGTGCTCGAGTCGGAACTTCCGCTCGACGCGCGAGGCGACCACGACGCTTGGCGTGATGTCCTCCTGCGGCGCCGAATCTTCATCCTGCACGCCGGAGGCGATTCGCGGCGCCTAGCCGCCTACCGCGCCTGGGGCAAGTGCTTCCTGCCGCTACCCGGCGGGACCGGCCTGTTCGATACCCTCTTCGACCGCCAGATTCCCTCCTACCTGGCCCTGCCCGCACCTCGGCCGGGGGCTGGACACACGGTGATCGCCTCGGGCGACGTGCTCTTGGAGTTCGATCCGCGGGAGGTCATCCTGGGCGAGCAGGGCGTCACGGGCCTCGGTTGCCTCAGCCCAGCGCCCCAGGCCGCGGCGCACGGCGTCTATCGGGCCGCCGCCGACGGGACCGTGGAACGGTTCTTCCAGAAACCAACGGTGGCTGAGCAAGCCACCTCGGGATGCCTC
>DYLT01000094.1 GCA_020721945.1 Blastopirellula marina
CTCGATCACACCGGTCACGGCGAAGCCCGCCTTGATGTCTTGGTCGTCGATGCTGTGCCCGCCGATGACCGCCACGCCGGCTTCCGTCATCTTGTCGATGCCGCCGCGAAGGATGTCGCGCAGGACCCGATCGGGCAGCGTTCGCGCCGGGAAGCCCACGATCGACAAGGCCGTCAGCGGCCGGCCCCCCATCGCGTATACATCGCTCAGCGAGTTCGCCGCGGCAATCTGGCCGAACACATACGGGTCGTCGACCGAGGGCGCGAACACATCGACCGTCTGCACCAGGGCGAGGCGGTCGTCGAGCTGGTAGACCCCTGCGTCGTCGCCGGCCGGCAGTCCCAGAAGCACCCGGGGGTCGTTGCTGAGGGGCAGTTCCGCGAGCACGCGACGAAGCGTCGCCGCGTCGATCTTCGAGGCGCAACCCGGACGATCGACCAGCGCGGTCAGTCGCACTGGACCTTCGGGCATCGCCAGTCGCTCGCCAGCGCAAGGGCATACGTCGTGCTGGCGAAGGACATCGCACGGGCAGGGCTTTCTGGGGTCGCAGATGCAATGCCCCAACTGCGCCGACCGCGCCATCACGCGCTTTCGTTTGGCCAGGTCCTTCATCGCCGTTCATCGTATCACGGGTTCTTGTTGGCCGCAAGTTCGCCGGGATTGGGCGGCGGCGCCCCGCCGGCGAGTGGCTTTCGACCCCGCGCGCCAGGTGCTATGATGGTCGCGACGCGGACGCATGGCCCTGGTGCCCGCCATGTCGCCGGTCGGTTGTGCCAATCCCACACGTGCTGGTTGTTTTGGAGGAAATCGTCATGGTCGGTTCCCAACGGGGTTCTCGTGACACGCAACCCAGCCGGGTTCGAGTCTCGCGTCGGCGGTTCGTGGCGGCAGCGGCCGGCGCGCTGGTGATCGTGCCGCGGCACGTGCTGGGCGGTGAAGGCCACATCGCACCAAGCGAGAAACTCACTTTGGCCGGCATCGGCACCGGGGGGCAGGGCCTCCAGAATCTCGCGACCTTTCAGGAGTACCCAGAAGTCCAGATCGTCGCCGTCTGCGACGTCAACCGCGAGAGCGGCGGCTATCTCTCGTGGAATTGGACCCAAGGCAAGGAGCAGCGGACCGCCGGGCGCGAGCCGGCGCGCCGCCAGGTCGAGGCCGGTTATGCTCAGCCCAAGACCTCGGGCAAGTACCGCGGGTGTAAGGCCTATGCCGACTACCGCCAACTGCTGGCCGAGGTGGATGTCGATGCCGTGATGATCGCCACGCCCGACCATACCCACGCGGCGATTGCGATGGCAGCGCTGAAGCGAGGGAAGCACGTCTATTGCGAGAAGCCGCTTTCCTGGTCGGTGTTCGAGGCCCGGCAAGTCACCGAGGCGGCTCGCAAGGCCAAGGTCGCGACGCAGTTGGGCAATCAGGGCCAGGCGTCGCAAGAGGCCCGCCTCGTTTGCGAGATGATCTGGGATGGGGCCATCGGCGCGGTCCACGAGGTGCAGGTGTGGTCACCGGCGAGGTTCTGGGCGTGGCCGACGTGGGAGGGACGTCCGAAGGAAACGCCTGCGGTTCCCGACGGGCTCGATTGGGACCTGTGGCTCGGCCCGGCACCCGAACGCCCTTATCATCCCGCCTACACGCCCTGGACCTGGCGCAACTGGTGGGATTTCGGCACGGGCCTGTTGGGCGATTTGGGCTGCCACAAGCTTTCGACGGTGTTCAAGGCCCTGAAGCTGGGCCACCCGACGAGTGTCGAGGCGTGCTCGACGAAGATGGATCCGGAAATCTACCCGTTGGGGGTCATTGCCCGGTTCGAATTCCCCGCCCGAGGCGACCTGCCGCCGGTGACGCTGACGTGGTACGACGGCGGGCTGAAACCACCCCGGCCACGCGACCTGGAGCCAAACCGCGGCATGGACGATGTGATCTACCTGGGCGAGAAGGGAACGCTGATGGGACACCGGTTGATTCCCGAGTCGCGCCAGAAAGCCTACGGCCGGCCGCCCCAGCGTATCCCACGATCGGTCGGCCACTACAAAGAATGGGTCGACGCTTGCCGGGGCGGACCCCCGGCCGGATCGAACTTCGTCGACCACTCGGGCCTGCTCACCGAGGTATGCTTGCTGGGCAATGTGGCGCTGCGGGCCCAGAAGAAGCTGCTGTGGGACGGACCCAACTTCAAGGTGACCAACGACGAGGCGGCCAACCGCTACCTGCACCGCGAGTACCGGGCTGGCTGGACGCTTTGAAACGCCGTGCGCGCCCTGCCGCGAACCACGCGGCCCTCGCCTCGGAGTTCCGCGGGTCTGCCAAGTCCGCTTGCCCATCGGCCCTTGGCCGCAATAATGCACCAGGTAAGGTGGAGCCCAAAACGAGCGAGTCTGCCCCATGCACGTCGCGGTGTTCAGCACGAAGTCGTACGACCGCGAGTTCCTCTCGGCAGCCAATGCCGCGCACGGGCACGACCTGACCTTTTTCGAACCCCGCCTGACGCCCCAGACCGCGAGGCTTGCCGACGGCTTTCCGACCGTCTGCGCGTTCGTCAACGATCAGCTCGATGCCCAGGTGCTCTTGATGTTGGCACGCCAGGGGACCCGGCTGATCGCCCTGCGGTCGGCCGGCTTCAACCATGTGGACCTCATGGCGGCCGAACACTTGGGATTCACGGTGACGCGCGTGCCAGCCTATTCGCCGCACGCGGTGGCCGAACACACGGTGGGGCTGATCCTCGCGCTGTGCCGCAAGTTGCACAAGGCGTACCTGCGCGTGCGCGAGGGGAACTTCTCGCTCGAAGGGCTCTTGGGGTCGGATCTCCACGGCCGCACGGCGGGAGTCGTGGGCACCGGCAAGATCGGCGCGATCGTGGCCCAGATTCTCGCCGGCTTCGGGTGCCGCGTCCTCGCGTATGACCTTCAGCGCAACCCGGCGGTCGAGGCCTTTGGCGGGCGCTACGCAACCACCGACGAACTGTTCGCACAGTCCGACCTCGTCACGTTGCATTGTCCCCTGGTGCCCGAAACCTATCACCTAGTCAACGAAGAGGCCCTCGCGCGCATGAAACGCGGCGTCATGCTGATCAATACGAGCCGCGGCGCGCTGGTCGATACCCGGGCCGTGGTCCGCGCGCTGAAGTCGGGCAAGATCGGCGCGCTGGGCCTGGACGTCTACGAGGAAGAAGCCGATCTGTTCTTCGAGGACCTCTCGAACCGCGTGATTCAGGATGACGTGTTCTCGAGGCTCTTGACGTTCCCCAACGTCATCATCACCTCGCATCAAGCATTCTTCACGCGCGATGCCCTGGAGGCTATCGCCCGCGAAACCCTGGCCAACATCACGGCGTACGAACAAGGGGTAACGCCACGCGGCCTGCTCACGCCAGCCGGGGCAATGGCCCAGGCGAAGTGAACGGCGCCTCAACGTACCTCCCGCTTGCCAACCCACTTGCGGCCGCCTTGCTGCCCGCATGACAATGCCCGCGGCCTCAGGAGTGCTCGGAGAAAACCCGTTGGGCCAGCGCGCGGTTTGAGGGGGGCTGGTTGCGATGGCGGTCGACCCCGGTGAACGGCTGCGGCGATGGCGTTCGGTCCTCGGCCAGGATGCCCAGGAGTCCTGTGGCGGACCGCTCGGCGAGGACCTCGGCATGGACCGCGTGCCGGCGGCTTTGTACCGTTCGGACCGGCCAGGCCGGGCTGGGCAGTTCGTGCCCGACGTCCACCTCATGGCCGCGGCGATCAACCGCCATGACCTGGGCATCTGGGCCGCGCGGAACGAGATCGTCGCCGCGCAGGGCGCCTAACGGTCAGGGTAACCGTTCCTCGGCGGGGAACCGACGCGTTTTTCCGGTCCCTTGCGGGCCGAAAGCAGGGCCCGTCCCCTCACACTCGTAGCAGACAGCCTTTGTGAACGGTTGCGACGATCCTGACCGGAACGAGCTGCGGCCACATTGACGCTCGGCCTCACGGTTTGATACGATATCCATCGTGGCGGGCGATTAGTTCAGTTGGTCAGAACGCCTCGCTTACACCGAGGAGGTCGGCCGTTCGACTCGGCCATCGCCCAGTGCTAGACCTGTCGGCAGGTGTGGTCGGCAGGTCTTTTGGGTTGGTATGGCGACCACTTGCGGCACCCGCGCGGCCTGCCCGTTACCTGGGCTTTGGCCTCGTCGGGGGCGGGGTCCACTCGGCGGGTTTCGGATTGGCGACCCGTAGCGGCACGGTGTCGCCATAAGCCCGCATCTGACGCTCCAATAGCGCGGTCATTTCGGCGACTTTCGAGGCGAACTCGGGCTTGCCGGCGAGATTCTCGAGTTCGTGCGGGTCGTTCTGGAGATCGAAGAGCTGCGTGCGATCGACCAACGGGTAGCGAATCAGCTTCCAGCGGTCGTCGCGCACGGCCCTCATGCAGTCGCGATAGCCCGTGTACAGCGCGTCGCGGACTTTCTTCTGATGGCCGTCGAGGATGGGCTTGAGGCTCTTGCCTTCGACGCCATCGGGCACGGGCGCTCCCGCCAGGTCGCAGAATGTGGGAAAGAGGTCCAAGAGATAGACCAGAGCATCGCTCTTGCCTTGGGGGACGCCTGGGCCGGCGATGACGCATGGCACGTGCATCCCGCCGAATTCGTAGAGATTCTGCTTGCCGAACAGGCCGTGTTCGCCGAGCGACAAGCCATTGTCGCCGGTAAAGACGACGATCGTGCGGTCGAGCTGGCCGGTTTCGGCAAGCGCCTCGAAGATCCTGCCCACATGGTGGTCGAGGCACGTGATGCACGCATAGTACTCGGCCAGTTGGCGCTTGGTGTCGTCCGCAGTGCGCGGAAACGGCGCGAGCAGTTCGTCGCGGACCGTCATTTCTCCGTTGTCCCACGGATGAAGCGGCAAAAAGGCCGGCGGAAGGGGAATGCTCGCCGGGTCGTATCGGTCCATGAACTCCTTCGGGGCGAGGCGCGGGTCGTGCGGCACGGGCGGGGCGAGGTAGATATAGAAGGGGCGGTCCTTGGGACGCTGCCGGAGGAAGCGGATCGCCGCGTCGGCGTGGCGCTGGCTCGAACCAGCGCGCTGGTTCCCGGGGTCGTTCATGACAAGGCTCGTGTCGAACGCGGCCAGCCCCGCCTGGTACTCGTTGGACCCTTTGCCCGCGTGCCAGGTCTCGTATCCCGCGCGCGCCAGAACCGCCGGCAGCGGCGGGATCCCTGGCACGCGCTCGCGCGGTTTGGGGATCCTCAGCCACGACCGGCCGGTCAGCAGCATGGTCCGGCTGGGCAGGCACACGGCCCCGATCATCGAGCCCTGGGTGTAGCATCGGGTGAAGGTCGTGCCGCGTGCGACCAGCCGATCGAGGTGCGGGGTCTTGAGCACCGGATGGCCCAGCGCTCGAAGCCCGTCGGCCCGGTGGTCGTCGGCATGGAGGTGCAAGAGATTCGGCCTGCGCACCGCGCCGGCGCCCAGGGCCATTCCGCCCATCGCGATCAGCACGGCCAGCGCCATCGCTCGATACGGCCACGACAGCATCGTCAAGTCCCCCGAACCAGTCCGAACCACTCGATGTGTCGGCGCGGACAGAAATGCAACCCATGCTCGGCGCAATAAGGCGCCAGCCAACGCGCCGCCGCCGCCAACGAGACGGGATCGGTTCCCTCGGGCATCAGCATGACCCGCGAACGGTCGATGCCGGGGAAATCCTCCAAATAGCGCTGGGCCTCTTCGCAGGCGGCAGGCGAATCGACAACGAATTTGATCTGGTAGGGATACTCCGCCGTCAGCCGCCGAATCACCTCAGGCGCGTGCCGCCGCTGGTCGTGGCGCCGCGCCCAGCCGGGGTGCTCCTCTTGCGGCGGGGTGGAATTGGACAGCTTGGGGCTGATCGACATCAGGTCGCACGCGACGGGCAAATAGCGCGTGCCGGCCGTCTCGACCGTGATGTGCCAACCGCGGCGGCGCAACTCGTGGCTCAACGGAACCACGCCGGCAAAGAGCATTGGCTCGCCGCCGGTCAGTACCACGTGGCCAACGGCTGTCCGATCGTCCTTCGCCGCCAGATCCTCGATGCGAGCAAGGAGTTGAGCCAACGCCAGGTTCTCTCCCTCGGGCGCCCACGAGGCGTAGGGCGTATCGCAGAACCGGCATCGCAGGTTGCAACCGCTGAACCGGACAAAGACGCTCTCGGTGCCGGTCAGAAACCCCTCGCCCTGGCGAGATCGGAAGGTCTCGGCGATGCGCATGCCCCGCCCCAGGGACGGCCGGGACGCTTCACTCGGCTCCCGCTGAATGGCAGAATGAGGATGGAGAGGCGTTGAGGGGACCACCACCATGAGCGACGAGTCGTTTCGCGATCTGCTGGAGACGTTCGAGAACCAGTATCCTAACCGCGATTATACCATCCAGATCGTTTGTCCGGAGTTCACCTCGGTGTGTCCGAAGACGGGGCAGCCCGACTTCGGCACGCTGACGATCACGTACGTTCCCGACCAACGGTGCGTCGAGCTGAAGAGCCTCAAGTTCTACCTTCAGCGGTTCCGGAACGAAGGGATCTACTACGAGAACGTAACGAACCGGATTCTGGACGATCTGGTGGCGGTGCTCAAGCCGCGCCGCATGACGCTGGTGGCCGCGTTTACGCCGCGCGGGGGGATTGCCACCACGGTCACCGCCAGCATGGTGAGCCGGCACGGCGATGCGCCGCCGGCGTAGTCTTCCCGAGGGAACCGGCAGGCCCAGGGACCCGCTTCAGGTGACCGGCTGGCGACCCTTGTATTTTTCCCAGTACTCGGGCATGAGTTCCTGGAGTTTGGCCTCCATCTCGGGGTCGCTGATGGCGGTCAGTCGATGATGGACCTCGTACTGGTCCATGACCCAGCGGGCGAGTTTGTGCATCTTGATTTTGCTGATGCGCTGGTCGCCCTTCAGGCCGAAGTACTCGTTGACCCAATGGGCCACGCCGTCGGCGCCGCTCTTATCGGTTAGCGAGACGCGCGGCGGGCGGTTCAGGAGCCTGGTCGTATCGAAGATGTTGTAGATCCGCTCGTCGGCCCGCAGTCCGCCCGCGTGGATGCCGGCCTGGGTGGTGTTGAATCCCCGGCCCACGAAGGGGTAGTTGTCGGGGATCGGCATGCCGATCGAACGCATGTACTCGGCCAACTCGGTGATGACGGGCGTGTGGATGCCGTGCAGATCGCCCTTGATGGCGATGTACTCGAAGATCGCGCCTTCCAGCGGCGGGTTGCCGGTCCGCTCGCCGAACCCGAACAGCGTCGAGTTCAGGGCGTTGCACCCGTAGAGCCACGCCGTGGCCGCGTTGATGTGCACCTTGTGGAAGTCGTTGTGCCCGTGCCACTCGAGCCGGTCGCTCGGCACGCCCACCTCGCGGTTGAGCTTGTAGACCAGCTTGGGCACGCTCCGCGGCAACTCGACGCCCGGGTAGCTGATGCCGAAGCCCATCGTGTCGCACAGGCGGATCTTCACCGAGAGGTGTTCGGGCACCTGCTCGCTCATGCGCATCAGGCGCTGGCAGAAGGGCAGCACGAAGCCTTCGATATCGGCCCGCGTGATGTCCTCCAGGTGACACCGGGGCCGGATGCCGGCCTCGAGGGCCGCGTCGACCACCTGGCAGTAGCGGTCCATGCACTCCTGCCGGCTCTTGAACTTGAGCTTGTTGAAGATGTGGTAGTCCGAGCAACTCGTGAGCATGCCCGTCTCCGTCAGCCGGTTCTCCTTGACCAGGCGGAAATCGTCCATGCTATTGGCGCGGATCCAGCCGGTGCACTCGGGAAAGCGGTGGCCCAGGGCCCGGCAGCGGTCGAGCGTCTCGCGGTCGTTCTTCGTGTAGAGGAAGAACTCGGTCTGGCGCACCACGCCGTTGGGCCCGCCCAGCTTGCTCAACAGATCGTAGATGTGGACCATCTGCTCGATCGTGTAGGGCGGCCGGGCCTGCTGGCCGTCGCGGAACGTCGTGTCGGTGATCACCAGCTCGCGGGTCTTCAGCGACTGCGGGTCGAACTCGACCGGCTTGCCGTCGATGGTCTCGACGATGGGACCGTCGAACTTGATCAACGGCGGCAGCCCGTAATCGAACGTCTCTTCGAGCAGGTTCGGCGTGGTGCGATCGACAAGCGGGAACGACCGCAGTCCGGCCTTGGAATGATTGAGTCTGGTTTCCGACATGACGGCACCTAAAGGAGTCTGGGTCCGCGCCGCTACACCACGACGCCCTGCTGCTTGCACACTTCGGTGATGAAACTGACCGCGTCGCCGACGGTCTGCACCGACAGCGCGGCGTCCTCGTCCATCTCGATTCCGAATTCCTCCTCGAAGGCGGCCACCAACTCCACCGACTGGATGCTCTCGGCGCCCAGATCGGTCGTGAACCGATCTTCTGGCCGGATGTGAGCGGAATCGACCCTCAAGACGCGGGCGGTCACGGCCCGCACACGTTCTGCAACTGTTGCCATCATCGATGCTCCTTACAACCTAACCCGCCAGAACCCGGCGGCCTTTCTTGATCTGCTCGTCCCGGAGCGGCTTGGTAAGATGGAACACTTCGTCCCACATGGCCTCGTCGGCCGCGGTCCACTGGCACTTGCGGCGGCTCATGGCGATGCGGGCCGTCGCGTAGAGGGCCTTCTTGCCGAAGCCCTTGGTGACGAGCCCCTCGATCATCCACGCGAACGAGGGGATGAACTTCGGCAGGGGCTTGCCGTTGGCCATGATCAAGGCCATCGCCCCCACGTAGGCCCCGGTGTTCAGCAGGGTCCCGATCGAGGTCTTTGTGTGGTCGCCGATCAAGGCCCCGACCTTGGTCGAGCCCGTGTCGATCTCCGACTTGCCGTCAAGCGTCACCTTGACGTTCGAATAGTCGTTCTTGAGGTCGCTGTTGGTCGTCAGCGCCCCGAGGTTGACCCACTCGCCCACGTAGGCATGGCCCAGAAAACCGTCGTGGTACTTGTTCGAGTAACCGTGGATAATCGACTCCTCGACCTCGCCGCCCACCCGGCACATGGGGCCGATGGAGTTCCCCTCGCGGCACTTGGCCCCGAGAAGAATCGACTTCTTGCCGATGTAGCATGGCCCTTCGACGCGGGTGAAGGGATGGATCTCGGCTTCCTCGTCGATGTAGATCGGCCCATGGGCCGCATCGAGCACGACCATCGGATGAACCAGGGCCCCGGGTGCCACGTAGATGTCGCGCGGGCTGCCACGGAGCGCGCTGGGCTGCTCGACCGTGCCTTCGATGCCCGATCGTCCCGCCGCCGCGAAGTCTTCGCGCAACTGCTCTGGGTTGTGAAGAACCAGGTCCCAGGTGTAGTTCCAAGCCGGGATCTCCCTCGCCGCAGCCGGCAGCGACCGCCTGGCCGATTCGATCAGCCCCTCGATCGAGGTGGTGTCGAGCTTGCCCAGGTCGCGCCGGGCGACCCGCACATAGAGGCATTCGCCCTCGGCGTCGAACGCCGCCTCGCTGGGGCCGGTGGGCGGCCTGTCCAACCCCGAGGCCTTCACCCGGCCGTGGACCAGGAATAAGTCATCGCCGGCGAGTCGGCTCGCGTCGTTGACCGGCCAGGACGACCGCGCCCGGCAGACCTCGGCCATGTACGGCGGCACGAACGCGGCCACGTCGACCGCGCCCGTCTTGGCGATCAGTTTCTCGGCCAACGTGGTCATGCCGCAGCGCAGTTCCCAGATCGGCCGACTCAAGGCCAAGGGATAGAAGTTCCTCCGCCTGGCGGTCGGCAGGTCCACGAGGATCAGTCGCATGGAGGTCCCTCCAGGTTGGACGGCAGAAACAACTTAGTTTGCTCGACGGAGCCACCCCTGTCAACCGCCCGCTCCAGAGGAAGCCGGCTCCCCACCTTCGCGGGGAACTGACGCGAGCCCGTCTGTTGATGCAAGACCCGATGCACGCCGCCTGATCGCTCGCTACCGCGATGCGCTGGCGGCGGTCCGGCCGAGGGAGGCTGGTTCGTGCCAAAACGACCGCCAGTAGGCCTGGTCGGCCTGGAACACGTCGATGGGATCGCTCTGGGGATCGAACGAGGCCGGCAGGATGCCGTACCGTTTCATTTCGCGCACGTACTGCCGGTTCGGCCGGAAGCCAGGCGTCGCATACCGCGGCACCGAGTCGAGGTCCGACTTGCCTTGTTCGATCGAGGCCAAGAGCCGGCGGAAGTCGGGGTCGTCGGTCCCGGCAAAGACCCGGCCGCAGCTTCCGTAGCCGCCCGCCTCCTTCGCCAGGGGTCCGAGCAACAGCGACGACTTTGCCGGCCGTGTAAAGTTCAGGAGGATGTTGGCGCTGAGCTTGGCGATGGGGTCGTTTTCGAGGACCACGCGTTCGTGGACGCCGATGGGGCGGTCCACGCCGCGGCGGTTGTGCGCCGTGTTGGGTTCGAAGGGCAGTGGTCGGCCGCGTTCGTCGGTGGGTTTGCCCAGGGCGTGGCAGGTGCCGCACCGCCGGCGCAGCACCTCGGCTTGGTCGCGGAACACCCGGGCCGTGGCCCGTCCCGCGAGGGCCTGCTCGTCCTCGTTCCGTAGCGCGGCGTAGCTGCCGGCGTAGGGCGCGCCGCTCTCGATCCACAGCCAGACGGTGCGCCATTCGGCGGGCGTGGCTTGGACGCCGTAGTGGCCCCCTTCGAGCTTCTGGAGCAAGGGGCTGGCCGAGCTGCCGATGGTGCGCGGGGGGTAGTTGCCCAGGCCGTTGCGCCCGTCGGCCACTTCGAGGTGTGCCAGCAGGCTGAAGTAGGCGTGCGACCAATGCGGCCCGAGGTCGCCCGTCAACAGCACGCCGCCGTCGCGCCGCTCGGGCTTGTGGCACTCGACGCAGTGCCGGTCGAGGATCGGCTGGATATCGCGGTTGAAGTCGAGCACGTCGGGAAAGCCCTCGAACGGCCGAATGCGGCTGGGCGCACGCCGCAGGGCCGCGAGGTCGGCCAGTTTGCCGGCTTCCGGCGTGCGGGTCCGCGGTTCGTGGCAGCCGACACAAGCGGTCGTCTCGCCGGGCATCACGCTCGTGAAACTGTGCATGCGCTTGACCGAGAGGTCGCGCTCGTCGAGCGCCACGAAGAACACCGGCCGGCACGCGGGCACTTCGAAGCTCGCCGAGCCGTCGTCTTCGACCGGCACCGTGCCGAGCACCCGTTCGAGCGTGAACGTGCCCAGCCACGAGACGAGGTCCGGCCCGCCGCTGAAGTTCACCTGCTTGGGCAGGATTTCGAGCACCAAGAGCTTCTTGATCTCGCCGCGGCGCACGCCCCGCATCGAGCGGCTCTGGTACACGTCGGCCAGGACAAGCCGGCCGGTCGGTTTGCTCCAGTCGACGCGCGACGGAATGACCGGCTCGCGCGGCCGCGATGCGATGGGCCGCGGCTCATGGACCTCGCCCTGGCCTGGCCAGACGAACAGGGGCCGGGCACGCCCGGCCGCGTCGAACCAAACGATCTCCTTGCCGCGGGCCGCCAGGAAGGAGCCGTCGGCCAGCGGGTAAGGGTCCTTGATCAGCGGCGCCTTGTGCCGCGGCCGGGCCGAGGCGCGATCGTCTGGGCCCGACGCGGGCGAGACGAGCGTGGCGATCCCCCGGTGCTCGTTCACCCCGTGGCCCGGCGAGAAGTTCGCCAGCACGTCGCGCGATCCCGGGATCGGCTTGGCGTCGATCATCACCACGCCCGGGTGCATGTTCCCATAGAAGATCGCCTGACCGGTGCCGTCGGGGTTCATGGTCCAGAGATGATGGAACTCGACCTGGCTGCGGTCGACGTATTCCCAGCGCATGTAGAGGATGCGCCCGTCGGGCATGACCCACGGCGTGTTGTCGTGCTCGTCGTTGTGCGAGATCCGGCGAATGTTCTTGCCCTGGGCGTCGCAGCGGTGCAGCACGCCGACCTGCGTCATCCAGCAGTTGACCCAGCAGCGGCAGCGAGTCGAAACGAACACGATGTCGCCGTCGGGCAGGTACGTGGGTTCGTAGTCGTCGTACTCGCCCGAGGTGATCTGCCGCAGGCCGGTGCCGTCGACGTGGATCTCATAGAGGTGGTAGTAATCGGAGCCGGCCCGGCGGTAGGAGAAGAGCACCTTGCGTCCGTCGTAATGCACCTGCGGATCGCGTACCGAGCCGCCCCGGGCGTCGAGCAGGGTCCTCACCTGGCCGGTGCGGGCGTTCCATACGCAGAGCCGGCCCGCGTCGGGCTGGCCGTTGCCGGTGTAGGCCTTGCGCTGGTCGTCGCAGTAGTAGCCGATGTTCGCATACCAGTGCCCGTCGTCGTAGGGCAGGCGCAGGGCAAAGACAATTTCATCGAACTGCTTCACGGCGTCGTCGGCCAACGGGGGCTTCAACGGCGGCGTTGGCTCCCGCGGCGGCGCAACGGCCCGCGCCGACTCAGCAAACGAAATCCACAGCCCCACGGCAGCCAGAAAAGGAAGAGCTTTCATGGCGTCAACCCGGTGGTTACGGTGCTTTCTCCCGATTGTTGGAAAAGAGCACGCCGCGCGTCAACCCCGGTTCCGGGGCGATGGGCGCGACGCGGCATTTCGCGTCGATGCCGCCGGCCGCTCGATCGTTGCCTGCCGCGCGACGCGCGGTTACGATGACGGAGGTGCGTTCGACGCGGTCTACGCAGCGGCTCTTCCGCGGAGTCATCGCGATGCGTGCAGCCCTGGCAGCGCTGGGAGTCCTGGTCATTTGCGGCGGCGGCCCACTCTTGGGGGCGATGGTCGGCGCCGTCGTCTGGCGGCGGGCGACGCCGGGGCGGCCGAAGTTCGTCTTGCGTTCGGTCCCAGGCGCGGCAGTGGCGCTTGGGCTGATCACCGAGGTAGGCGTCTTGGTCACCCTCCTTGCCGGGGCCGTCGGCACGCCGCTGGCCAGCAGCCCGTGGCGACACCACTGGACCTTGGGGCTCTGCGCGCTGGCGGGGATCGTCGCGTCGTGCTGGTTCGCCCGCGAACCCAGGTCCTAGCCGCCCTGCCTGGCGAAACGCCCTACGCGACCCGATGCGCGCCCTGGGCCTCTTCGCGGTTTGGGGCATGGGGTCGGGTATCGAGCTGGGCATCCGTCCCGGCAACAGGCTGACCGAACCGCGGCGGGAACCGGCGGTCCCAGAGGACCAGGAAGGCGGGCACCAGGACCGTGCGGATCACCAGCGTATCCAACAGCACGCCCAGCGACAAGGCCACGCCCAGCTCCTGGATCGCGCGCAACGTGCCGGTGGTCATCGACGCGAAGGTGCCCGCCATGATCACGCCGCAGCTCGTGATGATGCCGCCGGTGCGGACCAGGGCGGCGTGGAGCCCCTCGGCCGCCCCCAAGCGCCGCTGCTCTTCGGCGACTCGCGTAGCCAGATAGATGTTGTAATCCTCGCCCACGGCGATGAGGATCACGAAGAGGAACATCGGGGCTTTCCAGTCGAGTCCCACGAACGAATCGCCATAGAGCCTCGCGAAGATCAGTTCGGTGGCGCCAATCGTCACGTAGTAACCCAAGAGGACTGAAAGGACGAGATACAGCGAGACGACCGGCCGGCGGAGCACGAGCACGAGCACCATGAGGACGGCCAGGGGCACCAGGCGTTGGAGCCGGCCGAGGTCGCTGGTCGTCACCAGGCGGAGGTCGCGGATGCCCGCCGTGGTGCCGAGGAAGAGGAACTCGGTGCCGTACCATTCCGAGCGGGGATCGGCGGCGAGGGTTTCGAGCTTCTGGTCGAGATGGTCCAGCAGGCGGATGCTGTCGAGAGAGAACGGGTCGGGCAGGGCGACCAGATCGAGCCGCGTGACCTTGCCCTGATATTCGGGGGCGGCGGCCAAGTAGGTGCTTCGGGTGCGGGGATGGCCGCGGAGGATTCCCTTGCGCAGCCCGCCGTAAAGGCCGAATCGCCCGCCCGCCTCGCCCAGTGGCTCCGCCAGGCTGCGCACGCTCATGACCGGGCGTACGGTGCTCCCCTGGGAATCGACGTATTCCAGGCGGTGGAGTTCTTGGGCGAGCCGGGCGATCTTCTCGCGGGTTTGGGGATTGGCCTCGAACGGACCGCGCGGGTCGTAGGCGAGGATCGTGATGGGCCCGGTCTCCCCCGCCGGAAAATACCGCCGCAAGAGCCTGGTGCCCTGCACGCTGGGGCGGTCGGGCGGCAACTCGCTCAACAAATCATAAGTCACCTCGACCTGGGCGCCGCGCCAAACCAAGGGGGCCATCGCCAGCAAGCTGCCCGTGAGGATCAAACCGGGTCGGGCCAAAATCGCCCGGCCAAGCCGCTCCCAGAAGCGAAGCCCACGCGGCGAACGGTCCGCCGCGCCGAGCCTTTGGCAAAACGGCCAGAAGACCGCGCGACCGGCCAGGCGCAGGACCGCCGGGGCCAACGTCACGCTGGCCGCCAGGGCCACCAGCAGACACAGCGCAATGGCCGGACCACTGTTGCGAAACTTGCCGAAGTCGGCGAACGCCATCGCTCCGAGGCCCAGGATGGTGGTCATCGCGCTGGCGGCCAGGGCCTCGCCCACGCGCCCAAGCGCCAACGCGATCGCGTCGCCGGCCTCCAACCCCCGCTCGAGTTCTTCCTTGTAGCGGGCAATGAGAAACAGGCAGAAATCGGTCCCCGCGCCGAAGAGGATCACCACCACGAAGATCTTCGTCGTCTTGAAGATCTTGAAGTCGAGCCAACCGAGTTCGGCGCTCAGTTGCGCCAGCGAGGCCACCAGCCCCGTCGCCACGGCCAGCGAGGCGAAAATCGTCGCCACGGGAACGATCACCAGGCCCGGCGCCCGGTACACCACCAGGAGAATCACGACCACCAGGAAGATCGTCATCCGTTCGGTATTGCGGATGCTCTCTTCGGCGGCCAGCAACATGTCGCCCCCGATCGCCGCGGAGCCGGTCAGGCCGAGTTCCAAGCCGGGAGGAAACCGGGGGTCTTCGCGCAAGCGGTCCAACGCATCGCGAATGGCGGCGATCCAGGGCATGTTACCCACCGCCATGAACTCGCTGCGCAACTGGAGCACGATCAGAAGCGCCTGGCCGTTGACTCCCGGCCGGCTCACGAGCTTCTCTCCCACGACCTCGGTTCGGTGACTGAGCACCCCCACGATCGGAGGGGTCCCGTCAGGCGGGGCACTCGGCTGGGAAGCCGTGGCCATGCCTTCCTCTACCGATTCCTCGTCTTCCTCGGGCTGGAACGCCTCGACCAGCCGGTCGGCCACGGCCAGGTCCTCGGAACCGAGCGGACCGTCGCCTCGCGCGACGACGAGAATCACTTGGCTCTTCGATAGAAGATGGGGAAAGGCCTCTTCGAGCAGGCGCTGACCTTGGACGCTGGTCATCGCGCTGGGCAGATAGGCGAAGTCGCCGTCGCGCGTCACGTCGTCCCAACGGGGAGCCGCCGCCCAGATCGCCAATACCAGGGCGACCCAACCCAGGATCACCCAGGCAGCGCGGCGTGAGACCAGTCGTCCAAGACGGTCGAACATCACCATCGGTCCCCAGCGAGTTCAACTCGTTCATCGTACTGTATGGACCCTCGCGAGGGCGATAGGTCGGCAAGGAAGCCTGGCGATATCATTCTTTCGGGGGGACTCGGTTTGCGTAAAGCGAGTATAATGGTAATAGAGATGTTCGACGCGTTGTAGGAACCTTAGTAGCCTGTTCGAGGTGACTGTGTGACTTCGTACGAAGACCAACCATTGCCCAGGCATCCGGAGGGAGGCGACGTCCGGGGGCCACCGGACGAAGCGTTGGAATCGGACCGTCAACGGCGGTACCGGATCTTGTTCGAGAATTCTCCGCTGTCGCTTTGGGAGGAGGATTGGTCCGAGGTTCAGGACTATTTCGAGCAGCTTCGCGCACGGGGCGTGACCGACCTGGCCGCCTGGTTCGACGCGCATCCGGAGTCGGTTTTGGAGTGCGTGCGTCGGGTGCGCGTGCTCGACGTGAACCAGGTGACGTTGGACCTCCTTCACGCGCGCGACAAGCACGAGTTGATGCGGAACTTGGAGGAGTTCTTTACCGAGGCATCGCTCGACACCTTCCGCCAGGAGTTGATCGCCCTGGCCAGCGGCCGGCGCCACTTCGAGGCCGAGTCCGTCCATCGCACGCTGACCGGCGAGGTGATCGACGTGGCGGTCTACCTGAGCGTCGTACCCGATGCCGACACCTCGAGCCAGACCGTGCTCGTTTCGCTCTTGGACATCACCAAGCGGAAGCGCGCCGAGGCCGAGCTGCGACGGGAACGCAAGACCCTTCGGGAGACGCTCGAGTTCCAGGAGCACGAGCGGCGGCTGATCGGCTACGAGATCCACGACGGTCTGGCCCAGCAACTGGCCGGCGCGAGCTTGCTCTTGCAGTCGTTCCGCAAGCGGCGGAGCCCGTCGCAGCCTTCCGAGTCGTGGAGCACGTTCGATGCGGCGTGCCAACTGCTCGACGACGCGATGGCCGAATCGCGACGACTGATCGACAGTCTCCGGCCGCTGGCCCTCGAAGAAGACGGCATTCTCCGCGCGATCGAGGCGCTCGTGGGGCAAGTGCGCGACCGCTGGGGGCTGGAGGTCGAGTACGTCCCCGA
>DYLT01000474.1 GCA_020721945.1 Blastopirellula marina
CCAGCACCTCTTGTTTCCCACGGTCTGGGACACGACCGAAGATGCCACGCACCTGGCCGCGGCCACCAGCCACGACGGCCTCGCGTGGAGCTGGCTGGCCGACCGGCTGATGGAGACCGGCCCGTTCGGCCAGTTCGACGGCGGCTCGATCTTCTGGCACCCGAACCTCTTGGAACTGGCCAACGGCGACTTCGCCCTGCCGTACACGGGATACGCCTTTCCGCACAAGTACCCGCGGGGCGCGTGGAGCTACCGGCCCGGGTACGCCGTCTGGCCCAAGGGCCGGCTGGTGGGGATCGAGGCCCGCCAGACCGGCGAGTTCACCACGGTCAGCCTGATGCCACCGGGACGCAAGCTGCGGATTAACGCCGTCACCAAACGGGCCGGAAGCGTGCTGGTGTCGGTCACGCGCCGCAGCGGCCAGACGCTGGCGGGCCGATCGTTCGACGACGCCGTGCCCATCGTCGGGGACCAGTACCGCACCCCGGTCCGGTGGAAGTCGGGCGACGACCTCGGCGCGCAAGACGGCGAGCCGATCTGCCTTCGTTTCCGCATGGACCGCGCCACGCTGTTCGGCATCGACTTCGAGTGAGCATGGCCATGAAGACCCTCGCTGGGATCGGCCTGCCCGACGTCCAGGCCGTGTACCGTGGGCCGGAAGGCGAACTGTGGGAGCTTGTGATGGGCCAGCAAATCCACATCGGCGGCTTCCAGTCGTCGATGGATCTCGCGGAGAGGGCGGGCATCGGCCCGGGCACAAGCGGCGTGGACCTGTGCTGCTGCACCGGGGCCGGGATGCGATTCCTCGTCCGCTTCCGCGGAGTACGCCACATGCACGGCGTCGATGCCACCGAGGCCGTGGTCGAACGAGGGCGACAGCGCTGCCAGGCCGAGCAACTGGCCGACCGCATCCAGTTCACGGTCGCCGACGCCTGCGCGACCGGACTGCCCGATGCTTCTGCCGATTTCGTCTGGGGCGAAGACGCTTGGTGCTATGTGGTCGATAAGCAGCGACTGCTCGCCGAAGCCGCCAGGCTGGTCAAGCCGGGCGGCATCATCGCGTTCACCGACTGGATCGTGGGACCCGCGGGAATGACCGACGCCGAGGCCCAACGGTGCCTGACGTTCATGAAGTTCCCCAACCTCCTGGACCTCGGCGAGTACGCCGGCTTGCTTGCGGCCAGCGGGTGTGAGGTTCTTGCCGCGGACGACACCGGCCGGTTCGCTCCCTATGCCGACCTGTACCTCAACATGCTCGATATGCAGCTCACCTACGACGCCCTGCGCCTCATCGGGTTCGACGTGCAACAGATGGCCGCGCTGGGGGCGGAGATGCGTTTCCTCCGCGAGCTGGCGCACGCGGGCAAGATCGCCCAGGGCCGTTTCGTCGCGCGGCGGCTGCCGGACGAGCGCGCCGCCTGAGGGCTTCCCTGACTCCGGGCCGAAACACGGCTTTGCACCGGCGGCGCCATCCGCTATGGTAAGAGGCCAGTCGTTTCCCGGTACCCTGCGGCGCCTTGCCATGCCCAAGCCCCCTGTCTTCAGTAACTTCCGGACCGAGATTGCGGGTTTCTCCGTGGTGGAGCTTGCCCGGCAGTTCGGCACCCCCACGTTCTTCTACGACGCCGCGAAGATTGTCGAGCGCCTGGGAGACCTCCGGGCGTTCGACGTGGTGCGGTATGCCCAGAAGGCCTGTTCGAATCTGGCGATCGTCGATCTGGTGCGGCGGTGCGGCGCGCTGGTCGACGCGGTCAGCGCGGGCGAGATCCACCGGGCGCTGCGGGCCGGGTACGCGCCCCAGGGCGATCCGCCGCCGATCGTCTACACGGCCGACGTGTTTGACCGCCCGGCGCTCGACCTGGTCCTCGAGAAGAACCTCCACGTCAACTGCGGCTCGCCCGACATGATCGACCAGTACGGCAGCCTGGCCCCGGGCCGCGAGATCACGCTGCGCGTTAACCCGGGCTTCGGCCACGGCCACAGCCGCAAGACGAACACCGGCGGCGACGGCTCGAAGCACGGTATCTGGCACGAACAGCTCGGCGAGTGCCTGGTTCGCGCCGAGCACTACGGGCTGGGCGTGGCAGGGCTGCACGTGCATATCGGCTCGGGAAGCGATCTTGCGCACCTTTCGCAGGTCTGCCAGGCGCTCGAGGCCGCCGCCCTGGTCGCAGGGCGCAACGTGCGCTGGCTGAGTGTCGGCGGCGGACTGCCCATCCCCTACCGCGCCGATCAGACCTACGTCGACCTCGACGCGTACTTCCGCGTGTGCGACGCGATGCGCAAGCGCCTCGAAGCGCGGTTCGGCCATCCGATCCGTTTGGAAATCGAGCCCGGCCGGTATGTCGTCGCCGAGAGCGGCTACCTGGTGGCCGAGATCCGGGCGGTCAAGCGCCAGGGGCCGAACCCGTTCTACCTGCTCGATGCCGGGTTCAACAATCTCGCCCG
>DYLT01000095.1 GCA_020721945.1 Blastopirellula marina
GAAGCCACGTGAAGCAGCAGCAGTTCCTCGACGTGCTCGATCGCGACGAGGCGGAGCGCCGCTGGTTCGCCGCGATCGACGTGCGCGCGCGCCGCGCCGAGCTCGTCGCGCTCGCGCGAGCTGTCCTCGCCGGCCGCGAGGCCGCGGCGCGGGGCGATGGCGCGGCGGTGCGCCGCCTTGCCCATGCGATCCGGGGCGCTGCGGCGAACCTCGGCGCGCGCGAGGTTGCCCAGACCGCGGCGCGACTGGAAGCTCTCGGCGACGAGGACCGTCTGGCCGAGGCGCCGGCCGCCTGCGGCACCCTCGAGGAGAGCATCGCCCGGCTGCAACCGGTCCTCGATGCCCTCGCTCGGGAAGCTACAAAACCGTAAGGCGCCCCCTCTCGATCCTCGATGGGCGCAACAGCCTGGAAGGATGCCTCGATGCTTCGCTTACAGTGGTTTCTTGGCGCAGCGCTGTGCCTGGCCGCTGGCTATGCGGTCTTGGGTGCCGAACTGCGGCTGCTTGCGAAGCCCCACGATCCGTACGGAAGCCCCCGGCCTGCCCGGGGGCAAGCGCATGTCCCCTTGCTGACGACCTTTTACGTCGAGCTGGGCGTCGACCAGGGCAACTCGTCCGACGCGGTCCTGCCCGACTCGGTCGGCATCGAGCTGGAGCCGGAGGGCCAGGCGGCGTTTGCTGTCTTGCGGCCGGGCCGGCGGGCGGCCGAGGGGTATCGCGCTAGCTTCTTGCCCGGCAAGGATCCCAAACGCGGTACCTCGCTGATCGTCTACGTCGATTCGCAACGCCGTCTGCTTCCGTCCACCCGCTACACGATCCGCGTGAGTGGCCGGTCGCGCGAAGGAGCCTTGCTGCCGGCTGGCGAGGGCACGTGGCAATTCACGACCGAGGCGGCGCCCAAGACGCATCCGCTGCGATTCGATCTCTCGCTCGCGTCGCCCACCGTTCGTTGGCACGGCGGGTTCTTCACCGGCTTCTGTGGCCCCGGGTTCTGCACCAGCGCCGCCAACCGCGTGCCGACCTATCGGTTGATGGAAGCGGTGCGCAACAGCGCGCCTTGGGCTTTTAGCCTCCAGCGCGACTTCTGGATGACCGGCATGGAGCACCAGCCGGCGTTCCTGTCGCGTAACCTGCCGAACCTCGTGCGCGAGCGCGAGACCCGGCGGATCGCGGCCATCGAGAAGCGCCCCGACGGCGTGCTGCTTCGCGTCGAGGACTTCTTCGGCCACGCGCAGTACGGCATCCCTTCCGGCAGGCCCCCGAGCGCCGACTACCATCCGGGCGACGAAGTGCTCATCGCCGATGGCATCCACGACGCCCGGGCGAAGGTCGTGCGGGCCGACGACGTCCAGCGCACCGTGCTGGTGACGGCGTTCGATACGCCGGCCGGCGGCTGGAAGATCGCCTACGCCGGGCCCCTGCATCGCACCGAGGACCCCAACGCCCCGGGGCTTTTCCCGCCGGGCGGCTGCTACCTGCGCAAGTTCCGCCCCAGCGGCACGCCCGTGTATTACTGGGGCCGGCTCGACCGCGAATGGGACCTCGCCCACCGGCAATTCCGGCGCCGTCTCATGCCGAACTTCGCCGATGCCCCCGGGGACCTTTCCATGGACGGCCGGAACTGGACCACGGCCAAGGATTACGTCGAGCTGCACGAAGCGACCCGCGCCATCACCAGCCACATCATCCAGCGCTACGGCGACGCGGCCTTGACGTTCCCTTGGAGCGTGTTCAACGAACCGGACCTGATCGGGCACTTCTGGCGATCCGACTGGAACGAGCTTCAGAAGTTCTACGACTACACGGTCGACGGCATCCTTCGGGCGTTCGAAGACCACGGCTACGACGCGCAACGGGTGTTCGTGGGCGGACTGGAGCTCGGAGGCATCTTCGGCACGAACCTGCGCCTGCGCGAGTTCTTGGCCCATTGCTCGCCGCGGGCCGAGGCCCCGGGGGCACTTCCGGCCAATGCCACGTTTGCCGACCCGCGACTCGAGGGAAAACGGTCGAAGCGGGTCGAATCGCTTTGCCGGGCCCACCGCGGGCGCGGCTCGCCGTGCGATTTTCTGTCGATCCACGCCTACAACCGTTCCCAACTCATGGCGGCGAAACTGATCCGGGCCAAGGAGATGGCTCTCAAGATCGACCCCGAGTACTACGCCAGGCTGTGGGTCAACTCGCACGAGTCGTGCCCGGGGTGGGACTGCCCGCCCGACCCCGCCTATGGCGACAGCTACCTCGGCAACGGCTACTTTCCGACCTGGTGCGCCGACGTGGCGCGACGGCTGTTGAGCCAAGCCGCCCAGGACCCGCGATACGCCTTCGGCGAGTCGATCCTCACGTTCTGGCCCTGGCCGATCCGGAATTTCGAGGGCCGCAACGATTGCGTCCGGGCGATCGCGGTCGACGACAACGGCGACGGCAAGGCCGACCGCACCGTGACCGTGGCCATGCCTATCCTCCACTTCCTCGGGCTCGTCGCCCGCATGGGCCCGCAGTTCTGGGTGCTCGCCGAACGGACCGTCGGCGGCCACGTGGCCAGCGGGTTCGCCTCGCGGGTCGACGGCAGGCTGTATGTCTTGTTTTACGCGCACCACGCGCTCGATACCGAATCGCGCTCGGAGGCCGAGTTCGAGGTGACGCTTCGTCTGGCGGGCCTCGAGCCGGGAATGGTCCGTGTCGCGGAATACCGCTTCGACAAGGACCACAATTCCTACTTCCACCTGGGACGCCCGTTGCGCGATGAACTCCTCGACCAAGCCACGGCGGACATCGCTCGCCTCGAAGACGCCCTGCGCCTGGTGGAAAGCGGTTCGCGCCCGCAGCAACTTGCGGGGCTGGAACGCCTGGCGGCCCTGGGCCAAGCCGCGGCGCAGGCGGCCGGGTCGGTCTTCCGGCTCTACCAACGATCCGACGACGCCGCGGTACGCGACAAGGCAATGGCTGTGCTGTTGGGGATGAATGCGCCCAGGGCCTACCCGGCCGACAGGATCCGTAAGATCGAGGAGCTTGCCAGGCTGCGATCGACGGGCGAGCACTCGCACCAGGTATCGGCCGACGGCCGCCTGGAACTGACGGTCCGGCTGGCCGGCAACGGGGCGAACTGGATCTGCATCGAGGCCGATACGCATGCGACGCGCTAACGAGGGCCACCCGCATACGAACCCGAAGCGCAAGCGCGGGTCAGCAGGGGCTGCGGTCCTCGCTGGCGCCTCGGGTGGGTGTTACGGCGGCGTTGCTCGAGGAGGCCGGAACCGATATGCTGGCGATGCCAGGTTGCATTGCGCAAGGAGACCCCCATGACCCATTCGACCAGTCGGCGCGATTTTTTGAAGACGGCGGCCCTCGGGGCGGCGACGATGGCCGCGGGCATTTCGACGATCGAGGTCCGGGCGGCCGAGGCCAGGCCGGCCCAGACGGCGATTCCGCGATGGCGCGGATTCAACCTCACGAATTTCTTCCAGGCCCTAAGCCGCGGCGAGGAGGGGCAGGGCATGGTCCGCGAGGACGATCTCCGCTGGATCCGCGACTGGGGGTTCGATTTCGTCCGCCTGCCCATGGACTACTGGCTGTGGATCGCCTCCGACTGGAGGCAGACCCGCAAGCTCTCGCCCGACGATCTCTTCAAGATCGACCAGAGCCTGTTGGCGAGGGTCGATCGCACGGTCGATCTGTGCCGCAAGTACAAGCTGCACCTGAGCCTGAACTTTCACCGCGCGCCGGGCTACTGCATCAACAACCCGGAACGCGAGCCGCTGGTCCTGTGGCGCGACGAGCGTGCCCAGGAGGCCTTTGTGTTCCACTGGGACCTCTTCGCCCAACGATACAAGGACGTGTCCACGGCCGAATTGAGCTTCAACCTGGTCAACGAGGCCCCCACCCCGCGCAAGGACTACATGACGCGAGAAGACTACTGCCGCGTGATGACCCGGGCTATCGAGGCGATCCGCCGCCATAGCCCGAAGCGGCTGATTCTGATCGACGGCCTGAGCGTGGGGGACGAGACCGTGCCCGAGATGATCCCCACCGGCGTGGCCCAGAGCGTCCACGCATACTGGCCGGCGCAGATCAGCCACTACCGCGCGTCGTGGGTCGACCGGAAGGGCACGTTCCCCGCGCCCGAGTGGCCGATCCGCAACCAGGACGGTTCGGTGCGGCAAGGCCGCAAGCAGCTCGAAGCGCGTTTTGCCCCGTGGGCCGAGCTGGCCCGCAAGGGCATCGGCGTCCACTGCGGCGAGTGCGGCTGCTTCAACCGCACGCCCTATCCGGTCTTCATGGCCTGGTTGACCGACGTGATGGAGGTGCTCAAGGGGCACGGCATCGGCTACGCCCTGTGGAACTTCCGCGGCTCGTTCGGCATTCTCGACTCCGGCCGCAAGGACATCGCCTACGAAGACTGGCATGGGCACCAGCTCGACCGCAAGCTGTTGGAGTTGTTGCAGAGGTCCTAGCGGAACGCGCGTGGCGCGCTGGTTCTCTCTCGCGCTCCGCGCGAGATCGACTTGGGCCAGACGCCTGGGCGCGGTAAGCTGATTCTTGGGGGCAGCCGCTACACCCCGGTCCGCGATGCTGGATGATGTCCCGACCCGAAGAAACGTTGAAACCGCCGCGCGCGCTTCGATTCAAAGGCCTGACTCGGCAAGAAGTCGAGGCCAGCCGGCGCCAGCACGGCGTGAACGTGCTGACGCCGCCCCCGCGCGACCCGTGGTGGAAACTGTACCTGGCGAAGTTCGACGATCCGGTGATCCGCATTTTGATGATCGCCGCGGCGATCGCCATGGTAGTGGGGATCAGCGACGGGAAGTACGTCGAGGGAATCGGCATCGTCCTCGCGATTCTCTTGGCCACCGGTCTGGCGTTCTGGAACGAGTACCACGCCAGCAAGGAGTTCGACCTTTTGAGCAAGTCGAGCGACGACGCGCCGGTGCAAGTCGTTCGCGACGGCGCCTTCACCCAGGTTCCCAAGCGCGATCTGGTGGTAGGCGACGTGGTTCTGCTGGCCGCCGGCGACGAAGTGCCTGCCGACGGCCAGGTGCTCGAGGCGATTTCGTTTCAGGTCGACGAGGCGAGGCTCACGGGCGAATCCCACCCCGTCGCCAAGGTGGCTGGCGCGCACGCCAGGCAACGTGACGAAAGCGTGCATACCTACGAGCCCGATCGGGTCATGCGGGGAACCGTGGTGGTCGATGGGCATGGGACGATCCGGGTGACGGCGGTCGGCGACGCCACCGAGATCGGCAAGACCGCCCGCGCCGCCGCCGAACAGACCGGCGAGCAGACCCCGCTGAATGCCCAGCTCGAGCGGCTCAGCAAGGTGATCGGCGTGTTCGGGTTCCTGATCGCCGGACTGACCTACGTGGCGTTGGTGGTCCACGGGCTGGTGACCGGCGAGATGGCGTTGGCCGGCTCGCAATGGTACTTCTTCTGCGTGTTGGCGGTCGCGGTGCTTCTGGCCTTGGTCAAGGTGTGGCTGCCGATCGTGTACGACGCCTTGGAGCTGTTGGGCAAGAAGGTCCAACGTCCGGCGTGGCTCGGTGAGGAGGACGACGAGGGCGACGATGAATCGGCTCGCCGGCGCAAGCGTCGGGGGCGGTTCTTGGCATGGTTGGGGACGGCGGCGTTGGGCGCGGTGGTGTTGGCCGCCGGGGTGACGGTCGGATGGCTTCTGGGGTGGCTCTCGCTGGCCCCTTCCGAGTGGTTGCCCGAGGAAGCGGCCCGCAAGCTCTTGCTCTATTTCATGATTGCCGTGACGATCATCGTCGTGGCCGTGCCCGAGGGCCTGGCCATGAGCGTCACCCTGAGCCTCGCCTACAGCATGCGCAAGATGGCGGCGACGAACAACCTCGTGCGCAAGATGCACGCTTGCGAGACGATGGGGGCGGCGACGGTGATCTGTTCCGACAAGACCGGCACGCTGACGAAGAACGAGATGCGCGTGCACGAATTGGTCTTTCCGGCGCTGCCCGGCGGGGCGCTGGTCGATGGCCGTGTCCCCGAGGCGACTCGGCGGCTCGTGGCCGAGGCGATCGCCGCGAACTCCACGGCGAACCTCGGGCGCCATCCTGGCAACCCGCCCGTGCCCTTGGGGAACCCCACCGAGTGCGCCTTGTTGTTGTGGCTCGACGAGCAGGAGGTCGATTACCTGGTGTCCCGGGGCGAGTTCCGGCTGGTCCGCCAGTGGACGTTCTCGACCGAACACAAGTACATGGCCACGGCGGGCGTTTCGCCAGCCGCAAGCGCCTACGTGGTCCATGCCAAGGGAGCCCCCGAGGTCGTCTTGGCGCGCTGCACCCACGTGCTGACCGACGAAGGCATCTCACCCATCGGCCGCCACGCCGACCAAATCGAGACGCAGTTGCGCGGCTACCAGCAGCGGGGCATGCGCACCTTGGGGTTCGCCTACCGAATGGTTGCCGACGAGAAGGTCGATCCCGACCTCGAGAGGGCCGCGACGGGCATGACCTGGCTGGGGTTCGCGGCCATTGCCGACCCCGTGCGGCCCGAGGTCCCCGAGGCCATTCAGCTCTGCCGCCGCGCCGGCATCCAGGTGAAGATCGTCACGGGCGACAATCCCGAGACCGCCCAGGAAATCGGGCGGCAGATCGGCCTGACATCCGAGCCGGGCGAGCATCACCTGACAGGCCCGGACTTTCGCAGCCTCGACGATGCCAAGGTCGTCGAGACGATGGACGCTCTGGCCATCCTCTCGCGCGCCAAGCCGATGGACAAACTCCGGCTCGTGCGCCTGCTCCAGTCGAAGGGCCACGTGGTTGCCGTCACCGGCGACGGCATCAACGACGCCCCGGCCCTGAATTACGCGAACGTCGGGCTGTCGATGGGCATCACGGGCACCTCGGTGGCCAAGGAGGCCAGCGACGTGGTGCTCTTGGACGACTCGTTCCGCAGCATCGTCAATGCGGTGATGTGGGGCCGGTCGCTCTACGAGAACATCCAGCGGTTCATCCTCTTCCAGCTCACGATCAACGTGGCCGCCCTGGGCATCGCCTTCCTCGGCCCGTTCATCGGCATCGACTTGCCGTTTACGGTAACCCAGATGCTTTGGGTCAACCTGATCATGGACACCTTCGCCGCGCTGGCGCTGGCCACCGAGCCGCCGCACCCAAGCGTCATGGACCGGCCGCCGCGCGACCCCAAGGATTTCATCGTGACGCCCACGATGGCCAGGTACATCTTCGTCACCGGCGGGATCTTCATCGCGGTCCTGGTGGCCTTCTTGCTGTGGATCGAGGGTAACGCCATGGGCGACCTTCCCGCCGGGGCGGCCTCCGGGGGCCCGTCCGGCGGCGCGGTGTTCGGCGACGGGAAGGTGACACGCTGGGAACTGACCGTCTTCTTCACGACCTTCGTGATGCTTCAGTTCTGGAACCTGTTCAACGCCCGGTGTCTCGGCCAATCGCATTCGGCGTTCCGCCGGCTGACCGAAAACAAGGCGTTTTTGGTGATCGCCGCGGCGATTCTGGTGGGGCAGATCCTGCTGGTGCAGTTCGGCGGGGAGATCTTCCGCACGGTGCCCCTGTCGGCCGTCGAGTGGTTGACCATCTTCGCCGCGACCTCGGTGGTGCTCTGGGTCGGCGAGATCGTGCGCCTTGTGCGGCGGCGCCTGCACGCGCTGGCGTAACCGTCAGGGCGAGGGGATCATGCCCGGCAGCGCGTGCGCCTGGAGGAGCGTCAGAAGCCCCATCAAGGCCGCCAGCGCGAGGCTGTGGAAGAAGACGAACCGCAGGATCTGGCCTTCGCCGCCGGGCTGGCCCGTGGCCGTGGCCGCCACGACGATGCTCTGGGCGTCGATCATCTTGCCCATCACCCCGCCGGTGCTGTTCGAGGCGACGATGAGCACCGGATCGAGTCCCAGACGTTTCGCCGTGACGTGCTGAAGGTTGCCGAAGAGCACATTGGCCGAGGTGTCCGAGCCGGTCAGGGCCACGCCCAGCCAGCCCAACAGCGGGGCAAAAAACGGATAGAACCAGCCGGTCCAGGTGAACGCCGCGCTGAGGGTCACGTCGGCCCCGCTATAGGTCGTCGTGCGCGCAATCGCCAGCATGCAGGCGATCGTGGCCAGGGCCCATCGCACCTTGTACAGCGTCTCGCCGAACTGGTGGAAGAACGCGCGCACCCCGATCCGCAGCCACAGCGCGGCCAACACCGCCGCCAGGAAGATGGCCGTGCCCGTGGCCGAAAGCCAGTTGAAGTCGTAGTAGACGTCCTCCGGCTGGTCGGCGGCCTTCCACCAGCCGGGCGCACCGGGCGCGGGCTCGACCCGCCGGACCACCTGGTGCAGGAAGGGCACTTTCCACTTCAGCTCGCTAATGCCGTAGAGGCAATTGGGTTGTTCTTTTCCGCCGTTGAGCGTGTCTTTCCACGAGGGCCAGCCCCAGAGAAAGACCATCGCGGAAAGGACGATCCACGGCGTCCAGGCATAGGCCGCTTGGGCCCGGGTGGGCGGCACCACCTCGGCCCGGACTTCGTGGGGGGGCTCGTCGGGAAAGTGCCAGACCTCGCGCGGCTTCCAGAACTTCAAGAACACCGCGGTCGCCACCAGCGATCCGAGGCCCCCCGCCACATCGACCAGCATCGGGCCGTGAAAATTCGCCACCGCGCACTGAATCGCGGCGAAGCTGCTGCCGCAGACGAGGACGGCGGGCCAGCAGCCCTTGAGCCCCTTCCAGCCCGACATCACGAACACCAGCCACGCCGGAATGGCCAGCGAGAACAAGGGCAACTGGCGGCCGGCCATCTGGCTCAAGAGCAAGGGGTCGATCTCCGAGACCTTCGCCAGCGCGGCGATGGGCGTTCCCAGGGCGCCGAAGGCCACGGGCGAGGTGTTGGCCAACAGGGCCAGACCCGCGGCGTACAGCGGGGTGAACCCCAGCCCGATCAACAGCGCCGCCGAGATGGCCACCGGCGTGCCGAACCCGGCGGCCCCTTCGAGAAAGGCCCCGAACGAGAAGGCGATCAACAGGGCCTGCAGTCGCCGGTCGGGCGAGACCGCGGCCACCGAGCGCTTGACGATCTCGAACTGCCCGGACCGCACCGTCAAGTGGTACAAAAAGACCGCCGCAAAGACGATCCAACCGATCGGAAACAGCCCGTAACACGCCCCATATCCGGCCGCGGCCAGCGCGGGTACGACGGGCATCTGATGCGCGAACACCGCCACGGCCAGCGCCGAGACCAGCCCCACCACCGCGGCCCGGGGCGCCGACACCCCGGATGCCAACAGCCCCAAGAGCACCAGGATCGGGATTCCCGCCACCAAGGCCGACAGCCACGTCATGCCGAAAGGGTTGTAGACCTGTGCCCACGTCGATGCCATGGGGCTGCTCCGCGTTGGGTGGGGACGGCGCGGATTATAAAGGGGCGTGGCGCGCGGTACAATCGGCCCGCGTCCCGCGAAAGCTCACGGGTTGGCCGGTTGCGACCGGACGGCCCACAGCCAGCCCGCGCTGGTGGCGACGTACAAGACCCCGTTGGCCGCCACCGGCGAGGCGTCGACTTTGGCGCCGAGGTTGATCCGGCTGAGGACCTTCAGGTCCTTGGCCGCGGCAAGCACCCAGAGGCCCTTGGCCGTGGGCATGTAGACCTTCCCATCGGCCACGAGGGTCGAGCCCCACACTTCCGACCGGGTTTCGTGGACCCAGTAGGGTTTGCCGGTCTGGGCATCGAGGCAGTGGAGCCGGCCCGCCACGTCCGAGATGAACAGCAGTCCGCCGGCGATGGAGACCGTCGACAGGGTGCGGTCGAGCCCCTGGTAGGTCCAGATCTTGCCGGTTTTCGAGATATCGCCCGTTTTCGTGGCGTCGATGCAGTGCAGGGCCCCGCGACCGCGACCGTGCGCCGGATCGCGGCCGATGGCCACGTACACCCGATTGTCGAGAAACACCGGGGTGGCAATGATCTCGCTCTCGCCGGCAAAGGTCCCGTCGTGCTTGTTCCAGGTGCCGCGCACCCGGCGGTCGCCGAGACAGAAGTGGGTGACCCAGTCGAGGCCGGCGGTGTCTTTGTACTCGGGCGGAATGCAGTCGCAGTGCCAGACCGTCTTCAGCCGGGTTGGCTTTTCCGGGACCGATGCCAGGGCCTCGAAGGCGTAGCAGACGCCGTCGCCGCCGCCGTAGAACAGCAGCTTGCGGTTTCCCACGTGGCCCAACGACATCGACGACCACTGCCCGTGTAGCAGGTGCCGCGTGATGGGCGCCTCGTCCGTGGCGACCAGGCGGCCGTTGCGCTTGTCGAGCACGATGATGTTGGGGGCGTTGGGGGCAGGCAGTTTGCGCTCTTTCTCGCGGTAGGGGTTCTGGAACGTGTTGTGGTCGATGCCGTTCGACGTGGGTACGTACAACAGGTCGCCATCGATCAGCGGCGAGCCGTTGGCCGCGTCACAGGGAAACACGCCCAACTCGGTCCACGGATCGTAGGTCCACACGACGCGCGCCTTGCCGGCCTCGGCCCCCGAGGGCTGGCCTCGGGCATCGAGGCACACCACGTCGAACCGGTTGGAAACGAAATAGAGGCGGTCTCCCTCCACGGCGGCGGTCGAACAGACGCCGATCTGGTGGGGGATCACGCCGATGCCGATGTGGAAGCCGTCGATTTCCTTGGGCACGGCTCGCGGTGGGGCTTCCCATTTCCACAGCAGCTTGCCCGTCGCCTCATCGAGACCGACGAACACGCCGTGGGTCCCTTCCAGGCCACCCATGAAGATCTTGCCGCCCGCGACCGAGGGGGTCGAGTAGAAGGCATCGCAGATTTTGACTCCCCACCGCACGTTGTTCGACGTGGCCAGATCGATGGTCCGCTCGGCGCCGCGTTTGACCCCCGGGACGAACGAATCGGGCAGGCCGGTCTCGTGCGACACCATGTTCTTGCCCGGGGTGCCGCACCATTGCGGCCAATCCCCGGCACGCAGGCTTTGGCCAGCCAGCACCCACAGGCAACTCAACCCAGACAGCAAGCCGAAGAGCCGAGGCACGGCGTTTCTCCTTGGGCCAAGGGTTCTTGGGGCAGACACCATGATAGCGCCGGTCTTGCCAGACACAAGCCCGAGGTACCACTTGACGAGCCCTCGGCTTTGGGTATGCTTAAGTGCTTTCGCCCATCGAGTGGCCTTGGCCGAGCGCCTTAACTAACAGAGACTCCTGGGTTTACCGAATGCCGACATTCAACCAGCTCGTCCGGAAGAAGCGTCGCTCGCAGCACCGTTCGACGAAGGCTCCGGTGCTCGACCGTTGCCCGCAAAAACGGGGGGTCTGTCTTCAGGTGAAGACCATGACACCCAAGAAGCCGAACTCGGCCTTGCGCAAGATCACTCGGGTTCGCCTGAGCAACGGCAAGGAGGTGACGGTCTACATTCCGGGGGAAGGGCACAACCTCCAGGAGCACTCGATCGTGCTGGTTCGCGGCGGGCGCATCCGCGACCTGCCGGGCGTCCGGTATCAGGTGGTCCGGGGTACGCTGGACGCGCTAGGCGTCGACGGGCGTCAGCAATCGCGGAGCCGCTACGGGGCCAAGAAGGGCGCCAAGAAGGCTGCCAGCAAGTAACCCCCGCCGTGTCGGGTTTCGAGACAGGATACCACGATGGGTAAGATCACCGCCAGCAAAGAGAAACTCGGCCCCGATCCGAAGTTCGGCTCGGTCCTGGCCAGCAAGTTCATCAACTCGATGATGTGGAACGGCAAGAAGAGCGTCTCCCAGCGCATCTTCTACGACGCACTGGACATCATCAAGGAGAAGCTCCCCGACAAGGATCCGTTGGAAGTCTTCACCACGGCCGTCGAGAACGTCAAGCCGAACATCGAGGTGCGTTCGAAGCGCGTCGGCGGGGCCAGCTACCAGGTGCCGATGCAAGTCAACCGCAATCGCCAACTGTCGTTGGCCATCCGCTGGATCCTGGCAGCTTGCCGCGAGAAGAAGGGCCGGCCCATGCACGAGAAGCTCGCCTCGGAGCTGATGGCCGCCTACAACCGCGAAGGCGTGGCCTACACCAAACGCGAAAACGTCCACCGCATGGCCGACGCCAACAAGGCTTTCGCGCATTTCGCGTGGTGATGGCAAGCGGCGGCCGATCGTGCCGTTCTAGCGTCGCCAGACGGCGCGTTTCTTGCCGCCATCGGGCCGGTGTGCTACCCTCAAGGCTTCGTGTCCCCCAAGTCTTGGCGAACCGGAGCGTCTCATGGGTGAACCGGCGGTCCACACGGTCAAGACCAGCCTCACGATCAGCGGGCTCGATCTGGCCGTCATCGTGGCGTACCTGGCGGGTATTGTGGGTCTAGGCTGC
This sequence comes from Blastopirellula marina, assembly GCA_020721945.1. Classification (GTDB taxonomy): domain Bacteria; phylum Planctomycetota; class Planctomycetia; order Pirellulales; family Thermoguttaceae; genus JANLFZ01. The sequence goes on from DYLT01000095.1 coordinate 12,293, forward strand.
TGGGCGTGGTTCCGCCGCAAAGGGGCTCAGGGCAGCGATTATTTCCTCGCCGGCAAGTCGCTCTCCTGGGTCATGATCGGCCTGGCCCTGTTCGCCACGAACATCTCGACCATCCACCTGGTCAGCTTCGCCCAGAACGGCTTCACCTCGGGCCTGACCTACGGCAACTACGAGTGGATGGCGGCCTTCACCCTGGTCGTCCTGGCCCTGTTCTTCGCCCCGTTCTACCTCCGGGCGAAGGTCGCCACGCTGCCCGACTTCATGGAGAAACGCTATAGCCCCGGCAGCCGCAACTACTTGGCCGTGCTGTCGATCTTCTCGGCCATCATGGTCCACATTGGGTTTTCGCTCCACACGGGGGCGATCGTGCTCGAAGGGACGATCCTCCCTTCGTTCATGGAGAACCCCTCGGGCCCTTGGGTCCATTTCGGCACGATCCTCGGCCTCTGCGCGGTGACGGCCGTTTACACGATCGTCGGCGGCCTGTTGGCCGTCGTGCTGACCGAGTCGCTCCAGACGATCATCCTCCTGGCCGGTTCGATCTGCATTACCCTGATCGGGTTGAACCTGATCGGCGGCTGGACGGGCCTGAAGGAGAGCGTCCACCCGGTGAACCTCTCGATCCTCCGGCCGAGCACCGACCCGACGGGCGTGACGTGGTACGCGGTATTCTTGGGCTATCCCGTGCTGGGCATCTGGTACTGGTGCACCGACCAGACGATCGTGCAGCGCGTGCTGGGAGCCAAGGACGAGAATCACGCCCGCCTCGGACCTTTGTTCGCCGGGTTCATCAAGATCTTGCCGGTCTTCCTGTTCGTCCTGCCGGGCATTATCGCCCTGGGGCTGGTCAACAAGGGGATCATCGCCCCCTTGCCCACGAACCCCGACGGCTCGCCCGCCACCGACCAGACCTATACCCATTTGATCAAGGCCATTCTCTGGCCGGGGATGCGCGGGGTGGTCATCGCGGCGATGCTGGCGGCGTTGATGAGCACCGTGGCCGGGGCCCTGAACTCGATCGCAACGCTGTTCAGCTACGACATCTACAAGCGATGGCGCCCGGGCGTCGACGACCGGCGCCTGGTGTGGATCGGCCGCGTGGCCACGTTCGTGGCCATGCTCGTGGCGATCGGCTGGTCGATGGTGCTGGCGCGCAGCAAGACCACGATCTTCCAGGCAATGGTCGATGTGTTCCCCGCCGTGGCGCCCCCCACGGCCGTGGTCTTCCTCTGGGGCGTGTTCTGGCGCCGGGCCTCGGCCAAGGCCGCGTTCTGGACCCTCATCGGCGGCTCGCTCGTCGGGCTGTGCATCTCGCTGGCCAAAATCGCCACCGAGGACGGCCGCACGCTGGCCGATCCGAGCGGACCGGTTGCCCAGTTCCTGGGCATCAACAGCCTCTTCATGGCCTTCCTGCTCTTCGCGGCCGAGTCGGTCTTTCTCGTCCTCGCGTCGCTGGTGTTTCCCCACCAGCACACGGCCGAGAGCGAGGCGTTGGTGTGGCCCTCGCCGTGGCAGGCCCTACGCCGCGACGAGAAAACGGGGCGCGGGTTGTTGGATTTCCGCGTCGCCTCGGCGCTCTTGGTGGTGACCATGATGGCACTCTACGCGTGGTTCTCCGAGGATACCGAGTACCTGCCCTTCGGCGGCAAGGTGACGCTCGGCGGACAGCCCGTCGTGGGCGCCGTCGTGGTGCTCGATACCGACCGCGATACGCTCGACGCCGAACTCTCGACCGGACCCGATGGCCGATACGAATTCGGCACCAAACAACGGGCCGGCGGCGCCCCGGCCGGCACTCGCTACCGCGTGCGCGTCGAACCCCGGTGGGATTACCTGGTGCGTCTCGACTCCAACGACGCCAGCGAGGCAGAGACCGTGCTGGCGGCCGTCCCGGCCGGAACGACCATCGAACAGCTCACCTCGGGCAACACGCGAAAGTTCCTGCTGGCCGGCGCAAAGCCGCAAACCATCGAGGTCGACGCCCGGGCCAAGGTCGAGATCCGCCGCGCCACCGCCGTGCCCCAGCGCTACCAGAACTTCGAGACCTCAGGCCTCGAGTTCCGCGTGCCAGACCGTCCCGCACCGTGCGACCTGCGGCTCGATCGCGACGGGCACACCGCCAGGATCGCCCGAACCGGGGCCGATCGTCAACGCGACGCTTTACACAAACCGCCACAACACTGACCTCCGCGACCGTTCACCGGGAATGGTTACGAGGGTTCCGCGTGCTTCCTCTTTCATCCCACGCTGATCGATCCCTCTAGCCCCAAATCGCGGACGATCTGCCGCAGTTCGGCGCGTAGCCCCTCGGCCGATGGGCTGTCCACAGAGACCTCCAGCGACACGCCGATCTTCAATTCCTGGCCAGACCGCAGCTTCGGCAGCACCCGGGTCCCCAGCCGGTTCCACAACTCCGGCGGAACACTGCCGGAGACCCTGATCCGCGTGGCGGCCGGCGGCGGTGAGGGCTCTTGTTCGTCGCTGCGGGGCGGTTCGCGTTCCGGCGGCGGTGGTTCCGGCGGCCTGACCTCGGGCGGTGTGGGGGCCGGCGGCTTCTTGATCGCTACGGCCTTGTCCTTCTTAAGCAGCAGGACGCCCGGCTCAAAGGCCACTTCGTCCGATGGGACAGGCTCGTCGAACCACACCCGCTCGTAGGTCCCCTCCGGTTTGGGCCCCGACGCCAGGCCGAAATCGCCCCGCCCGACAAACTCGACGATCTTGCCGCGCAGCACGGTGTCCGGATCGAGCAGCCGTGTCAGAGCCCCATTCAAGAAGCTTTGCCGCAGGCTGGCCAGAGGCCATGCGCCTGTGTCCTTGAAGGCAGGCGGCCAATTCCGGTCGATGTAGCCGGCGCCGACCGACTCGTTCAGAAGTGCCTCGGCCTTCAGCGCGGCAATCACCCGGCCGCACAGCGTCTCCGACCCGCTGGAATGGCCAGCCCCCAGGTCGATCACCTTCAAACCGCTTGGGTGGGATATGTCGGCAAGCACGACAAATCGGTAGCCGCCCCACACCTCATCCTTGGCCTGCTCTTCTGCATCGTTGACCTTGACTTCGATCTCACGCAGGTCGGCCTTTTCGTAATCGGCGCCGAGCACGCCGTCCCGCACGTCCCGTTCGACGCGCTGCCAGGCCAGCCACATCTCGACCTTGTCGCGCAGGTCGCGACCCGGCTTCGCCACGCACCACACCAGCGCGCCGGGATACAGGCGAGGCGACTTGCCGCGGCTGGTCGTCCAATCGGCAATCCGATCGCGCAGGTTGCCCTCGGCAGTCCACTGCTCATCAGGGTCGACCACCACCAGGCTGAGGCGCGGTGAATCCGATACCGCCGTGCTATCGGCCGGGAAGTACTCTGCCGGGATACTCGCCCCCCGTTTGAACTCCTGCCTCACCAAATCGCGGACGGCAGGTTTGATCTCGGACATCTCGTCGAGCGACGCACGCCGGTCGTGGACCGCCTTGTCGATCTTTGCCTTGTGGTAAATCTTGAACCCGTCCGCCCCCACCCGCTGGATGAAGAACGCTTTGCCCTCCAGCGCGACGGCCGCGTTGTCGATGGAAGTCGTTTCGAGACCGGGTTCCCCCAGTGCGAATCGCAGCTCGGGCAGGTGCGCCACCTTGTCGCGCTGACCGCCCGAGGACTCGAACAGAATGGCAGCACCCACACGCCGGTGGATATCCCGCAGCGCGCCCTTGCTATCGGCGTCCAAGGCCCGGGCGTGTGAGTTCTCGCTGGCGATGTCCGTATCCACCGCCGTGCTCAGCCGAGATTCACCGAGCTGGCCGAGCACGACGCTCTTGAATGCCGGATCGCCGAGCGGGCCCGAGCCGAGCGTGATTAGCGATTCCCGTCGCGCTTGGACATGCGATTCCCGGAACGCCCATGAAATCCATTGGGCCAACATGGCCAGCGTGCCGCGGGTCGCCTGGAATTGGGCCAACGCCGCCCACTTTCGCTGGAAGACCGATAGCGTCGCCGGGTGGAACGGATAGCACGCCTCAAAGCGGCCTTGAAGGAACTCCCGGGCCTTCTTCTCGGTTGCCGCGGTGTCCACCGCCGTCCATTCTGGCGGCAGTTGGGCCCGCCGCTCGAAGCACCAGGCCGCGTAGG
>DYLT01000096.1 GCA_020721945.1 Blastopirellula marina
GCCCGTGTCGCTTCCCACGGAAAGCGGGCTCATCGAGGCGGCCACGCAGGCCGCCGCCCCGCCGCTCGAGCCACCAGGAATGCGCGCGAGGTCCCACGGGTTGCGCGTCACGCGAAAGGCCGAGTTTTCGGTCGAGCCGCCCATCGCGAACTCGTCCATGTTCGTCTTGCCGATCAGCACCGCGTCGGCGGACTTGAGGCGGGCAATCACGGTGGCGTCGTAGGGCGGGCGAAAGGTCTCGAGCATGCGCGAGGCACAGGTCGTGGGCTGCCCCCGCGTGCAGAGCACATCCTTGATGGCCACGGGAAGCCCCCCGAGGCGCCCGACCGGCTCGCCGCGGCGCCGCCTGCGGTCGATCGCCTCGGCCTGGGCAAGCGCCGAGTCGCGGTCCACGCGCAAAAACGCGCCCACCTGGCCGTCGTGCAATTCGATCCGCCGCAGAAACGCCTCGGTGATCGCTGCCGAAGTCACTTCGCCCGAGGCAAGCTTCGCCAAGAGTGCGGCGGCGGTCAGATCGGTCAAGGACATGGTGGCTCCATGTCGGGCGCGAAGGCGCTACATCTCGCCGAGGACGGCGGGCACCAAGTAGCACTCCGCGTCGCGGTGGGGGGCATTGGCCAGGGCCTCGTCGCGCGCAAGGCTCGGCCGGCATTGGTCAGCCCGGAAGACGTTCGTCACGTCGCGGGGGTGCGCCATCGGCTCGATGTCGCTGGTGTCGATCTCGTTGAGCAGATCCATGTAATCGAGAATGGCCCCGAGTTGGACCGTCATCGTGTCCAACTCCTTCTCCGAGAGCAACAGCCTGGCCAAGAGGGAGACCTTCTCGACTTCGGCGCGGGAGATCGCCATCGGTCCGACCTGGGGATGCGAGGCGGCTACTGGTCCTTCTTGCGCTTCCGCTTGCGAACCTTGTAGCCTTGGGCGATCAGCTCTTCGACCTTGGGCTTCTTGGGCTGCTGCTCCTGACCCGACTCGATCTTTGGTTTCTCTTGGCCCGGCAGAGGGGGAAGCTTGAACGGTGCGCTGCGCACGACCCGCGTGACAGCCCCACTGCGGAGGCATTTCGCACACACCCGAACCCGCTTATGCGTCCCATTGGGCGTGCTGATCCGCACCGTGCGGAGATTGGGTTTGAACTGCCGCCGGCTGATGCCAGTGATCTTCGTACCCACCCCACCGAGGTATTTCGCGCGACCGCGGGTTGTCACGGCATTGCCGACCACGGGCTTTTTCCCGCAGACCTCACAGACTTGAGCCATCCCAGTCTCCCTCAGCGCAGACCTGATCGCGACGTCAAGAATGTCAATATACCGGTCGCACGGCCCGACGCAAGGGCGTTGGGACGATCGGAGGATTCGGCACCCGCGCTTTCGGGAGCACGTTTCGCGTCGCGGCCCGGGCAGCGGGATGCTCCCCTGGCGACCCGCGGCCGAGGACCGGGCAGGGGTCTTGACACCGCCATGTCGGGCAAGCAAGAATCAACCACCGACTTATCCCGGCAATCGGTATTCTTTCCCCTTTCTTTTCCAGCGGGAGGTGCAGGCGTGAGCATCATGGCGCGGCGCGATGGTCAGTGTTCGGTCGGGTCGCCCCGGCGCGAGCCGGGCAACGTGGGGATGGCCACGATCCTCGTCGTGGGCGCCGCCATGGTCTGGGGTTGTGGCAAGTCCGAGCCGCCAGCCAAGGTCGTCCAGGGGCCAGCCACCGCCCCAGCGCCGGCGACACCGCCTCCCCCGCCGCCGGCGCCCGTCACGCTGGGCGACCTTGCGCCCGTGACGCTCCAACCGGGCACGACGGCGATGGTCAAGCTCCAGGTCCATCGCGGCGGCCACACCGGGCCAGCCCAGTTCCAGGTCACCGGACTGCCCGAAGGCGTCCGTTCCAAGTGCCCTGAACTGCCCGCCGATAAGGCCGAGGGCCCGTTGGAACTCGCAGCCGATCTGAAACTGGGCGACAAGGAAACGAAGGCGAAGGTCAAGGTGGCGGTCAAGGTGGGCGCGGGCCAGGCCGAGAAGAGTCTCGACTTGACGATTCCGAAGGTCTTCGTGCCTGCCTTCCAACCGGCCAGAGAGGTCTTGCTCCAGCCCGGGGGCAGCGCGGTGCTCGACCTTGCGGTCCACCGCAACGAGTTTCAAGGGCCGCTCGATCTGCGCGTCGAGGGCGTTCCGCCGAAAGTAACGGCCAAGGTCGGCCGGCTCGAGGCGAACCAGAACTCGGTGAAGCTCCAGCTTGCGGCGGCTGCCGACGCGCCCGACGTGAAGCAGCCGGTGCGGGTGGTGGGCACGGTGGTGGGGCGTACCGTGGCCGTCGAGGTGCCCGTGCGCATCGACCGCACGCCGTTTCGCGTGCAGGCGTTCCGTGTGGTCACGCTCGAACCGGGCCAGAAGCGCAAGATCGAGTTGCCCATCGAACGGCGAAGCTACCTTGGACCGTTGGACATCGAGTCGTTGGAACTGCCCGAGGGAGTCCGCATCGCACGCGCCACCGTGGCGCCGGACCAGAAGTCGGTGGCCTTGGAGGTCGTGGCGGACGAAAACGCGAAAGAGCGGGTGCGCACGGCCCGGGTTCAAGCCAAAGGAGGTTCGCTCGCGCGGTCCGAGCCGATCGTCATTCGCGTTCGCCGCGAGGGAGAGGGGTTTCTGCCTCGCGAAATGCTCAACGATCCGCTCTTGCGCCGTGGCTCGTTCGGCGGGCGTTTGACGGCCAAGAGCAAGCGGGCCCTGTTGGAAGCGTACGGCGGCACGCCCGAGTCGGAGGCGGCGGTGATGCGCGGTTTGAAATGGCTGGCCGCGCACCAGCAGCCCGACGGCCGTTGGTCGCTGAAAGCCTACGACACCGACATCGAGCACTGCGACTGCCGCGACGCCAAGTTCGAGGAAAAAGTCGTCGACGACGACGTGGCCGGCACGGCGTTCGGCGTGCTCCCTTTCCTGGGCGCCGGCGTGGCCATCGACCGCAGTCCCGAGGAGCCGAAGGAGCTGGCGGAATACCAGTCGCGCGTCCAACATGCCATCGGGTTCCTCGTCCGAAGTCAGAACGTCAGCAAGGATCCGCTCCAGGACGGGCGCTTGAGCGGGAATATGTACGCGCACGCGGCGGCCACGATCGCGCTGTGCGAGGCGTACGGGCTGTCGGGCGACCGGTGGAAGGATCGCCTCCTGGTGCCCACCCAAAAGGCGATTCGCTTCATCGCGCAAGCCCAGCACAAGAACGGCGGCTGGCGCTATGCCCCGCGCCAAGAAGGCGATATGTCGGCCGTGGCCTGGCAGTTTCTGGCGATTCGCTCCGGGCAGCTTGCCGGCATGACGATCGGCAGCGATCCGCTGGTGCGGGCCGAGCGATTCGTCGATTCGTGCGCCGCCGGACCCGAAGGCGCCGAGAAATCGCAGTACTGCTACCAACCCGGCGAAAAACCCAGGATCTCGTTGACGGCGGCCGGGTTGTTGACTCGGCAGTACCTCGGCCGATGGAAGAAGGACCATCCCGATCTGGCCGCCGGGTGCAAAGAGATCCTGAAGAACCTGCCCCCCGAATCCGGCAGCGACCTGGGGCCGATCTACTATTACTATTACGCCACCCAAGTGCTGCACCATATGGAAGGCGAGGATTTCGATCTCTGGAACGCCCGCATGAGGGAACACCTGATCCGCACGCAGGTGAAGACCGGGCACAGGACAGGCAGTTGGAACCCGAACGGGGTCGATCACGGCGCCGCGGGGGGGAGGCTTTATGCGACGGGCATGGCCCTGATAACGCTCGAGGTCTACTACCGGCACTTGCCGATGTATCGTACGGTCCAGAAGAAGGCGAGGCGATCGATCGACCCCTTCGCGCCGGTGGAAGAGATGGAATAGCGGCACCGCCTCGGCGGCCGAACAAGCCCAGGCGGCCTGTTGTCTTTTCCCGGTCGAACGACGATAATGGCGCCTGGGGGCCGCGCACGGGGTCCAACGCCGCCGGGCGAGAAGGGGGAACGTCGGTGCTCCAGCCGGTTCGGCTCATCGTGGTGGCGCTGACGGGCATTTGCGCGCTGGTGCCGCGCGCCGTGGCACAACAGGTCATGGGCGTCACCCCGGCGACGCCCGGTCCGGTTGTGAAGGTCGAAAGCGCGCCGACCCAGCCTGGCCCCGGCGCCGAACCCGGCAAGTCCGAACGGCGGCGCCTGGGGCCCGATGGCAAGCCGATGGGCGAACCGGGCAAGCCCTCGGTCGAACCGCGCAAGGAGGCCAAACCCGGCGATTCCAAGGCCGAGGAGCCCCCGAGCATCGCGCGGCCCGCCAAGCCGTCCAAGCCGCCGGACCCCAACGAGCTTGCCGTCCGCCCCGACGCCCAAGGCCGGTTGCGATTCAACTTTCGCGGGCAGCCGTGGCCGGCTGTGCTCGAATGGCTGGCCGAGGTCTCGGGGATGAGCCTCGACTGGCAAGAACTGCCCGGCGACTTCCTCAATCTCAGCACCCAGCGGGCCTACACGGTCCGCGAGACCCGCGACCTCATCAACCGCCACCTCCTGGCTCGCGGCTATACGCTCTTGACCCAGGGCGAGGTCCTCTCGGTGGTGAACCTCAAGAAGCTCAATCCGGGGTTGGTGCCGCGGGTCGAGCCGGAGCAGCTTGCCGCGCGCGACCCCTACGAGTTCGTCAAGGTCTCGTTTCCGCTCGACTGGATGGTCGCCGAGTCGGCCGTCGAAGAACTCAAGCCGATGCTCAGCCCGAACGGCAAGCTCACCGCGCTGCGCGCGACCAACCGCATCGAGGCGATGGATGCCGTGGCGAACCTCCGCGAGATCCACGCCTTGCTGAACGCCGAGCAATCGAACCAAGGCCAAGAGCGCTTGGTGCGCGAGTTCGTTCTCGAGCACGCCCGGGCCACCGACGTGTACGAGCAGCTCCGGGCGCTGGTGGGCCTCGAGGCGCCGTCCGGCAGCCCGATGCGGGGTCCGGGCGGACCGGGCCAGCCTTCGCCCGAAATGCAGCATCGCATGATGATGATGGTCCAAGGCGGTCCGGGCGGACCTCAGCCGCAGCCCCAGCCGGGCCAGCCACAACCCGGCGCCCCGCTCAAGGCCCGGGCCGAAGTCTACCTGGTCGTCAACGCGCGCAAGAACAGCATCGTCGCCGTGGCCCCGCCCGACAAGATGGCGATCCTGGCCGAGGCGGTCAGGCGGCTCGACGCGCCGCTGGACCGCGACGCCTCGCTCTCGACCACGATGAATCGCGTCCACGTGTACCGCTTGGCCTCGATCGACCCCGAGGCGATCGTCAAGACCCTCGAGGAACTGGGCAATCTCGATCCGACGACACGGCTTCAGGTCGACAAGAAGAACCGGGCGATTGTGGCCAATGCCCCGCCCTGGGACCACGTGATGATCCGCGCGGTGGTCCAGAAACTCGACGGCAGCGAGCGGCAGTTCGAGGTCATCCAACTGCGGCGCCTGCCGGCCGACTACGTGGCCGGCACGATCGAGTTCATGATGGGTGGCGAGAAGCCCAAGGAGAACCGGCGATCGTCCTACTATCCCTTCGATTTCTTCGGGCAAGACCGCCGTGGCCAATCCGACGAGAGCCAGAGCAAGTTCCGCGTCGAGGCCGATGTCGAGAACAACCGGCTCTTGTTGAAGGCCAACCCGATCGAGCTGGACGAGGTCAAGCAGCTTCTCGTCAAGCTGGGCGAGATGCCGGCCGAAGCGGGGCGCGGGTCGACCGTGCGCACGCTTGATCTGCCGCCGGGCAAGGAGACCGATGAGTTGTTGGAGCGGATCCGCCGCCGCTGGCCCGGCATCGCCCCCAATCCGCTGGTGCTTCCGCCTCCCAGCGAAGACGACGGCGAGCCGGCCGAGAGCCCGAAGCCGAAACCGAGTGAGCACCCAAAACCCTCGGCCGACCCGGGCGGGAAGGCGCGCGAGGCGAAGCCGCGCATGGCCGACCCAGAGCCGCCCAGAGCGGGGGCGCCCCTGGTGGCGATGGTTCCGATCGGCCAAGGCGTCGAGGACAAGGCCGACCCGGCCGACTCGCCGCGGCTTTCAGAGCCCGAGCGTGCCTGGCGGGCCTCGGAGCCGGACCCCGCTAGCCGAATCCGCCGTGGCGAGTCGGCCGCCGCCGGTTCCGTCGCGCCGGAAAGCCCCGGCGGTACTCGGCAGGCCCAAGTCTCTTTGCCGCCGGTCACCGTGACCCGCGGCCCCGACGGCCGGCTGATCGTCTCGTCGTCCGACCCCGAGGCGCTCGACCGGTTCGAGGACCTTGTGGCGCAGTCGGTCCCCGCGTCGCCGAACGACTTCCGGATCTTTAAGCTTCAGTACGCGTGGGCTTCGGGCGTGGCGACGATCTTGCGCGATGTCTTCAAAGAGGAGAAGAAGGAAGAGCGGCGTTCGCCGTGGTACTGGGACTACTACGACACCTATGGCCGCGAGGGCACGTCGGAGAAGGACCGTGCCCGGTTGTCGAAGCGCAGGCCGTTGAAGATCCTCTCCGAATCGGACACGAACTCGATCCTCGTCCAAGGGGCCGACGCGACGCAACTGCGCCAGATCGAGGAACTGATCAAGTTTTACGACCGCGCCGAACCGACCGACGCCCAATCGGTGCGCAAGACGCAGACCTTCCGGCTCAAGCACTCCCAGGCGAAGGTCGTGGCCGAGACGATCAAGGATGTGTACCGCGACCTGCTCAGCGCCAACGACAAGGCCCTGGCGAGCACGCCGCCGCAACGTCCGGAGCGGTCGTTCAGCTTCTTCTTGAGCGACGACAGCGACAAGGCCGAGAAGACGCCGAAATTCAAGGGACTGCTTTCGGTGGGCATCGACGAGTTGTCGAATACGCTGGTCGTTTCGGCCCCGGCGTACCTGATGGAGGGCGTGTCGAAGATCATCGAGGAGTTGGATTCGGCCGCCGAGCCCGTCGAAGAGACCATGACCGTGGTGAACCTCCGCCAGGGGGCCGCCGGCCCGCAGGTCCAGGAGGCGCTAGCGCGGGTGCTTGGTCAAGGGGGCTCCGAGCGTGCTGGCCGGAGCAAGCCCGGCGCGACTGCCCCACGCAAGCCCGAACCGCGCCGAACCGGGCGCACGGCCGAATCGTCGGGCAAGCGGTCGCGGTAGGTCCGGCCAGCACGACGGTGGTTCGATTTCGGGCTTGCCGGTTGCCCACCGCCACGTCTTGTGCCACCATGGAGGCCATCCCACGGGGGCGGTTCGACTTGGAGGCGCGATCGATGCTTGCCTGGAAACGCACGGGGATCGGTTGGGCTGTCTTGGTGTTGTGGGTTGCGGCCGGCGAGGCCGCGCCCTTGGCCGTGCCGCCGGTTGCGAAGCTCAAGGACCTGCACCTCCAGACCGAGTTGGTCCGCGACGGACGCCCGCTGGCCGTGTTGGTGGCACCGGTCTCGGGCGTCTACGACGCCGCGGCGCGCCGGATCGCCGAGGCGGTCAAGGCCCTGACCGGCGTGGACCTCCCGATCGAGCGCGACGCGTCGCGCGCGGCCTCGCTCCCGCTCAAAGGCCATACGATCGTCCTCGGCAATCGCTCGACGAACCGGCTCATCGCCGAGTTGTACCATCGGTACTACACGCTGCTCGATCTGAAATACCCGGGCCCGGGCGGGTACGAGGTGCGCACGCTGCACAATCCGTTCGGCAACGGCGCCAACGCGGTTTTCGTCGGCGGCAGCGATGGGGCCGGGGTCGAGGCCGCGGCCGACGTACTCATCGCCCGGCTTCGCGAGGCGGCCAAGGGCAGGTCGCTTTGCATCGGGCGGCTGGCCGAGATCCGGCTGGGCAAGGGACTCCAGCCGCCAAAGACGCTGGCCGACGCCCAGACCTGGGAGGCCTCGGCCGGCTATGGCTCGATCGGCTACTTCGGCTGGAACAGCCTGAGCAAGCGGATGGCGTTGTACTACATGACGGGCGAGGAGGTCCACGCGCGCGAGTTCGTCCGCCTGGCCTTTCCCGACGCCGCGGCCAAGCGCGAAATCGCCCAGGTCGATGGCGAACGGATCGAGGACAAGGACCACCCCCTAAGCGGCCCGTACCATTACACCGCGCATCTGATGATCCTCTACTGGGACCTGATCGAGGAAAGCCCGGGGTTCAGCGACGACGAGCGTCTGCGCATTACCCGGGCCTTTGCCGAGCAGGTCAACCACTGGGCCGCCGAGTGGGCCTACGCGGCGCGGACCGATCGCCCGCCGCGCCGGGTGGGCTCGCGGCACGACCAGTGGGCGGCGATCTCGCTGTACTGCCTCGCCCGGTACTTCCAGACCTACTACCCCGATCCGTTCTGGAAGCGGCACCTCGACGCGGCCGCGCGGCACTTCGCGCCCTTGCACGAACACGCCTGGGTCGCTGGCGAGAACGACAACTTGTTCTGGTACAACACGGCGACGGCCCCGATCCTCACGTACCTGTTGCTGACCGGCGACCGCGTGCCGGTCGAGAACGGCGTGCTCGGCACCCTGTTGCGCGGGCAGGAGATTCTTGCCTCGGGCCGCTCGCCCGATTGGGCCCTCCATAGCGCGGCGATCGACTTTCTCCACAAGGCGGCCTACCTTACGCAGGATGGCCGCTGGATCGCCTATCGCCAGCGCACGGGGCTCGATACCGACGGGTTCCGCCTGGGACAGTCGTTCTGGCCCGAGGAGCACCTGGCGCCCAGGCCGCCCGACGACCTCGTGAACCGCTGGACGATCCACCGCCTGCCCAAACCGATGTGGGAGGCCCGGCAAAGCGGCATTGCCCACGACGAGTCGTTCCTGTTCGGCAGTTTCCGCAGCCGGCCGGACGCGGGCGGCGACTTCGTCCTGCTCGACGGCTTCAATGGGGCCTCGCGCAACCCGTACCACACCTTCACCATCCTCGAATTGCGGCTTGGCGGCTATACGCTCTTGCGCGACTACTTGAACCAGGTGATCACCCGGGTCGATGGTCTGATGGAGCCGAAGATCGCCATGGACGCGGCCTTGAAGCGGTGCGAGGTGATCGGTGCCACAGCCCTGGCGATCGGCGAGGTGCCCGATGCCGCCTTGGCCAATTGGCGGCGGACGCTCGTCCAACGCACGGGCCGCTACGCCGTGGTGGTCGATGAACTGACCTTCCGCCAAGAAAGCCCGAATGCCGAAGTCGTGATCGAATGGCAGACCGAGCGCGGCGGGGAGCGGCTGGCCGACGGACAGGTGATGTTCCAAGCCCCGCGCGAAGACGGCGTCCGGCAGAACCACTCGGGCGCGCAGCTTCTTGCCGCCGACCCGCTTCGCACCACCGGCCGCGGCACGCGGTGGACCATGCAGTGGCTCGGGCCGGTCCGCCACCACGAGCGCAAGACGTTCTTCACGCTTTTGGGCATCGAGCCGGGGGCCACCCAGCCGACGCTGGCCTGTTGCCGCACCGGGGAGCACTCGGCGGCTCTCGGCTTGCCCGGGCCGGCGGCCGCCATCGTCCGCGGCACGGGCGATCGAGCCGCCGAGATGGCCGTCGTCGCGGCCGATCACGTGGTTGCCATCGCCGCCACGCAAATCGAAGGGCTCATTGAATCAAGCGAGCCGATCGACCTCGACTGGGATTTCGCCAAGGGAGAACTCCACGTCGCGGCCTCGAAGACGAGCGAGATCTCGGTGCGACGCGCGCCCGGCGCCCCTCCGAGGCGCGGCGCACGGCTGTTCGAAGGCCGTGCGCTGGCCGACGGGCGCACGGGCTTCTCGCTCCGCGCGGGCCGGCATGTGCTGTACGGCATGGTCCCGGCCGCCGAGCCACTGGCCAGGCTGAGGGCCCGGCTGGAGTCTGAACTCCAGGCCGCGCGGGCGTCGCGCGCCCAAGCGGTCGCCACGGCCGCGACGACCATCGAGCCCGACGCCGCCCCGTGGCGACCGACCGCGACCGCACAGCTTTCCGGTCCGATCGTCGATCTCGAGGTGATTCCCCAGAGCCGCGGGCCGCTCATCGCCGCGGCCGCGGGCAAGGCGGTCTATCTCGTGGGGTTCGACGGCAGGATGCGTGGCACGCTCGAGACCGACGGGCCGATCCGCATGCTCCGCTGGTGGCCCGAGCCCGGCTTGCTCCTGGCAGGCTGCGCCGACGAGAAGGTCATCGCGTTCGATCCGGCCGCAGCCCTGCGCGGCGACCGGGCTGGCGTGCGCCGTTGGGTCTTCGTCTCCGAGATGGACCCGGCCGTCGAGCGCGCCGGCAAGACCTACTGGTTCAAATCCGAACCCGGTCATGAGGGAATCCACGGCCTTTACACGGGCCAGTTCCTCGAGGGGAAGAGTCAGGCGTTCGTCGGAAGCGCCTGCACCCTGGAGATCCTCGACGACGCGGGCAAGCTCGTGCGCCGCATGCCGCTTTTCTGGGGAGACGTGTCGGTCTTCGCCCTGACCGACGGGCCCAAGGGCTCGCGGAACCTGCTGGCCGGCTGGAAATACAACGGCGTCAACTGGGTGGCGATCGTCAACAGCCGCACCCTCGATCCCGAGCCCCGGGGATTCCTCGCCGTGCCGCCGGGCCATACCTACATCGACGGGTGGAGCAGCATGAACCGCCATCACCTGTTCTACGACGACCTCGATGGCGACGGCGCACGCGAGGTGACCAGCGAGATCAACGGCACGTGGAACCGGGTCTGCGTCTGGTCGGCGGAGGGAAAGCCGCTTTACGCCGCGAACTTCGGCCCGGGCCCACGAATCCCCGAGCGGACCATGCGCGACATCGACCTGGGCGACCTCGATGGCGACGGACGCAAGGAGATCGTCGCCGCCACGTCGCACGGCATGGTCGTGGCCCTTAATGCGAAGTGCGCCAAACGCTGGGCGGTTCGTCTGCCAAGCCCCGCCTCGGTGCTCGCCTGCGTGCGGCCGAAGGACGCCAACGAAGGTCGGGTCGTGCTCGGCTGCGATGACGCAGCGGTGCGAGTGCTCGACGCCCAGGGACGCCTGGTCCGGCGCGCCGCCCTGACCGGCCGACCCACGCGCATCCAGACATGGGCCGAGGCGACGGGGCCGGTTCACGTCATCCTGGGCACGCAGTCGGGCGAGGTGGCGGCGTTCCACGCCGCGGAGTAACCGCGGACAGGCTGGGGGTTGGCTCGTTTTCAGCCCCTGGTGGGCCGAAAGGCGTGCCTGTCCCCTTCAGACCCGAGGGGGACCCTCTTCGCGACGCGCCCTGCCTACTGCTTCTTCTCGAAGCGCAGCCAGACACCTTGGCCCACGCGCGGGTCGTCGGCCGAGATGGCCCCCTTGCCGAGCACTTCGAACTCGGGCAGGCCGGCCTGTCGCGCCCAATAGACCATTTGTTCGGGCCGGCGCAGCTCGACAAAGCGCTTCCACTTCTCGGCCTCGTCGCCCTTGAGTCGGGCTTTGCGCAGGGCGATCAGTTTCTCGACCTCGGCGGCGGGATAGCCGCTGCCAGCGCCCCCGCCAAGGTACGCCTTGCCGCCAGGACGTAACACGCGGTAGACCTCTTGCAGCCCCTTGGCCGGATCGTCCCAGAAGAAGATCGAACCGCGACTGACCACCAGATCGACCGTGCGATCCGGAAACGGAAGCTGCTCGGCGCGCCCGACGACCGCCACCAGGCGGTCGGCAAGCCCCTTGGCGCGCGCCGCGGCAAGTCCCTCGGCAAGGGCCTCTTCGTTCGGGTCGACCATGACCACGGGATTCCCCGTGGCCTCGACCAGCGCCATGGCCACCGGACCCTTGCCCGAGCCCAGGTCGACCCAGAACCCCTTCGCGGGCTTGCAGAGGCGCAGCGCATCCTGGACGACATACGGATACCGGCTGGCAAGCGACTGCTCGCTCTGGATTCCATCGGGCGTGCCGGGCTCCTGGGCGAGGCTGCCGGACACGAGGGCGACCGCGCCGAGCGCGGCCACTACCATCGAGTAGGTCTTCATGGGCGTGTTCCTCGAATACTCGCCGTGGACCGGGGCGCCGAGGCGCCGGCCGATCGCGTGTCAAAACCGTTCGCCGATCGGCTGGCCGTCGGCGATGGCCCCGAGCAATTGATACGTGCCCAGCCGGCCTTGGGCCGCCGCCTGCTGGAACAACGCCGGATCGCCGGCATTGCCGGGGCTCAGTCCCGCCGTGTTGACGCCGATGGTCTGCGCGATGAAGTGGACCGATCCGTCGGTGAAGGCGAACAGGGCGCCGCCGGGATGCTCGCTGCTGAACGCATGCATGCTGGTCGGATGGTTGACCGGGTGGGAAACGGACGAGCTGACCGTATTCATCGCGCCGCCCCCTCCGGGACCGCACCACGACGGCCATGACCCGTCGTTTTGCAGGTTCGTGCCGAACGCCGTGCGCTCGCCGAGAGCGAAGGTATGGCTGGTGCCATCGCGGACCTCGTGAATCCTCGTGCCGCTCTCGCCGTAGAACAGCCCATTATTGCGTTTGGTCAGGTGCGTGGTCCCGCTGAAGTTGAAGTAACCGCGGCAACACGTGTAGTTGGCCGAGGCCACCTGGGGATTCGGCACGCCGTGGTGCGTGCGCAAAGGACCGATGCGGGACGACGGGCAGCGGAACACGGACAGGTTGGTTTGCAGCATGGGCAGTAGCGCCGGATCGTTGATCACCTGTTCGAGCGTGTACCGCGTGGGGCTCAGTTTGTCGCGCAGGGGGCTTTGTTCGATGAACGGCATGAGAAAGACCCCCCAAGCCCAGCCGCCCGGCGTGGTGCCGGTCAGGTGCCCGCGCACCATGAATCCGGGCGGAAAACTGCTCAGCGAGGCATGGTAGTTGTGCATGGCCAAGCCGAGTTGGCGCAGGTTGTTCGAGCACTGGATGCGGCGCGCGGCCTCGCGCGCGCTTTGGACCGCCGGAAGGAGCATCGCGATCAGGATACCGATGATCGCTATGACCACCAGGACTTCGACCAGCGTGAACGCGTTTCTCGAAACCCGCATCGCTTCGTCTCCTCGGGGGAGCAACCGTGATCGCCGGGCGGTAGGCCCTCGACACGGTTGCAAGGGCCGGCCGCACCGGACCGCACGATCACGGTCAGTCTACTTGCCTGGATGGCGCTCGTAAAGGATCCCCCGAGGCAGGGAAGCGGACAAGCGGTTTCGCAAGCGAGGTGGGCGCGGGCTGTCCTAAATGGACTTGCGGGATCCTGGAGCGCGGCCGTCTCGGCCGCATCGGTGCGGGCAAGATGCCCGCGCTCCCGCATTTCCCAGAATCGTGCAACACCCTTTAGGGCTTTCGGGGGATTTCGATCGAGTCGGCCCGCGTGACGTCGAGTTTCTGCGGGCCGGTCGTGCCCTCCAACGTGCCGTGCTCGGCCAGATAGCGTTCGAGCCGGGCGACCTTGTCGGCGGCGGACGGTTCGCCGGGGGCCTTGGCGCCGGGGGCGCGGCCCCAGAAGATCCAACTGCCGCGGCGCGTGAGCAATTCGTAGGTCTGCTCGTCATCGGGCAGGGGACCGGGCACGGCCGAGGGGACGATCCGCTCGAGTTCGCACTTCTCCCAGATCGGCAAGAGCACGGCGGCGATCTCGGCCCCGCCGGTCACCCTCGGATTGCCCCAGCGCGTGCCCACCGGCCCCAACGGACCGCTGTCGATGCCTGTCAACCGCGGGAACCGGGTCTGCTTTTCCAGGGGCGTGAAGTCGTCGTCGGGCAGCACGACCGCCTCGCCATCGACGACGATCAGTCGCCCCGCCGTCTCGACCGCGCACACCGGGTGCCGATAGACGAGTTCGACACGGATCCTTGCGGGATGGCGTTTTTCGACCCGCTCGACCCGGGCGACCCACGGATGGAGCGCAAAGGCGTTCTTGACCCGTTCGACCAGCTTCTCGTCGAAGATCGACAGTGGGCCTTCGAGCGTCAAACTGCGGAACACCTGCTCGCCAAGGTTCGCGGGCACCCAGTCGGTGCGGGGCGTCAACTCGAAGCTCTCGACAGTGATCTGGTAGGGGGCCGAGGCCAGCACGTCGGGGCGGACACGGCGCCAGACCGCGTACCAGGCGGCGAAAAACGCGGCCAGCACCAGGGCCGCTGCCAACCACGCGCGGCCCGGACCCACGAGCCAGCGCAGCGTTCCGGGCCGGGGCGTCGCCCTGGCGCCCTGCGAGGAACTCCCTTTCTTCGCCGCGGCCATCGGTGCGGTCCTACCAGATTTCCAGTTGCAGCTCCAGCTCCACGCCCAGCCGGTCGCGAACCTGTCCACGAACCAGGTCGATCAGCCGGAGCACGTCGCTGGGGGTGGCCTCGGGTTCGGCGACGATGTAGTTCGCGTTGCGGTCGCTGACCACGGCCCCTCCGATGCGCGTGCCCTTCAGCCCGGCCCGCTCGACCAGGTCCGCGGCGGAAGCACCCCGGGGGTTCCGAAACACGCACCCGGCGCATTGGTGGCCCATGGGCTGGCTCGCCTTACGCACGATCCATTGTTTTTGCAGGCGCCGGGCCAGTTCGCGCGGGTCGTCGCGTTGGAGCTCGAAGGCCGCCCCGACGATCACCGGATCGTCGAGGTTGCTCTGGCGATACGAGAAGACGATCTCGTCGCGACCGCGTTGGACAACTTCGCCGGCGCGGGTGACCATCGAGAGTTCGGCGGTCCACTGGCCGATGTCGCCGGCGTGCGTGCCCGCATTGCCGCGCAGCGCCCCGCCGAGCGTGCCCGGGATGGCCACCAGCCCTTCCAGCCCGGCCAGTCCCTGATGCACCGCGGCGGTCACGACGCGCCCCAGCCGGGTTCCCGCTCCCGCGGCCATCGTCTCGCCGCGGACCTGGATATCGCAGAACACGGGGGCGGCCAGGGTCACGACGAGGCCCGAAACGCCGGCGTCGCGCACCAGCACGTTCGACCCGCCGCCCAGGACGCGCAACGGCAGATCGGCCTCGGCGCACCGACCGACCAGGCCGACCAGTTCGTCCATCGTGGCCGGTTCGGCAAAGTACTCGGCGGGTCCCCCGAGTTGGAACCAGGTGTGCATCGCCAGCGGTTCGCCCTGGCGCACGATGCGTTCAAAGCCGGCAAATACGCCCATGCGTTCGTCTTTCTCGCTCCTGCCCAAGGCCATTCGTTCGGGATCATACGGAGGGTGCCGCGGGCCTGTCAAGTCGCTGCCGATCGGCGAAGCTGCCCACAGGCCGCGTCGATCCGGTCGCCTTTGCGCCACCGCACGGCCACGCTCAGTCCGCCCGCCTCGAGCGCCTCGGCGAACCGCCTGGTGACCAGCGGCCTGGGCGTTCGATACGGCAGTTCCGCGACGGGATTATAGGGAATGAGATTCACCAAGGCGGGCCGACCTTTCAAGCGCGACGCCAGACGCCGGGCGTGCTCCGGGCGGTCGTTGATCCCAGAAAGCAGAATGTACTCGAACATCACCCGGCGACCTGTCTTCTCAAAATAGTAATCGGCCGCCTGGAGAATCGCCTCGATCCCGATCGCCCGATTCGTCGGGACGATCCGGCTGCGCAGTTCGTCGGTGGGCGCGTGCAGCGAAACGGCCAGGTGGTACTGGCAATCGAGGTCGGCCAGACGGCGGATCCCCTTCGGTATGCCCACCGTCGAGATGGTGATCCGCCGGGCACTGATCGCCAGGCCGTCGGGGCGCGTGGCGACATCGAGCGCCGGCAGCACCCGGTCGAGGTTGACGAGCGGCTCGCCCATTCCCATCACCACCAGGTGGGTCACGCGCTGGCCCTCGGGCAGCAACCGCTTGAGTTGCAGCATCTCTTCGACGATCTCGCCGGTGGTGAGGTCTCGCGCCAAGCCGTCCAGTCCGCTGGCGCAAAACACGCAACCCATGGCACACCCCACCTGGCTGCTGAGGCAGATCGTCCGGTGGTCCTTGTCGTCGCGCAGCAGCACGCACTCGACCCGGGCGCCATCGCAGAGTTCCAAGAGCAGCTTCTCGGTGCCGTCGTCGGCGACCTTGTGCCGCACGGCCCGGGTCGTCCAGATGCAAAAGTCCTCGGCCAATCGCGACCGGAGCGACTTGCCCAGGTCGGTCATCTGCTCGAAGCCGGCCACCGTCTTGTCGAAGATCCACCGGCGGATCTGGGCCGCACGGTACCGGGGCGCCTTCTGGTCGACCAACCACGCGTCGAGTTGTTCGGGCGACTGGTCCAGGAGGTGGCGCACGCCGGGGGCGTCTCCCTTCGAGGCGGTACGAGATCGTACTCAGACAATCATCGCCGCGACGGCCTGGGTTTTCGCGCTTGCCCCACAAGTTTCACTGGCCGTAAGCGGCTGCCGCTTGTCATTGTACGGGGCTGCTGGAAAAGTGAGTAGCCTCTCGCATCGGCTCTCGGTTCGGTCGATGCGGCGGGGGGATCACGGCGGGCGTTACGCTGACCCGGCCACCCACCTGGCAGAGGGTTTTTTCCGCTCCGTCCCCCCGCAATAATGGCAGGACCCTACGGTTGCCCCGCGAGGACCCACCATGACGATACTGGGCATTGTGCGAGAGAACTATCCGGGCG
>DYLT01000097.1 GCA_020721945.1 Blastopirellula marina
CGCCGGGGCCGGCGACAGCCGCGTCTGGCGCGCGGATTGGGCCAGACGGTTGCGGGCCGCTTCCGCCTCGACCCGAGGGTCCGGCGTGATCTTCGTCTCGCGCCCCGGCGTGACCTCGAGCACCACGCGGTCCGAGCCGAGGTACTTCCGCGCCACGCGCTGCACGGCCGCCGCGTCGACCCGCACGTACCGCGCGAAGTCCTGCTTCAGATACCCGGGATCGCCCACGAACACGTTGTACATGTTCAGGCGGTCGGCCCGGCCTCCAAAGTCGCTGACCGATTCCAGCGACCGGATCAGATGCGCCTCAAGCCGATTGACGGCCCGCTCGACTTCCTCCTTGCTGGGAGGCTCGGCGCGCAGGCGGTCGATTTCCGCCTGGATAGCCGTCTCCAATTCCGCCAGGGAATGACCCGGCCGCGCGGTGCCGACGATCATCATCCCACCCGCGATCTCCTGCGAGTTCTGGAACGCCTGGACGTCTTGCGCGATCTGTCTGTCCCGCACCAGGGCTTTGTCGAGCCGCGCTGTCTTGCCCCCGGAGAGCACATCGGCCAGAATCTCCAACTCCGGCTCGTCGGCGGCGTACATCGGAACCGTGGGCCACAGCAGATACAGCCGAGGCAGCCCCACCCGGTCGGTCATCCGGATGCGACGCTCTCCCTGCGGTTGCGCCGGTCGTGGCCGGAGCTTCTCCACCTTGGGCCCGGCCGGGATCGGGCCGAAGTACTTCGCGACCAGACGTTTGGCCTCGGCCGGGTCGAAGTCGCCCGCAATGCACAGACTGGCGTTGCCCGGGTGGTAGTAGCGCCGAAAGAAATCGGCCACGTCGTCGCGCGAGGCCGCGTTCACATCGGCCATCGAGCCGATCGTGGGCCAGCTATAAGGATGATCGGGCGGAAAGGCGGCCGCCAGAAGCGTCTCGTAGGCCAGGCCATACGGACGGTTCTCGTAGCTCTGGCGACGCTCGTTCTTGACGACGTCCCGCTGGTTGTCGAGCTTCTCCTGCGTCATGGCCGGCAGAAGATAGCCCATGCGATCCGACTCCATCCACAGCGCCAGTTCCAGATAGTTCGACGGCACCGTCTCCCAATAGTTCGTGCGGTCCTGGTTCGTCGAGCCGTTGAGCCGGCCGCCAGCCTGCTGGAGCGGGCCGAAATAGTCGCGGTCGTAGTGCTTCGACCCCTGGAACATCATGTGTTCGAACAAGTGCGCGAAGCCGGTGCGCCCAGGGCGCTCGTTCTTCGAGCCCACGTGATACCACACGTTGACCCCCACGATCGGCGTCGAGTGGTCCTCGTGCAAAATCACCTCCAGACCATTGGGCAGCGTGTACTTCTCAAAGGCGATCTCCGGAATCCGCGCATCGACCGAACGAGCCGCCTCCTCAGGGGCGGACGTGAGCATGGTGCCAATCGCAAATGCCATGAGCGGACTCATCAGAGCTCCTTGCACAAGAAAGACGGCGGACGTCGAAGACACCCAGCCGCGCGTCGAGGTCGCCTCGAACGCCGGCCGGGCATTATACCATCTACCGCAGAATGCCGAAGGGGCCGCAAACCAGCCTCACCCCCTATGACAGTGGACGGTAATATACCCAAAGAGGGCAGCTTCCCCGATGCGATTCTCACGGCTTGCATGGCAAGCCCAGAGGTAGGCAATCCCGCGACCAAACCGCCCATTGCCACAACGATGGTCAACGATTGCCCGCATTCACAGCACCTCCCACCGTGTTCGGTCCACGTTTGGCAATTCCTCGGGTCGAGAAATAGCCATATAAGTCACTTCAGTAATTGACTTTACGACCAAACGCCTTCATGCGTTCCACTAATGACGGCATTAGGTTTGCAAACGGGTTCCTGTGGTGTAGCGGCTCGCGGCGTCCTGGTGGGCGAGTCGGGCCATGTGGCTGCATCGTACCTGACGGTCCGAACCGTGTTCTTCTGCCCTGAAAGGAGGAGTCAGTGACCCCCAAAGAGGTTTTGGCCCTGTGTCGTGAGAAGGACGTCAAGTCGGTCGATCTGCGCTTCATGGACTTCCCCGGCCTGTGGCAGCACTTCACTATTCCGGTCGGCAAACTGGACGAAGACGTGTTTGAAGACGGGCTGGGCTTCGACGGATCGAGTATCCGCGGCTGGCAGCGAATCAACGAAAGCGACATGCTCGTGGTGCCCCAGCCCGAGACGGCCGTGATCGACCCCTTCGCGGCCATCAAGACCCTCTCGATGATCTGCAACATCCAGGACCCCATCACCCGCGAAGACTACAGCCGCGATCCTCGCAACGTGGCTCGCAAGGCGGTCAATTACCTCAAGAGCACGGGGATAGCCGACACCTGCTTCGTCGGACCCGAAGCCGAGTTCTTCATCTTCGACGACATCCGCTTCGACCATGCCCCCAACGCGTCGTTCTACTACATCGACAGCATCGAGGGCCAGTGGAATCGGGGTCGGGAGGAAGGCCCGAACCTGGGCTACAAGCTGCGCTACAAGGAAGGGTACTTTCCCGTGCCGCCCTCCGACCAGTTGATGGACCTCCGCAACGAGATGATGCACACGCTGATCGAGTGCGGCATCGACGTCGAAGCCCAGCACCACGAGGTGGCCACCGGCGGGCAGGCCGAAATCGACATGAAGTTCGACAACCTCGTGTCGATGGCCGACAAAATGATGCTCTACAAGTACATCATCAAGAACGTGGCCAAGAAGTACGGCAAGACCGTGACCTTCATGCCCAAACCGCTCTTCGGCGACAACGGGTCGGGCATGCACTGCCACCTGTCGCTGTGGAAAGGTGGCGAACCGCTCTTTGCCGGCAGCGGGTATGCGGGCCTGTCGGACATGGCCCTTTACGCGATTGGCGGCCTCTTGAAACACGCCCCATCGCTGTGCGCCTTCACGAACCCCACGACCAATAGCTACAAACGCCTGGTGCCTGGCTTCGAGGCCCCGGTCAACCTGGCCTACTCGCAGCGGAACCGGTCGGCCGCCTGCCGCATCCCCATGTACAGCCCAAACCCGAAGGCCAAACGCGTCGAGTACCGCTGCCCCGACCCGAGCTGCAACCCCTACCTCGCCTTCTCGGCCCTGTTGATGGCCATGATCGACGGGATCCAGAACAAGATCGACCCGGGCGAGCCCCTGGACAAGGACATCTACGACCTCTCGCCCGAGGAAATGAAAGGCGTGCCGACCACGCCGGGGTCGCTCGACGACGCCCTCCGCGCCTTGCGCAACGACCACGAGTACATGCTGCGCGGCGACGTGTTCACCGACGACGTTATCGACACCTGGATCTGGTATAAGACCGAGAACGAAGTCGACGCGATGCGACTGCGCCCGCACCCCTACGAGTTCTGCCTCTACTACGACCAGTAGAAACTGGCACGGTCCTGAGCCCGGACGGGGACCCGGCTAGGGATCTCCCGTCCGGGCCAGGCGAAACGCGGGTCGGCCGGTCATGTCGCTCCGTGACCCACCATCCTTCCCTCCACCGCGGAATTGCAGCCTCACACCCCACCGAACATCGCACCTCAGGCAGCAGAACGTCATCGACCCGTCTTCCGCGATCGTCCACGGCAAGAGGTCGGCGCACCCCGGCGCTGGACGTCCGTTTCTGGCCCAGCGTGCCCGGGTCGATTTCCTCTTCCTCCTGCCGCGCGACGTAACGCACGGAACTCTGGCTGCGGTGCGTGTTCCCGTTGTCCACCACGAGCACCCAGCCGGCCTCTGCATCGGTCGCGACCGTCGGCGCGATGTGCCGGCAGGAATTCTCCTCCGTCCGCGTCGGTCCCATCGTCTGCGCGATCCTCTGCTCCAGGACCGCGTGCCAGTTCCCGGTCAAGCACAAGGTGCGGTGGCGGGGGGTACTCGAATTGGATCCGCGCCGGCTGGCCGGACTTCATCGAAATCGTCTTCGCGTTCTGCTCCAGCGACTGCATGGCCGGCATCCCCTTCCTCTTCCTGCCTCTTCCTGAAGACCGAGACGTGAAACATCCAGGTCAACCGACAGGAAGAGGGTCTTGAGACACAATACCAACGGAGCAAGATGCGTAACCTGGGAAGCGCGAAACCGCGAGAATCTGGGCAAGACAGCCGCTTCATGTACCATCCATTGCTAGTTGCGGCCCTAGCCCTATCTGGGTCACATCGGGTGGATCGTCGACCACCGAAATGACACGAAAGCCCACGTTGTAGACTTTCTGGTAGGGGCGATAGGGCTGGCGGCTGGCCGAGCGGCAGTCGCGGGGCAGATCGCGCCACGAGCCGCCGCGTGCGACCCGCGGCTCGGCAAGGCCGGGATCGTTGCGCCCGTCGTCCTCGCGGTACGGATAGGGCCGATACGCCGACCGCGTCCACTCGGCCACATTGCCGTGCATGTCGCAAAGGCCGAACGCATTGGGCAGCCAGCGACCCACGTCCTCGGAGACGAACCCGCCGTCGCCAAACCGGTCGTCCTTGGGGATCCAGTCGTCGTACTTGTTGGGGTTGGCAAACGGCGAGCGGACCTTGTTGTACGGATCGCAGACGTACTCGCGGAGGGTTCGGTCGGCCAGGTTGGCGTGCTTCGAGAAATCGGCGTGCAGATCGCCGAACGAGAAGGGCGTTGCGGTACCCGCGCGGCAGGCGTATTCCCATTGGGCCTCGGTGGGAAGCGTGAAGCGGCGTCCGGTTTGTGCGCTGAGCCACTGGCAATAGCGCATGGCCTCGCGCCACGACACGCGGACGACGGGCTGGCGCGGCCCGTTCACGTAAAACCCGCGCACCCCGAATTGCATGGCGTTTTTCGACTCGACACAGCTGTCGTGCGCGGGATCGAATCGGGCGTACTGCTCGTTGGTGACTTCGCAGCGGCCGATCCAGAACGGCTTGGCGATACGGACCACCGTGCGCGGCTGCTCGTCGGCATAGCCCGCGTCGTCGCCGAGGATGAACTCGCCGGGCGGGATGAGGACAAGATCCATCGAGACGCCTGCGCCAAGGTCGAGGGTGTGGCGCGGGATGGGCTTCTCGTTGGGCGATGAAGAAGCCGTCCTGGCCCCCTGCCCCTCTCTCGCAAGCGGGAGAGGGGAGAACTCGCGCTGGCGTCGCGCGGCTTCGGCGGCGTCGAAGGGCCAGCCGGGGCACACCCGTGGGGCATGGGCGGCCTTGGGTTCGGGCGGTGGGACGACCGGCTGGATGTCGTTGGCGGGCGCGGCGTAGATCGCCTCGGGGTCGTCGTCCACACCCGCGTACCGCTTGAGGAGTTCCCGCCGGCGCTGGGCCAGATGCTTCACCCGGGCCTCGCCGGCGATCTCGGTCCACGTGCCGTGGAACGGGCAGTTGAGGTCGATCCAGGTAATCAGCCGGTCCCAGGCTTCGGCGTCGAGCTTCACGCCGTAGTGTCCGCGGCGAAGCATGCGCACAAGCTGCGTGGCGTCGGCGTGGAACTCCATGGGCACGAGCATGTGATAGTCGCTTTCGAGGCCCGGCCGGCGAACCCAGCGGTGCAACTCGGCGTAGCTCGTGGTGAAGTGGCCCGCGTCCACGCCACCGTCATGGTACTGGCTCGTGTAGTCCTTGAGGTACTCTTTGCCCCGCAGATCGACGACGGGTTTGCCGTCCATGGTGCGCCCGTCGTGGCAGCCCACGCAGAACTTATCGAGCACCGGCTGGACCTCGCGGGCGAAATGGAAGCCGCGGGCGGGGCCATACCAGGGCGTGATCTCGGCCGGGGGTCTCTTGGCGGCCAGGGTCGCGCGGTTGGGCGGCCCCGAGTTCTGTCCCTCGTGGCAACCCACGCATGAGACGACCTCGCCGGGCATGGCCGTGAACCAGCTTCGCATGAGCTGAAGCGCCTTGCCTTCGGCATCCAACGGCTGGACCGAGATCGGCGTGTTGGCCGGCACGCGGAACACGGCCGAGCCGTCGTCTTCGACGGGCACCGTGCCGAGGATCCGTTTGATATCCCACGGCCCTTCCATGCCCACCACCCCCTGCGGACCTCCCATGCCCGGATACAGGTAGTGGTACGAGAGCACGCGGAGCCGTTTGACGGTCCCGCGGGGGACGCCTTCCAGTCCACCGCCGGCATACACGTCCGCAAGGAAGACCAGCCCGTCCTTGCGCCGCAAATCGACCTTATCCGGCAGAATTGGCGGTCGGGGCGTTTTTCTCAGCGGCAGCGGCTCGAGGAGCGCCTGCCCGGGGACTTCCTTGAGCAAGAGCATCCCATCGAACACGTCGACCAGGTAGACCCCCCACAGCGCGTTGGGCGTCTGCTGGGCGGCGACGAGGTAATACTTGTCACTTAAGGGGTACGGATGGAGGAACTTGGGCCAGGACCCATCGACCAGGTTGTCGGCGATCGTGGCCTCGACTTTCTTGCCGCGCTGGGGGATTCGCTGCACCGCCCCCTCGGCCTCGCGGCGCCCGCGCGCCACGTCGAAGAGCACCAGTTCGCCCATGCGCGGTACCCCGTGGTGTCCGCCGACAATGCACACGAATTTCGCGGGCTGCCCCGGAATGGGCCGGGCGTAGAACATCGAGTTCGGCCAGTACGAATTGCTGCCGTAGAACTCCATCTGCTCGGTGCCATCGGGGTTCATGTGGAAGAGCACCCGGTCGTGCGCGTGGGGCGTGTCGGTGTATTCCCAGCGAAGGTACAGCACGCGGCCGTTCTCCATCACCGTGGGGCACCAGTTGTGCTCCTGGTCGAAGCAAAGCTGGCGGATGTTCTTGCCGTCGGCGTCCATCCGGTAGAAGTTCGCCACCAGGGTCCTGCCGTTGACGCAGGGCACCGCGGCCATCGAGGCCGTCGACGAGAAGATGATCCGCCCGTCGGGCAAGTAACAGGCGTCGTAGTGGTTCACGTCGGGCAGGTCGCCGGGCGTCACCTGGCGCAGTCGCGAACCGTCGATGCCGATCTCGAACACATGCCACCGCCCGTGGCTCCCGACCGACGAGAACAAGAGCCGGTCGGCGTCGAAATGGAGATCCACATCGCCGACGAAGACCGGCTGGGAGGGCCGATACAGGGTGCTCAGCGCGCCGTCGGGGCCGAGGCTGAGCACGGCGATCTCGTTGTCGAACCCCGCAGTCGGCAGCGCGCAGTTGCTTTGCCAGTTCTGCGGCAGGCCCAAGGCCGGACTCGTCGTGCTGCGGCGCACCACCAAGAGCTTGTCGAAGTTCAGCAGCGGATTGGCCGCCGCCACCCGGGCCTCCAACCGGCAGGCGGCAAGGTACGACCCGCAGAACCGCTCCCACTTGGGTTTACCTTCGGGCTCGGCCAGGATGCGATCGGCCTCGGCCCGCAGCCGGGCGACCTCGTCGCGCTCGGCCCGAAGGAAATCGCGAGGCACGCCGTCCATCGTGCGGTAGTCGTCGATCAGCTCGGCCGTGTGGTCGAGCATCCTGTGGAAGCGCTCGGGCGAGAGGGCCAACAGGTCGGTCTGGCGCTCGGAACCCGCGACGACCGAGAGCCGCGCAAGCCATGGGGTCATCGGCGTGTCGAGCACGGGCTGGTCCACCAGCAGTTCGTCGAACGTTGCCGGGCTGGAGGAGGCAGCCTCGCCCGAGGGAACCACCTCCACCACCACCAGACTCGCGTCGGCCTTCTCGGCCAGGTTTCTCGTGATCAGTCGGTGCGCCCTCGGGGTGACGGCTTCGATCGCGGGCCGTTGCGCCGGGCCGGCACGGCGCGCCAGGCGCCATCCCGGGGGGAACGCCACGGGCGACTCGAACCGCAAGGCGCAAAGGTGCGGCATGCACGGCCCCGGACACAAAAGCTTCACCGTGTGCTTGCCCTGCGCGATCCGGACCGTGGTTTGCGGCTCCCATCGGGCGCTGGCGGTCTGCCAACTCCCGGTGACCGAAGCGAATCCCCGATGGACCTTCGCGCCATCGAGATAGATGTCGACCGGCCGCGAGTCGGCCGCGGCGTAGAGTGCCGCGATCCGGTATTCCGCGGTGACCGGGAAATCGAGGTCGTACTCGGCTTGGTTGGGCAACTGCCCGGCGTTCCAGATGCAGGCGTACTTGTCGGCGTAGGCCTCGCCCGGCAGGCTGACGCGGAGGTTTCCCCGGTCGAACCAATCCGCGCGGATCGTGAAGGCGGCCGGTCCGGGCTCGGCCGCGGACGCCGTGGGATGGGTGAAGACCACGAGACACGCCAGGGCGCACGCGAGGAGCGGGGCCTTCATGATCGACGTCCTCCGCAATGTGAGGGGCATGGTCGGAATGCATTGTGCATTTTAGCCTCGCCTCTCCCCCGGGGCAACATGGCCAGCAGGCGCATCCTAATCCGACCGAGGGCGTCGTTTCAAGAAGCGCAACCGTCCCGTCACCCACCCTAGTCTACCCCACAATCGTTTGGCTTGTACCCCCCTGGGGTCGCGGGAGAGTCCCCTGGCGGGTCGATAGGCTTTTCGATACCCTTACGCCAGCGGGCGCGACGCCGACAGGCACCAGGTCCGGCCCGCAAGCGGTCGCAAGACACGCCCGTCGCCTGCCCGTGAACGGTTACGATTGCGATCTGTCCCCGCTGGAGTTCCCCTCGCGAAGCCACCGGCTGTTGTTCCATGCCATCCCACCTAAGCACGCTCCGCAACATTGGGATCATCGCCCATATCGACGCGGGCAAGACCACCGTCACCGAACGGATGTTGTACTACTCCGGCTTCACCCACAAAATGGGGGAGGTCGATAAGGGGACGACGGTGACCGACTACGACGAGGAGGAGCAACAGCGCGGCATTACCATTCAGTCGGCGTGCGTGACGTTCGAGTGGAAAGGGGTCACGATCAACTTGATCGACACGCCGGGCCACGTGGATTTCACCGCCGAGGTGGAGCGCAGTCTTCGGGTCTTGGACGGTGGCGTGGTGGTGTTCAGTGCGCGCGAGGGCGTCGAGGCGCAAAGCGAGACCGTCTGGCGCCAAGCCGACAAGTACCATGTGCCGCGTCTGGCGTTCATCAACAAGCTCGACCGTGAGGGCGCCGATTTCTTCGGAACCCTGGAGGAGATCGAGAAGCGGCTCGACTGCAAGCCCGTCGCCATTCAGTTGCCCGTCGGCTCGGGCCCGCCCCACTTCGAGAACCCGTTCCGCGGCATCCTGGACCTGATCGGGATGAAGAGGCTTACTTGGGTGCCCGAGACCGAGGGCCGCGAGTTCCGGGTGGAGGAGATCCCGGCGGAGTTTCGCGACGAGGCCGAGCTTTGGCGCGGTCAATTGCTCGATCGGCTCTCGGAGTTCAACGACACGTTGCTCGAGCGGTTGTTGACCGAGCAGCCGGTTTCCGAGGAGTTGATCCACCGCGTGTTGCGCGACGCCACGGTTCACAACATGGTGGTGCCGGTGCTTTGCGGCTCGGCATTGGACCGGATCGGCATCCAGCCCTTGCTCGATGCCGTGGCCAACTACCTGCCCAGCCCCTTGGACATTCCGCCGGTCGAGGGAATCGACCCCAAGACAGGCAAGAAGACGGTTCGCAAGGCCAGTCCCGACGAGCCGTTTTGCGGTCTGCTTTTCAAGATCCAGGCCGATCGGCACGGCGACCTGGACTTCGTGCGGATCTACTCGGGCCGGCTCAAGGCGGGCAGCCGCATTTACAATCCGGGGAAGGACAAGAAGGAAAACGTCCCGCAGCTTTGGCGCATCCAGGCCGACGAGAAGAAACAGGTCGACCAGGTCGAGGCCGGCGACATCATCGGGATCGTCGGGATGCGGCATTCGGTGACCGGCGACACGCTCTGCGACGCCAAGCACCCGATCCTTCTCGAATCGATTACGTTCCCCGAGACCGTCATCTCCATGGCCATCGAGCCCGAGAACGCCACCGAGCGCAAGAAGCTGGCCGAGGTCCTCGAGATGATGAAGCGTCAGGATCCGACCTTTCGGGCCAAGGAAAGCGAAGAGACGGGGCAAACGCTCATTGGCGGCATGGGCGAACTGCACCTGGAGGTCATCACCCACCGTCTGACTCGCGATTACCGGCTCAACGTGCGGGTGCACAAGCCGCGGGTGAGTTATCGGGAGACGATTGAGCGGGCGACCGAGGTCACGGGGCATTGCCACCGGAACGTGGCGGGCCAGATGCTGTTCGCCGAACTGGCCGTGCGCATGGAGCCTTTCGCCCACGCCGGCAAGCCGGTCGTCGTGACGGTGGGGCCGGGCGTGGACCTGCCGGCGACTTTCCTCAATGCCGCCCTGGAAGTGCTCACCCAGCAGGGCGAAGGCGGCGGCATGTTGGGTTACCCGCTGATGAACGTGCGCATCACCATCCTCGGCGGCAAGACCCACGAGATTGAATCGACCGAGCTGGCCTTCCGCCTGGCGGCGCGCGACGCCTTCGACAAGGGGCTGCGCGAGGCGGGGATCGTGCTCTTGGAGCCCATCATGCGGCTCGAGGTGACCACGCCCGAAGAGAACCTGGGCGACATCATGAGCGACCTTCAGCAGCGTCGGGCGATCGTCACGCACACGCACACGCGCGGACGAACGACCGTCATCGAGGCCCAGGCGCCGTTGGCCAATCTGTTCGGCTATTCCAGCGCGGTGCGGGGCCTGAGCCAGGGCCGGGCGACCTACACGATGGAGCCTTGCACCTACGGCCCCGCCCCGCCCGAGGTCCTCCAGAGCTTTCTCTGATCGGCCCGGCACCTCCGTGGCGCGCAGGACCGAGGCGGCTGACGGGGTTCGGCGCCTGACGTATACTTACCGGGCCGGATCGGCCCTGGTCGTTCGAGGAATGCCCGCATGACCCTCCGCTCTGATACGCTCCGCAAGCTCGCGCAATTCGATACGCCGACCATCTGTAACGTGATCGAGCTGTTCGACGTGCGCCCCCGGAACACCGGCTACATGGACGGCCGCATTCGCGCGAACTTTCCCGAGCTGCCCCCGATGGTCGGTTTCGCCTGCACGGCCGCGTTTCGCAGCGGGGCGCCCCCGTTGTCGGGCGACGCGTACGCGAGTTTCATCGAGCAGGTGCGGCGGTTCGAATCGTTGCCCGGCCCGGCCGTGATGGTCTTTCAGGACCTCGACGATCCTCCCGTGGGTGCAACCTTCGGCGAGGTCATGTGCTCGGTCTATCAGGCCTTCGGCTCGTCGGGACTGGTCACCTCCGGCGGCGGTCGGGACTTGCTTCAGGTCCGCGCGCTGAACTATCCCGTATTCACGGGCACGACCATCTGCGCGCACGCGTACTGCCACATCCTGCACATCGGCGAACCGGTCCGCGTCGGCGGACTGGTGGTGCGGCAGGGCGACCTGCTTCACGGCGACGCCAATGGCGTGACAAGCATCCCCCTCGAGATCGCCGACGAAGTCGCCGAGGCCGCCGAGGCCTTCTGCGAGGCCGAGAAGCGGGTGATCGGCTACTGCCGCAGGCCGGGCAAGAAGACGGTCGAGGGGCTGGCCGCCGCGCGCGAGGCCTTCACCGAAGCCATGGGACAACTCTACCCCAAGTTACAGCGCTGGTGAGTCGCCTTCGGCAGCGCGAGCGTGAAGATCGTTCCCTCGGGCTCGCGGCTCGAGAACGCCACGCGGCCGCCCAGGTACCGCTCGCCCAAAAGCCTCATGCTGTGGGTGCCGATGCCCCGGCCGGGCTGTCCCTTGGTCGAAAACGAGCGGTGGAAGATTTGAAGTTGCACTTCCTTGGGCATGACGCCCGGGTTGCGCACGTGAAATACCACGTCGCCTTCCCGCTCGACGCAGCCGATCGACACCTCCCCACCAGGCGGCGTCGCCTCCAAGGCGTTCTTGATCATGTTTGCCAGCACGCGGGAAAGCAGCCGGGGGTCGGTCATCAAGGTGGTATCGCACACCTCATCAAGGCGCAGCACCCGTTGTTCGGCCGATGGGTGGCTCTGGAACCACGTGCGCAGCTCGGCGAGGCAGGACGCGACGCGCACCGGGCGCCACTGCACGACCAGGTCGCCCGACTCCGCCGCCATCAGATCGCGTTGCGACTGGATGTCTTCGATGAGTTGCTCGGCCAGGCGAGCAAGGGCCTTCAGCGGCTCGTCGTCCTCGAGCTTGCCGCCAAGCTCGTCGGCCAATGCCGACACATAGCCGCGCATGGCCCCGGTCGTGTTGAGCACGTCGTGGAAAAACATCCGGCTGAGCACGGCGATCCTTTTCTGGTCGCTGATGTCGCGGATCGCGCAGATGATGAAGGGCTCCTCTCCGATCTGCACCGGTGTGGCGGTCACCCGAAGATCCAAAGCGCCGGAGGAGGACGATTCGTCCAGCGCGATCCGACATTCGCGCGTCACCTGCCGTTGCGTTTGAGCGCTCTGGACGATGGCTTGGACCGCCCCGCAGGTGACGCAGTGCACCCCGGTGCCGCAGCCGTCCGGGCCATCGGCCGCGTGCGCGCAACCGACGATTTCTCCAGGCCGCCGACCCGCGATTTGCGAAGACACCTTTTCGAGCAGTTCCAGAACGCGCCGATTGGCGGCGACGACCTGACGGCACGGGTTGAGCACCAAGACCATCTCCGACATGGCGTCGAGAATCGCCTGGAGCAAGGGCGTCTGGCGGACCGCCGCGCGCTGGCGCTCAAGGACGTCGCACAAGACCCGGCCGGAAGGGGCCAGAGCGTCCATCCGCAGCAGGTCTCCGTCGCTGGGTGCTGCAAGCTCGCGCGACATGATAAGGAGACCCTCACCAACAAGGAACCAGGCCGATTCGTCCCAGCAACTCTACGTCCAAACGGGCGGAAAAGCTGACTCTTCGCCAGGATCTCCCCCTCGGGCGCGTACTGCCGGAAAGACCGGTTAAGCCGGCGTTGACGGCAAGGGCCCTGGTTTCGATCGTCGGTCGCGCTGGGCATCCGTCGTGCCGTGCCCAGGTCAGTACGGAAAGCGCTCGTCCAACGGCGATGCGGACAATTCGACGAGGAACGTGGCAAGACGGTCGACCAGCACGTCCATCAGGCGGCGTCCCTTGTCGGCCGTGGCAGCATGGGGATTGCCCGCCCCGGCGTTGGTCGTCAGCAAGTGCCACGGCCGCGTAATCGAAACCCAGCCGCGGTTGACCGCCTCGAACCGGCTTTGGGCCTTGCGGCCTTCGTCAGCCGCCAGGGAGCCGTCGGGCTGGCGCGCCACCAAGTCAGGCCAGAACGCCAAGGCCAGCGAGGTCTCCATTTCGCCCGCGTGATCGTCGGGTTGCTCGAAGATCTCGTGATACACATCGCGGACGATCTGGTACCAGTTGCACAGGAATAGCCTCGCGGGGCTTCGACCGTACAGCTCGCGAAGCGTCCCCTTCAGGTCGTTCCCGCCGTGACTGTTCAGCAGCACGATCTTGAGGATCCCCCAGTGCACGAGCGAGTCGACCAGGTCGGCGATCACGGCCCCGAGGGTCGAGGGATTCAGGTTCATCGCGAACGGGAATTCGCGCTGGTTGGTCTGCGTGCCGTAGGGGACCGTCGGCAACAAGACCACCTTGGCGCCGCGGTCCCAGGCCGCCTGGCAGATCGCCTCGCCCACCAGGTCCCCTTCCCGAACGTCCATGCTATACGGCAAGTGCAGGTTGTGCGGTTCCGTCGCGCCCAAGGGCAAGACGGCCACTTCGTAGTGTTGCGATCGAACCGCGCCGTAGTTGGTTTCTGCGAGTTTCCAGGGCCGCACAGGTTCCTCCCGTTCCGTGAATCGCATGAAGGGCAAAGGTCCTCTTCGCGGAAACCGACGACGCCATGGTTCTGGAGGTTCCAAGAGATGGCCGGGCGTATGGTCTTGCGGGGCCGAGGGGTGTTTTCTGCGGCCCTGGGGCACTTTGCCAAGGTCACGGTTCCAAGGTCACCGCCGCCAACACGGGAGCCGCCGCGGTGCCAAGATCGCGGAAAGTGATTTTCTCGACAGGCACGGGGCGCAGCGCCACCCCCAGGACGTTCAAGTGCCACGGATCGCCCTTCAGTCCCAGGCAAACTTCGTCGGCCTCGGGCGCCGAGCACCAGTCGTCGGTGGTGCGCCCGGGAATCAAGGGAACCACCGACTTCTGGCCGTCGGCGTAGTGGATCACGTACTCGGCAATGGCCCCCCAGTCGCCGGAGCCTTCGTCGGCCGGGGACCAGCCGTGGACGTTGCCCAGAAAGTAGAGCCGTTTGCCCTGCTGGTGCACCGCGATTTGGACCTCGGTGGGCCAGACGCGGTCCTTGGGGGCGTGCGGCGAGTGGAGCACGACCAGGGCGCGGCCTTGGTTCTTCGCGGGATCGAGCAACGAAAACCGTACCCCCGCGACCATCTGCTCGCCAGGTCGCAAGCCGGTAAAGAGCAGTCTCCCCGGCTTGGGAACGCCGAAGGGGGCCACGAATGGGTCGGTGTTGGCCACCGGCGACAGATCAAGCATACGGCAATGCGCCGCCGACAACGGTGTGGCCAAAGGCAGCTCGACCAGCCCGGCAATGGGCTTGGGCCGCGGCGCTTGCTGCTGGTAGAGGGCGACGACCGTGGCGAAGTCCCAAGGCTTCTTCTGGTCGGGTCGCATGACGATCTCCACACCGGGCAAGGCCGTCGAAAGCGGCCGCGACTTGGGCAGATGAAGAATAACTCGCTTGGGGGGATTGCGCGAAGGCGCCGACCATTGCACCTCGACGCCCTTGCCGGTTCCCCGAATGCCAAGGCTTATCGGCCCGAAGTGGGTCGGGGCGTTTTCCACGCGGATTTCCTTTCCGTCGGCCAGCCACCCATCGGGCACCCCGGCCAGCAGGTGCAACTCGTCGCCCGCCTCGTGGACCAGCATGTGCCGCAGCAAGAGCGCGTAGTTGGCCGCGCCGGTGACGTGGGGGATGGTATCGCTCCAGGCGAACCGTCGCTTGTAGAAGATGCCCTCGGGAAAGGCGTGCGCGGCCGTCGAGTGGAGCAGGTACCAAGAGAAGTCCTCGACCACCTGATCGTGGTCGCCGCGCACGAGCGAGGCCATCGTGGTATAGGCCGACATGTAGGGATGGATCGCCCCTTTCGTGCCCAGCCACTGAATGGTGCCCTCGATGAAACCGCCGCCGTGGGTCTTCCTGGCGTGCTCGATCATGGCGGCAACCCGGGGGTCGTCGCGCCCGAACAGCTCGGTGGGCCAAAGCGTCTCGGTGTTGCCCCAGTGCGTGCCGTCCTTCTCCCAACTCGGCGGGAAATGGGCCAGGCCGGTCCGCTTCCACGCCGCGTCGAATGCCTCGCGGTACTCCCGGGCCTCTCGGTCGAACGCCTCCGCGTCGGAGGTCTTGCCGAGCGTTCGGGCGGCATCGGCAGTCAATAGCACCGCGCGGAGGTTCCAGAGGTCGTACCCGACAAGGTGATGCTTGCCGTCCCAAAGGAACTCGCCATCGGCCGGAGCGTTGGGCAATACGCCTGCAAAGGGCGAGTCGTTGGCCGCCTGGCGCCGGGCCAGCGCGGTCCACTGGACCGCCCGCACCATCGGCGGATAGACCTTCTCCAGCCAGCTTCGGTCGCCCGTGATCTTCCAGTACTGCCACAGCACCCACACGGCCTGCCCGTTCGCGTCGTACTGGTCTTTCTGCGATTCGAAGCGGCCGTCGGGCCGCTGGCACGTAAGGTAGTGCTCGGCGGCCTTGCGCGCGGCGTCCCAAAGGCCCGCCTCTTCCAGCTCCATGATCTGGTAGCCGCCGTCGCGGATATAGAACTCGTCGTAAAAGCCCTCGCCGCCCTTGAGCACCCCGTGATCGTTCGCAAGGAGCTGGCAGACATGGGCTGCGCGAAGCGCTTCGGTGGCCTTCCGGCAGGGGACTTCGATCCGCGCCGCGCGATCCAAAAGCCCGCGCCAGAACTGCACGGTGCGATCGAGCCAAAGCTTGTGGTCCGCGGAGGCGAACTGGGCCGGGTTGGCCACGGGCGCGAAGGGAACCCGAAAGGCCCCTTCGACGCTGCGGCCCGGCGCAAGCGAACAAGCGACCATCTCCGTGACCAGGCGAGGTCCGCCCGATCGCTCGACGGCCACCTGTGCCTCGGCCCGCGCCTGACCCGTGTTGGTCGCCTTCACCGCGATCCAGTTGAGGAAATTCTCGCCTTCCACGGGCCAATCGTAGGCGGCTTGCCAGTTCTTCACCGTGGGAAGCGGAGTGGCCCACAGCGTGAACTCGTAGCGCACCGGCCCGTCCTCGGCCGAAAGCAGCACGACGGGGAGCCACCCATCCAAGAGCGTCTTGGTCTGTTTGCGGCTCAGCGGGGTAAGCTGCTGGCCGAAGCGGATCCTCGCCTCGGCGCCGTGGGCCAGGCGAAGCACGTTGCCCGGCGTGATCCGCGTGCCATCCTGATAGTCCTTCAGACCGATCACGTTCCACGAATTGCGGAAATAGTCGAAGGGCTCCTCGGCCGCCCCCGCGACCGTGACCGCGACCACCAGAATCGTCCCGCCCGCTAGCATTCGGCCGAGCAAGGTCTTCATGACG
>DYLT01000098.1 GCA_020721945.1 Blastopirellula marina
AAACCCGATGGCGCACACGGCTTCGCGGCCTGCTCGACCGTCGCCCGAACCAGCGTGGCAGGGTGGCACCGTGACCCTGGTGTGGCCCCGCTGCTTGACGCTGGCAGGGGCAGTCGCTACTGTCGCTGAGATGATGACCCCGGGCGCGTCGCCATGGACGGGCTGGGGACTGGTCCGTTTTTCGGCCGCTTGCGGACCGAAAAAGGTGCCTGTCCTCTTGGCGCCCGGGGGGGGACCGCCCCATGGTCGCGGAGTTCGCTGCGAACCTCGAGAAAGTCCCCGACAACGGTTACGTTGGAAGGCAGCACGCCATGAATCCCGCCACGACTTCGCTCAAGGCCCTTTCGGCGGCCCCTTTTCACCCAGCCAGCAGTCCCGACTACGTGCCGCGCGAGCACCTCCGCCGGCTTCAGTCGCAGCGACTGCGCGATACGGTGCGCCGCGCGTACGATCGGGTCGGATGGTATCGCCAGCGCATGGACCAGCGCGAGCTGAAACCCGACCGCATCCGCACCGTGGAAGACCTCGCCCTGTTGCCGCTGACGGTCAAAAGCGACCTCCGCGAAACCTACCCGTTCGGCCTGTTCGCCGCCACGATGGGCGAGATTGTGCGCCTGCACGCGTCGGCCGGCACGACCGGCAAGCCGATCGTTGTCGCCTATACTCGGCATGATCTCGAGGCATGGACCGGGGTCATGGTCCGGGTGCTGGCCTGTTGTGGCATCCAGCCCGGCGATGTGATCCAGAACGCCTTTGGCTACGGGCTGTTCGCCGGAGGACTGGGCTTCCATTACGGCGGCGAAGCCCTCGGGGCCACCGTGATCCCCATCTCGGGAGGCCATACGGATCGGCAGATCGCCGTCCTGAAGGACTTCGGCGTCTCGGCCATCTGCTCGACGCCGAGCGATTTTCTGCACGTCGTCGACCGGGCCGAAGAACTCGGCGTGGATCTGCGCAAGCTGGCCCTGCGCGTGGGCGTGTTCGGCGCCGAGCCGTGGACCGAGGCCCTTCGGACACGCATCGAGGAAGCGGCCGGCATCAAGGCCTACGACATCTACGGGTTGTCCGAGATGATCGGGCCCGGCGTGGCGGCCGAGTGCCACGTGCAACAGGGGTTGCACCTCTTCGAGGACCACTTCTACCCGGAGATCATCGATCCCGAGACCCGCCAGCCGCTGCCCGACGGCCAGGAGGGAGAACTCGTACTGACCACGCTGAGCAACGAAGCGATGCCGCTGATTCGCTTCCGGACACGCGACATCACGGCGATTCTGCCGGAGCCGTGCCCATGCGGACGGACGCTGCGGCGGATCCGGCGGATCACCCACGGCAGCGACGAGATGTTCGTCTACCGCGGAATGAACGTGTTTCCGTCGCAGATCGAGGCGGCCCTCGTGGCCGTCGAGGGCACGCTGCCGCGCTACCAGATTGTGCTTTCGCGCGACAAGGGCGTGGATCAGGTCGAAGTGCGGGTCGAGGTCACGCCGGCCGTGTTCAGCGACCGCGTCAGCGCCCTGGAGGGGCTTGAGGAGAAAATCGCCCGGCAGATCGAGAACTCCGTGGGGCTCCGCGCGCACGTGAGCCTCGTCGAGCCGCACACCATTCCGCGGACCGAGGGGCGCGCCAAGCGCGTTGTCGATCACCGGCAAATGTGAGGGATTTCGGATCAACCATCATGAGAATCACGCAGCTTTCGGTGTTCGTCGAGAACAAGCCTGGCCGTCTGGCGCTGCCTTGCCGGCTCCTGGCCCAGTCGGGCATCAACATCGTGACGTTGTCGCTGGCCGACACCCAGCGGTTCGGTATCCTGCGACTGATCGTGCGCGATTGGACCAAGGCCAAGGAGGCCCTCGAACGCGGCGGCTTCGCCGTGAACCTGACCGAAGTCCTGGCGGTCGAGGTGGCCGACCGCCCCGGCGGACTGGCCGAGTTGCTCGACGTGCTCGAGCGGGCCGGGGTGAACGTCGAGTACATGTACGCCTTCGCCACGAAGCTGGGCGACAAGGCGGTGCTGGTGTTCCGCTTCGACAAACCCGACGAGGCCGTCAAGGCCCTGGCCGACAGCGGGATGAACGTGCTCAGCGAGGTCGAACTCTTTAGCCGGCTGGGAGGCACGTGAATCGCGCCCACGCCAGCCCGTGGAACGCCGCGCCCCCGACGCGCCGGCGGGAAGGCGGCACCAGCCCGCAGCGCGAGCCAGAGCCAGCCAACGTCCTGCGCCCAGGTCAGGCCCATCGTTCGGTAAACGTTCGACGTCCGGAGGAGCGGATTCCCTTCGGGCGCGTCGGGTCAGTATGACGGTTGGGCGAACGCTTGCAACCAGGGCCAACCGATGGTACGGTGGGGCGCGTGGACACAACTCCCGCCGTTTGCTGCTTTGGAGGTCTGACGATGCAACGCCTTGCGCTTCTGGTGACTGCTTCTGTGATCTGCCTGGTGGTTGGCCCCAGGGCCGTTGCGGCCGACAACACCCCACCCGACGGGTTCGTGGCGCTGTTCAACGGCAAAGACCTCAGCGGGTGGAAGGGCTTGCTCAAGCCGCCGCTGGACAACCCAATCACCCGCGCCAAGCTCTCGCCCGACGCGTTGGCCAAAGCCCAGGCCGAGGCCGACGACGACATGCGCAAGCACTGGCGCGTGGAAGATGGAGCGTTGGTGTTCGATGGCAAGGGGCGGAGCTTGTGCACCGCCAAGGACTACGGCGACTTCGAGATGTACGTCGACTGGAAGATTCTCCCTCATGGCGACAGCGGGATCTACCTCCGCGGCACCCCACAGGTACAGATCTGGGACCCCAAGGACCATCCCGAAGGCTCGGGTGGCCTTTTCAACAACCAGAAACCCCCCCGCAAGCCCATCAAGTGTGCCGACAAGCCGGTCGGGCAATGGAATACGTTCCGCATCAAGATGGTCGGCGAGAAGGTCAGCGTTTGGCTCAATGGGGAACTGGTCGTCGACAACGTGGTGCTCGAGAACTACTGGGACCGCAAGCAGCCCATCTTCCCCACCGGACAAATCGAGCTTCAGAACCACGGCAACACGCTGTACTTCAAGAATATCTATTTGCGTGAATTGCGTCGATCCGGGCAGTGATTCTTGGGCTCTGGCCTTGCTCCGACGATCAGCAGTCGAGGGCGTTGGATCTCTCACCAGGCGGCTGAGAGCCTCCGCCATCTCGACCGGCACGAATGAGGGGTTCTGGTCGCGGTCGGGTCACGCACTCTTGGCAGTGGCCTGGCGGCGACTGGCCGTTCAACCCCTTTCCGAGGCAACCGGCGTCGCGTCCGGGCCGAGAATAGGCTGGACGGCAGCGTCATTCCCTGGTTCCCAGGAGCAAGGCCATGGCCATTCCCAAGGAAGATATGTTCTACGACGGCGACGACGTCGATTGGTACGGGGTGGGGAAGTTCAACGCGACCTCGGGCCTCCCCGGACACCAGATCGCCAGCGAACAGACCATCTCCGACCAAGGGCCCATCCCCGAGGGGGTCTATTCGTTCTCCCTGAAGATTGCGGGCATGGCCCGCGTGGTCAATGTGGCTCGCGGACAGCTCGACACCGCGCAGGGCATCCAGAGCCTCGACGCGATGCCTGGACCCGACGGCAAGTTGTATGAAGCCCCGAACTGGGGGAAGAACCGTGTGAGACTCAACGCGCTGTACATCAGTCGTTCGGGGGCTCGGCACCGCGGGGGGTTCTATCTGCACGACTCGACCAAGGGCTACACCCACGGGTGTATCGAGGTCGATCCGCGGTTCTTCACCCGGCTGCGCCAGTACGCCACCGACGAGGCCGCGAAAAAGCACGGCCGCAAGTGGCTGATCCTCAAGGTGAAGTACCCAAGCAGTTTGGCCAGCACCTACGGCGGCACGGCAGTTCCGTGAGGTCGTCTGCGTCCAGGCCGCCTACTCGCCCATTTTCTGGTACTCCTGGAAGTCCACCGGCCTGAACATGCCCACGAACTCGTCGGACTGCTTGATGCGGTCGCGGTCCGACTGGACCAGCGTGCGCACGAAATGGTGCTCGCTGCGGACCGTGATCTTCTGGAACGGCAAGCCCCGCTTGGCCCTCATGACGAGATGGACCTCTTTGGGCAATTGGCTCCGTTTCTCGAGGGCCTCGTTGACCATCAATCGCGCAAACGGCAGTTTCGAGCCCGGATTGATCCGCGTGTTGAGCAGGGTGTACCAGTCGGAGAATTCGCGGTACTGCTGGGCGATGGTCTCGCTTTGCGGGTCGGACATCACGACCCGGTAGGTCAGCCAGGGGCTGGTGAACCGCAGCTCGCCGGTCGACTCGTCGAACTCTTGGTCGAATATCGGATTGGCGAGGAACTTCAGGTAGGGGTCCGACTGCGAGGCCGCCCAATCGCGAAGGTTCTTGTTCAGCGCGCTGACTTCGTCGGCCGAAATCTCGGTCTTCACCCGCCGGCTCGGATCGAGCAGCACGAATCGGCGACGCCCCTTGTCGAAAATGGTCACCTCGGCCGGTCGCTCGAGATAGTCGTAGACCAGCCCTTCGTGGAAGATCGTGGTGCTTTCGGTGCGGGGCTCTTTCTCTCCGCCGACGTAGATCTTGTTCTCGACCCGGAACTCCTCGGCAAGCCCCGACTCGGCAATCACCGCGACCAAGGCGATCGCGGCGGCCAGGTTTGCCAGTCGTTGGAGCATGGTTCGGTTCATGGGCCCTCCCTGCCATGGTGCGCGGCGATGCGTGGCGTCTCGGAACCGTCGCTCGGCGACCGCGCCGAGCGGCTGGTTGCCGGCGTCCTTGAAGAACAACCTTACGCGATGGGAGGATACTCCAATAGGCCGAACCGTGTAAAGCCGAGAAATGGCCGCACGCTGAGGCGGCCCCCGTACTTCCGAGGTCTACGGCCACCCCTTTGCGAACGATTCCACGCCCCCGTCTGCACCGCGTTTTCGGTTCTTGACGCTCCGCAAGGTGCCTGATAGACTCATGAGCGAGTTGGACATGAGCCACTTCGAGATGGAGCGGCCCGAATGGGGGATTAGCTCAGTTGGGAGAGCGTCTGAATGGCATTCAGAAGGTCAGCGGTTCGAACCCGCTATCCTCCACTGCCGAAAGCCCGCCGTAGCAAGAGGTTACGGCGGGCTTTTCTGTTGGTTGGCGGCCACGGTCCGAGGCTGGACCTCGCACACGACGCGGAACCCCACGTTGTACACCCGCTGATAGGGTAGGTAAGCCAAGCGATAGGACACGGTGGCCCGTTTGGGGTCGTCGCGCCACGAGCCGCCGCGCACGACCTTGCGCTGGGGGTCGGTGGCCGAATCGAGGCTTTCCCCATCGCGGAAGGGGTAGGGGCGGTAGGTCGAGCGGGTCCACTCGGCCGCATTCCCGTGCATGTCGAACAGGCCCCAAGGATTGGCGAGATACTTGCCCGGCGCCACGGTCACCAGGGCGCCGTCATTGAACCGCGCGTCTTTGGGGAGCCAGTCGTCATACTTGGGTGGCTTGACGAGCGGCTCGTCGACCGTGAACGGGTTGCTGGCGAACTCCGAGAGTTTGGCGTCGGCCAGGTTCGCCAGTTTCGAGAAATCGGTGTTCAAGTCGCCGTAGAAGCACGGCGAGGCCGAACCGGCTCGGCAGGCGTATTCCCACTGGGCCTCGGTGGGGAGCGAGCATCGCGCGCCCGTTTTGCGCGAGAGCCAGCGACAGAACTCCATGGCTTCGCGCCATGAGACGCGGACCACGGGCTGTTCAGGCCGGTTCATGGGGTAGCCGTGGATGCCGAACTGGTAGGTGTTCTTGTCCTCGACGCGGCTGTCGTGGGTCGGATCGAAGAGGTTGTACATGCGGTTGGTCACCTCGCGGGTGGCCATCCAGAAAGGGCGTTCGATCTTGACCCGGTGCAGCGGCCGCTCGTCGAGTTCACCCGAGACGCTGCCCATGACGAACTCGCCGGCGGGGATGAGCGCCATCTCGAGCACGACGCCCTCGCCCAAATCGACCGTGCGTCGTACCGGCGGTCCTGCGGCGGCCTGGCGGCGATGGGCCTCGGCCGCGTCGAAGGGCCAGCCGGGGCAGGCGACGGTCTCGGGGCTGGCCGACGGTAGCGGTTCGAACAGGATGGGAGTGACCTTGGCGACGGGCGTTTGCGGGACCGCCTCGGGATCGTCGTCCACGTTGGCATACTTTTTGAGCAAGTCGCGGCGCCGTTGGCGCTGGCGGCCGGGCTGGTCGATTTCCTCGCCCCAGGTGCCGTGGTACGGGCAGTTGAGGTCGATCCAGGTGACGAGCCGGTCCCAGGCTTCGGCGTCGAGCCGGACGTTGTGATGCCCCTTCTTGAGCAATTGCACGAGGTGCGTGGTGTCGGCATGGAATTCCATCGGCTCGAGCATGTGGTAGTCGCTCTCGATGCCGGGGCGCCGCACGAAGCGGTGCAGTTCGGCGTACCCCACCGAGAACTTGCCCGCGTGTCCGCCGCCGTTGCCGGGCGTTACCGAACTCCAGTCGGCGAGCTTCACATCACCGCGGAGGTTGGGGATCGGGCGGCCGTCGGGTTGCGGCTTGCCGTTGTGGCAGGCGACGCAGTACTTGTCGATGACCGGTTGGACCTCGCGGGCGTAGGAGAAGCCTCGCAGCGGCCCTCGCCACGGAGTGATCTCGGCCGGCGC
This sequence comes from Blastopirellula marina, assembly GCA_020721945.1. Lineage (GTDB taxonomy): Bacteria > Planctomycetota > Planctomycetia > Pirellulales > Thermoguttaceae > JANLFZ01. Next base: position 6,639 of record DYLT01000098.1, read on the forward strand.
GCGGTTCAGCGCCAGGCGGGTTTTCGAGGGCGGCGCCGTGTTTTGCGGCTCGTGGCAGCCGGAACATTGCACCACCTCGCCTGGCATGGCCGTCATCCAGCTTCGCATGAGCTGGATCGCCTTCCCTTCGGCATCCAGGGGTTGGAGCGAGATCGGCACGTTGGCGGGGATTTTGAACTTGGCCGAGCCGTCTTCATAGACCGGCACCGTGCCGAGCACACGTTTGATATCCCAGGGGCCGTCCATCCCCACCACTCCCAGCAGTCCGCCCATGCCCTGGTACGAGAAGTGATAGGTCAACAGGCGCAGCGACTTGACCGTGCCGCGCGGCACGCCCTTGAGCCCGTCGCCCACGTAGATGTCGGGCAGGTAGACCACGGCGTCGTGGCTGGCCAGGTTGACCTTCTCGGGGATGACGGGAGGCGTGGGCGTCGGTCGCAGGGGGATCGGCTCGAACAGGGCGTAGCCGGGCGTCTCCTTGATGAGCACGAAGTTGTCGAACACGTCGACCAGGTACACGCCCCAAAGGGCTTGCGGCGTGGGTTTGCACGCGACGAGGAAATACTTGTCGGAAAGCGGATAGGGATGGAGGAACTTGGGCCAACTGCCGAGCGTCAGGCCATCGCGGATGATCGGCTCGACCTTCTTGCCGTATCCGGGAATGCGCTGGACGGCGGGTTCGCCCTCGTTGCGTCCCCGGGCCGGGTCGAAGAGCACCAACTCGCCCATGCGCGGGTTGTCGTGGTGCCCACCGATCACCGAGATCACCATCGTCGGATGATTGGGGATCGGCCGCGCATAGAAGAACGAGTTGGGCCAATACGAATTACTCCCCAGGTACGCCATCTGCTCGGTACCGTCGGGGTTCATGTGGAACAAAAGCCGGGTATTCGAGTGGGGCGTATCGGTGTACTCCCACCGCGTGTAGAGCACGCGCCCGTTGTTGAGCACGGTCGGGCACCAGTCGTGCTCCTGGTCGAAACAGAGCTGGCGGATGTTCTTGCCATCGGCGTCCATCACGTAGAGATTCGCCACGTGCGAACTGCCGTAGACGCACGGCACGCCAATGAAGCACGCGGTCGAGGTGAACAGGATCTTGCCGCTGGGCAGATAGCAGGCGTCGTAGCTGTCGACGTCGGGTTCTTCGCCCGTGAGCTGGCGCAGGCCCGTGCCGTCGGCCTCGATCTCGAAGATCTGCCACCGGTCATGCGAGCCGGGCATCGAGAACACCAGGCGCGAGGCGTCGAAGTGCAGATCGACGTCGCCGACGAACCTCCCTCCCTCGGGCTTGAACAGGGTGCGAAGTTGTCCCTCGGGGCGCACGGGCGAAAGCACGACGATCTGGTCGTCATACCCGGTCTTCGGCAGGCACGAGTTGCTCTGCCAGTTCATCGGCAAGCCGAGGCTCGGGCTTTTCACGCCCCGTTGCACCAAGAGCAACTGGTCGAACTCCAGAAGCGGATTGGCCAACAGGGCCTCGCGGGCCAAGGCCGACAGCGCCTCCCGGATTCTGGCCTTCTCCTCCTCCGGCAAAACGACTCCCTCTTCTTCCGCGAGGCGTCTTGCCTGAGGCTCGATTGCCTCGAGCCGTTTGAGGAACTCGCGTCCCCTGGGGTAGCGCGGTCCGAAGGTCGCCGCGAGGTCCTCGATCGCCAAGCGCAGGGCGCCGACCTTCGGCAGCGTCGGATCGCCGCGCAGGCTTGCCACGGGGCTGTCGAGCTTGCGGGCCTTGGGACGCACGAGCTTCCAGCCTTTGGGAAAGGGCTCGGACGAGTCGATGCGCAAGCGGACGACGTGCGGGTACGCATGCGCTTGTTCGAGCCGGATCGTGTGCTTGCCCGCGGCAATACGCGCCGCGAGTCCTTTTTCCCATGCGGCCCCGCTGGTGTTCCAGGTGCCGGTGACCCCGCGGCAGACCAACCCCAGCTTTTTCCCGTCGAGCGAAAACTCGACCGGGCGCGACTGGGCCGCGGCGAAATAGAACCAGAACGTGTAGGTGGCGTCGACGGGGAATTCGATGTCGTACTCGGCGACGTTGGGGAACTCGCCACTGTTGGCCACCATCGGCTCGGCATCGGCCCATTGTTCGGTGAAGGTCTTGAGGTTCCCGCGATCAAACGCCCACGCGGGAATCACGAACGACCCAACGGGTTTCTCGGGCGGGGCGACCTTGGCTGGCTCGGCCGCACCGGCGCCTGCCAGTCCAACCAGGCCGGCGACGGTCATCACGACCAGATGGGCGGCAAGCCACCTGGGTCGGTGGTGGGGCAGCAAGCAAGATCGAGGCATGGCCGTTGCTCCCGAGAGGCCCAAAGCGTGTTCTTCGAGACCATGCGGTCACAGGTCAGTATAGTCCAACGGCGGACCCGAGACCAACAGCGCTGCCGGACCGGTGGCGCAGGGATCCCACCCGGCCAAACGCGGCCGGGCCAGCCCGCGTGCTACGCGCGGAGCCACGGGGGCAGCGCGCCGGCCGGGGGGAGCTTGACGATGGTGGCCGACGTGACGCCCGGCACCGCGAGCATCTCGGCCAGGGCCTCGGCCGGCGGGGTGGCATCGAGCGCCAAGACGCCGATCGCCGCGCCGCCGGGCTGGTTGGTTCCGCGGCCCACGGACATCTGGGCGATATTGATCTGATGCCGCCCGAAGATATTCCCCACTTGCCCGATCACCCCTGGCACGTCGCGGTGATGGAAGACCAGTAGCGTGCCGTCGAGGTAGCTTTCCAGCCGGCAGTCGGCCTTTTGCACCAGCCGGGGCATGTTGTTGCCGAAGAGCGTGCCCGAAGCCAGCGCGGTGCGGTCTTCGCTGACCACTTCGGCGGTGATCATGGAGCTGAAGTCGCCGACGTCGCTGGTGCGCTCCTCGACCAGCTCGATGCCCCGCTCCTTGAGCAGGACTTCGGCGTTGACGATGTTCACCGGCGACTCCATGGCGTGTTCCAACAGTCCGGCGGCGAAGGCTGCCGAGAGCAACCGGGTGTCTTTCTTGCAGATTTCGCCGCGGTAACGGAGTTTGCAGGCGACAGGCATCGCGCGGTCGACCTGGGCCAGGAACAAGCCGAGCCGGTAGCTCAGATCGAGATATCCGCGGAGTCCTTCGAGGGCCTTGGGGTCCAGCGGCGCCATGTTGACCGATTGCCGGATGGCGCCCGTCGTGAAGAAGTCGATCAAGAGTTCGGCGGCTTCGACGGCAACGTTCGACTGCGCCTCTTTGGTGCTTGCGCCGAGGTGGGGCGTGCAGAGCACGTTGGGCATTCCGAACAAGGGACAATTCGAAGGGGGCTCGTTCTCGTAGACATCCAAGGCGACGCCACCCAAGTGGCCGCTCTTGAGTCCCTCGACCAGGGCTGCCTCGTTATAGATGCCGCCGCGCGCACAGTTGATCAGGCGAACGCCTTGGCGCATGGCGCGGATCTCGTCGGTGCCGATGAGGTTGCGGGTTTCGTCGGTCAGGGGCGTGTGGACGGTGAGGTAATGGACGTGGGGGAGCAGCTCCCGGGGCGAGGAGAACATCTTGATGCCGAGTTCCTTGGCGCGGTGCGCGGAGAGGAAGGGATCGTACCCGAGGACCTTCATTTCCAACGCCAGCGCCCGCACCGCGACCGCCTGCCCGATCCGCCCCAGGCCGATGATGCCGAGCGTCTTGCCCGCCAATTGGGTCCCGGTGAATTGCTTGCGGTCCCAGCGGCCCTCGATGAGGCTCTGGTAGGCCGGATGGATGTTCCGCGACAGCGCCAGCATCAGGGCGATCGTATGTTCGGCGGTCGAGATCGTGTTGCCGCCGGGGGTGTTCATCACGACAATGCCCTGGCGTGTGGCGGCTTCGGTATCGATGTTGTCGACGCCGACGCCAGCCCGGGCGATGGCCTTCAGCCGGCGGTTTCCCTCCAGTGCCGCGGCCGTGATCTTGACTCCGCTGCGGCAGATGGCGCCGTCGAACTCCAGCAGGGCGTCGTGCAGTTCCTTGCCCTTGAGGCCCGTGCGCACCTCGACCTCGATTTGTCCGGACGACTGGAGCAGATCGAGGCCTTCCTTCGAAAGGGGATCCAAAACGATTACCCGTGCCATGGTTCAACCTCGTGACGAAGAGACGCGACCCTGAGAGGTATCCGCCAGCACGCGGCTTGCCGCGGCGACACCGGCACCGAGTGTGACGGGGGATCCCATCTCGTACAGCACCAGTTCGATCGCCGCGATGGCCGCAAGGACATCCAACTCGTCGAGCAAGCCCATGTGGGCGATACGGAAAGCCCGGCCTTTCAACGGACCTTGCCCTCCCGCCAGCTTGACCCCGAACCGCGATTCGACGCGCCGCAAGAACTGCGGGCCATCGAGCCCTGGCGGGAAGTAGACCGCGGTCAGCCCGTCGGCCGGACGCTTGGCGACCAGTTCCAGCCCCAACGCCTCGATGGCGGCGCGGGTGGCGCGGGCGAGGGTCCGGGCGCGGGTCCAAATCCGCTCGATGCCCTCGGAGCGGATCGTCCGCAACGTCTCGGCCAACGCGCGCACCAACGAGATGGCCGGCGTGTACGGCGGCTCCGGCGTTGCGAGTGATTTGCGGTAAGCCAGCAAATCGAAGTAGAAGACCGGCCGCCGGGCAACGGACTCGATTTGCCTCCATGCGGCCGGGCTGACGGCCAAAAAGGCGAGGCCGGGCGGAATCATCAGCGCCTTCTGCGATCCGACCACCAACAGGTCGATCCCCCAGGCGTCGGTCCGGCATTCCATCACACCCGCGCCGCTGATCGCATCGACGACCAACAGCTTCCCGCTCGGTCCGACCACCCGGCCAATCGCCTCGATATCGTGGCCCACGCCGGTGCTGCTCTCGGAGAGCGTGGTGTACACCGCCACCGCATCGCGGTGGATATCGAGCAGGCGGGCGACGTCGGCTGGGGCGAACGGTTGGCCCCAAGGGACCTCGCACCGAACCACCGCGATGCCGAACCGCTCGCAGATCAGCCGCCACCGCTCGGAAAACTTGCCCGACTCCAGCACAATCGCCTTCCCCCCCTGGGGAACCACGTTGGCCACGGCCGCCTCCATGGCGCCGGTGCCGGAACTGGTCAGGACGACCACGTCGTGCTCGGTCTGAAACACATGGCGGAGACCCTCGAGCACCTCGGCAAAGAGGGACCGAAACTCCTCGGTCCGGTGGTGGATCACTTGCTGCCCCAGTCTGGCCAGCGCCCGCTCGGGCACTTGCGTGGGCCCCGGGGTCATCAGGCGAGGTCTTGGCATGCTTTGGATCGACGGCGGGGGGCGATCACGGAACCCGGGCCAGCGGATCAGCCGGTTGGCTCCCAGTTCCATCAAAGACGGCTCATTGTATCGGTCGGCAAGCCGTTTTGCGACGGGGGAAGCCGGAAATCGCCCCACAAGAGGCAGCGCGTCTCGGACTTGCTATCGGAATGCGCCTGGGCCCCGGGTCACGATCCGGGTACCGGTACTGGCCCCTCCGGAGACCGGCGTTCCAGCGGCCGATTGCAGCATCGCCACCCTGGCCGAAATATCCGGCTGGAAGCGATCGGCCAAGAGCGATTGCTGGTAGTTGGCCAGCGCCTGCGCCGTGTCGCCCTCAAGCTCGCGAAGCCGGCCCAAGGCCGCCAGGGCGCGGGCGTTGGTAGGGTCGCGCAACAGCGCGTCGGCCAGGTGCTGCTTCGCGGCGTCGCGATCGCCGAACTCCTCGCTAAGGCGCGCGAGTTCGATCTTCGGATCGGGCAAGGCCGGGTTCTTTGCCGCCCAGCTCTCGAGCAATCGGAACGCTTCCTCAGAGCGGCCTTGTTCGACCAACAGAACCGCCAAGCCCCGATGGCACTCACGATGATCCGGACTTCGATCCAGACAGAGATAGTAGTATCGCTCGGCTTGCGTCCGATCGGCCTTTCGGCCGTTGGCTGCCCCGATCCGGTGGTACGTGGCGGCCAGGTTGTAATAGCCGTCGCCGGCCGTGGGGTCGGCGGCAATGGCACGCTCGAACCGGTCCATCGCCTCGGTAAACCGCGCCTGCTCAAACAGACGCACCCCCTCGGCGTTCATTCCTCGCGACGAGAGCCCAGAACACCCTCCCGACCACGCGGCCAAGGCCAACAGACCAGCAGTCCAAAGACGCGGTCCATGATGGGTACGGGGCAGTGCTCGGGTAGGCCTCTCCACTGCGGGCCTCGTTGGTCGCAAAGAACCAGCTTCGACGCGGCCGAACCGACTGCGTTCGTCTTCAACCAGACGAATGGCGGCGGGAAGATACCGCCGCAAGGCCGCGGATGCAAGATCGAACCGGCACTATCCCGACATCGAAGGGCAGAAGATGTCGGCCACGGTAATGCCGAATCCCGAGGGGTCGCCATCGGACTTGGACGGCCGTTTCTCGTAACCCAAGGTGCGCACTACCTCCAAAATCTCGCTACAAGTGGGGAACATCCGCCCACTGTTCCGTTTGTACTCGTCCAGGGCAGTCATGAACTCGAGTTCCTCGGCAGTGTAATCCCTCTCGCAGGTGGTGGGGTCTATCTGACGACGCCGGTTCACCTTGGCCCGGCGCTGGAGTTTGCGCCGCTCGACGGCCACCGGGACGTTCGCCTTTCGACGGTCCTCCGAACTCCGACGGTCGCCTTTGGTACGCCGTTCGAGGGTCACCCCAGGGCTGGAATGCGTATGCTGAACACGCGCAAGATCTTGCGAATTGTGATCTTGCGCCTTGGCGCCATTTGCGGTCGCCTTCTCGTGCGTGACCATCCGGCGTTTGGCATGGACCTTCTTGGGCTTTGCCATGAGCTTCTTTCCCATTGAGGGCTCTGACGTCGTACGGCAGGGCGATCCGACGGTTGTTGACCAAATCGGATGGAAAGAGAGGCAGACTTGACCGTCTGGGAAATAAGAACGGTGTTGGCAATAAAAGCATTCTGAGCAAATATTGCCGCCGAGGCAGAGGTGCCGAATATCCAGCCAGCGCCGGTCGCGCCGTGGACAAGAAACAAGGAAAGGGAGGAATACACCTCCCGGTTCGCGGGGTGCCAAGGCTCCAGTCGACAGCACCCCGCCGAGCCGAAAAGACCCGATCGCCCAGTCGCGGCAGTCCCGCCGATTGGCGATTGGCCGATGCGCTGGCGGAGTCTACCGCCGGTGGAAGAAGTTTTTCAGGGCGTTGGCAGCCGAGTCTTTGCTGGTGGAAGTTGCCGGGCCCTTGGGTTTGGTAGGAATCTGAAAGGCCTGGGTCTTCGGCTTGGCCTGAGGCTCCTCGGGCTCTTCGGCTTCGAACTCATCGTCGGCGAGAGCCGGGACTTGGCGTTCCTGCTTGGGTGGGGGCGATTTGGCCGCCTTGGTAGGCTCCATCGTACTGGTCTCGGTCATTGAGTCGCCCGCTTCGGCATTCAGCCACGAACTAACATCGTCGTCCTCTGCCGACGTGGCAGACGACTCGACCGTGCGCGCCGCGGCCTCCTGCACCGAACGGACCTTGGTTTTCTTCGGTGCGGCGGTCTCCCCACTCTTGGCACCGGCAGCCACCTTTTGGGTAGGGGCACCTGCTTCGCCGACGGCTGTCTCGCTCTCGATCCGCACTTGGAACTCCAAGGGTCCGATCTTGAGGATGTCGCCCGACCGCAATTCGGCCTCGCTGACCACCCGTTCGCCATTGACAAACGTGCCGTTCTTGCTCCCGAAGTCACGAACGACGACGAATCCTGCCTCGATCAAGATCACGCAGTGGTGCCGGCTGATGAGATCGCTGCGTGGACGGAGCTGACAGTCTTCGGCTCGGCCAATGAAGAACCGCGGACCGGTGACCGGCACTTCCTGCCCGGTACCCTTCCCACTGGCCATGATTAGTTTAACTTCCATTGCCTTCATCGCTCCACAGAGAAGAGAAAAGGAACCTGCGAACAGTGCGGGCGAAGCCACTTCTCCGAAGGCCGGATGAGCCGAGACCCACCATAGTATGCGCGTTTTGCCGGGGGATGCAATCCCTGGCGCCCCGATTTCCCCACATCATCGTACCACCCGCCCGCCTCTTGAGTCAAAAGGAATTCTCGCCCTGGGCCCGCCGTGGGTTCCACGCGGCCGACCCGTACTGCGTCTCCGCGAGATCTCCGGCCTGGCGCCGCTCTTGCCGGGTCAGAGGTTGTTCGACGAACCGCCATCCCAGGCGCCGGCCCACGGCCGGCAGCCAAAGGCCTACCAGAGTCTCTTCGCGCATGGGGTCGGCTGTCAAGTCGTTCAAGCCGGGTAACTCGGGGGCGGCCACCGATCGCTCGACCAGGACGCTGCCGTGTTGGAGCACCGCGCCGTGCCGCCGCCTTTGGGCGCTGCCGGCGATCTTGTGCGCGCCGACGAGCACATCGCCGGGCGACCGTCGCTCGAAGCATAAGAACGGCTCTGTCGCCTTGGACCCTCGCCCCACGGCCTCGCAGAGCGAGGCCGAGATGCCCCGCGCGGCAAGGACCTCGATCAAGGTCGAGTGGACGGTGCGATACAGGTCGAGCCGCCGCTTGGCCAACGGGCTGCCGGACGGTACGGCCAACGAGTACGTCAGCTCGGCATCGTGGACGATGGCCCCGCCGCCCGTGGCCCGGCGCACCACCGGACAGAAGTGGCTGGCCCGATGGCGCTGACGGTCCTCGTAGGGTTGGAAGTAACCCAGCGAAAGCGTCGGCTCGTCCCACTGGTAGAACCGCCAGGCGCAGCCCCCGGTCTGGGCGACCCACGCCAAAAGGACCTCGTCGACGGCCATGTTCCATGCACCGCCGGCGGGAGGGTCGATCAACAACCGGCAATCGATCACGGCGAGGGCTTCCAACGTAACACGGGGTTCCGCGCCGCACGCACTTCGTCGGGGCGGCTGACCACGGTCGAATGGGGGGCCTCATGGAGCACGTCGGCCGGTTCCGCGACGATCCGGGCCAGGGCGTCGGCCAAGGCGTCGAGCGACGCCTTGCTCTCGGTCTCCGTCGGCTCGATCATCAACGCCTCGCGCACCGTCAGCGGGAAATATACGGTCGGCGCGTGGAAGCCGTAGTCCAACAACCGCTTCGCCAGGTCCATGGCCGTCACGCCCCGCTCGGCCTTGAGCCTCGACGCGCTGGCCACGAACTCGTGCATGCAACGTTCGCCGTGGGGGACCGGAACGATGTGCTTGACCCGGGCCAAGAGGTAGTTCGCGCTGAGCACCGCGTTCTCGGCCACGCGGCGCAAGCCCGCCGCGCCGAGGGTGCGGAGGTAACCGTACGTGCGGACCAGCACCCCCGTGTTGCCAAAGAAGCTGCGCACGCGACCGATCGACTTGGGCCGGTCGAAGTCGAGACGGTATCGCTCGCCGGTGCGTGCGACGACCGGCGAGGGCAGGTAGGGCCCGAGCTTCGCCGCGACGGCCACGGGGCCCGCGCCCGGCCCGCCGCCGCCGTGGGGCCCGCTGAACGTCTTATGGGGATTGAAGTGCATCATGTCGGCGCCGAAATCGCCGGGCCGCACAATGCCCAGAATCGCGTTCATGTTCGCGCCATCGAGATAGACCAGGCCTCCGACACGGTGGACACGTCGAGCGATCTCGGCGATCTGACCGTCGAATAGCCCCAGCGTGTTCGGATTGGTCATCATGAACACGGCCGTGCGGGCATCGAGGTGGGCCTCCAGATCCTCCAGGTCGACCAGCCCGGCGTCCGTGCTGCGGATCTGGACCGTCTCGAAGCCCGCCGTCGCGGCGCTGGCGGGGTTCGTGCCGTGGGCGACGTCGGGGATCAAGACCCGG
>DYLT01000475.1 GCA_020721945.1 Blastopirellula marina
CCCACTGTTGTGCCACACAAGCCGCATTCGAGTCCAGATCAGTTCTTCAAGAAAGGTCCCCGGGCCGTCAACGGTTACGAAACGCAGTTACCACTGTCGACTACAGGCCGGTAGCGTCAGCCTGAGAGGGACTTCCACCCTCCGAGTCAAACGCCTTCACAGGCGCACCAGGGTGGGTGCTCCGCACCCACGCGAACCGGCATGAACGCGACGCCTCGGCGAGCCGACGAGAACTCGCGCAGGCCGAGAAATCGCGGGGCGCCAAACCCTGCGTCACTCCGTCCGATTCGGCGACTCAAAGGCCCGCGGCACCGGGGGCAAGTCCTTGGTCAGCACCACCGGGCTTGTGCGTCCGGCCGTCGTGTAGTCGAACGGCATGAAACCGAGCTTCAGCGCGGGCGACTCGGGCTTCAGGTGGAAATCGTCCTTCTCGGCGGCCACGAACCGCGGGTCGGCGACGACCGAGTGCTCGTCCTGTTTGCGCTTCTCGCGCCACTGGTCGAGCGCGAGGTTGCCTGGGAAGGTCACCGGCTGGCCTGCCGCGTTCCAGTAGCAGTTGTAGTCGAGCTTGAAGTGGTTGTCGGTCCAGTTGCTCCCCAAGAGCACCCCCTGGGCGTAGTAGACGATGTTCCGCTCGAACCAGAACGAGAGGTGGGGTTCGGTGCGGGTGCGTTGAATCTGTTGCTGAGTGTTGAAGGCGAAGATGTTGTTCTGGATGCGGTTCTCCTTGCCGTAGTGCTGGTGGAAGCCGCCGGTGCGGGTGCGGTAGACGAGGTTGTTCTCCATCACGATGCCCGTGGAACCCTCGTCGGTGTAAAGCCCCCAGCCACCGTAGTCGAACGACTGCACGTCGTGGATGTGGTTGTCGTGGACCGTGGTGCCCGGCGAGACGCCCAGGGTGTAGACTCCGCCCATGTCCGAAAGCACGCCCTGACCGATCGTGTGCATGTGGTTCTTGGCGATTTCGTTGTGGGTCGAGAGGCTTGGGGCGTAGCCCCAGACCCAGCCGACCGAAACCGACGAGTAGTACAGATCGAAGATCTCGTTGTGGAGGACCCGGTTGTGCGACGAGTGGCCGAGCCACACGCCGATGGCCGCGGGATGGAGCCTGCCGGCCCATGCGATGCGGCAATTGCGCACCACGTGGTGCGAGGCGAGCATTTCGGGCTCGGCCGAGGACCAGGCGCTTGGGCCCCAGGGACCGGGGCCGGCCTCGCCGATCTTCACGCCGCCGGCCCCCAGATCGACCATCTCGCCATTCTCGACGCGGTTGTGCTGGCAGCCGGCGCCGAAGGCCATGGCGTAGCCGCCGGTGTGGCGCACTGCGCAGCCGTCGATCAGCACGTTGCGCGCCCCGACCCCCGCGATCGCCGCCGACACATCGATCTCGGCCTGCGGGAACGAATGGCCGCCCTGGGGCAATACCCAGTTCGTGTGGGCCAGGGTCAGCCCGCGGAACTGAAGGTCGTGCACGAACTGCTTCTCCTTCGGCTTGCCCATCAGAAGCACCAGATGTTCCAGGCGCGGGGCGATGACGACACTCTGCTGGGGCTGTTCGCCGGGCCGGGGGATGTAGGTCAGAATGCCGGTCGGCCGGTCCAGATACCACTGACCCGGTTCGCTCAGGGCCTCTTTGACGTTCTCGACCAGAAAGCGGTGTCCCTTGATCAGCCCACCCCAGGAACCGGTCGTCGCGCTGGAGCCGGTAAAGGTCGCGACGCGGCCCTGCGGATCGACCTCGGCGATGCGCAGTCGCGACATGGTCCATTGGTGGAACGGCAGCACCTCGACGTCGCCGAGGTTCGCCCAATCCCTGCGGATCTGCTCGCCCTCGAAGCGAAACCGGTCGTCGCCGCGCCCGGCCACCTTCGGCGGCACGGCGTCGGCGATCGTGTAGTAGCCCCGCTTGGGCAGGCGCGGCCGGAACCGCCGCTGGTCGTTGACGAACAGTTGGCAGAAGTCCCACTTGGCGTTTTTCACCTCGTCGAGCACGAGCTGCCATCGGCCATCGGCCACTTTCCATCCTGAGAGGCGCACGCCGCCGCTGAGCACGGGCCGCTGGTCGCCCAGCGCCTGATAGACCACCGGCGCGGCGGGCGTGCCCGAATCGGCCGGCTCGAAAACGAGCGGCTTGTCGAGGAAATACGTTCCGCCGCGCAGGGCCACCACGATGGGCCTTTGCCGTGCCGGGTCCTTGGATTTCAGCTCGCGCACGAGCTGTTGAGCCCGGCGCAGCGTCGCCACCGGGCCGTCGGAGCGGTCAGCGTTCGGCTGTTCGAGCCGTCCCGACCAGGCGTCGTTGCCGTCGGGCGCGACGTAGACGTCCGGGGCCAGCGCGGCCGCCCTTGCGGGTGCCAGCGCGGCGGCAAGCCACACAATCCCAAACATGCCGCAGAACGCGAATCGACGGGGCATGGCGGG
>DYLT01000476.1 GCA_020721945.1 Blastopirellula marina
CGGGACCGGCGCGGCCGCCAATGCCTTGAACGCCGATCCGCGGACCAAGATCACCGCTCTGGCCGACGTGTTCCCCGAGAAAATCGAAAACAGCCTCAAGGGGCTCAAGCAGGGGTACCGCGAGCGGGTCGAGGTGCCGCCGGAGCGCTGCTTTACGGGCTTCGACGCCTACCAGAAGCTCGTCCAGAGCGGGGTCGACGTGGTGATCCTCGCCGAGCCGCCCCACTTCCGGCCGCGCCATCTCAAGGCCGCCATCGAGGCCGGCAAGCACGTCTTCTGCGAGAAACCGGTAGCGGTCGACGCCCCAGGCGTGCGTTCGGTGCTGGAGACGTGCAAGCTGGCCGAACAGAAGGGGCTCAGCGTGGTCTCGGGGCTCTGCTGGCGCTACCACCACGGCGTGCGCGAGACCATGAAGCGCGTGCTCGACGGAGCGATCGGCGACCTCCTCGCCATCCAGGAGACCTACCTGACCGGGTTCCTCTGGGAGCGCCCCCGCAAGCCCGAGTGGTCCGAGATGGAGTTCCAGATGCGCAACTGGTATTACTTCACGTGGCTGTCGGGCGACTTCAACGTCGAGCAGCACGTCCACAGCCTCGACAAGGCGCTTTGGGCGATGCGCGACCAACCGCCGGCCCGCGCCTGGGGCCTCGGCGGCAGGCAGGTCCGCACCGACAAGAAGTTCGGCGACATCTACGACCACCACGCGGTGGTCTACGAATATGCCAATGGGGTGCGTGTCTCGGCGTTTTGCCGCCAGCAGGGAGGCTGCTACAGCGACGTGTCCGACATCTTCCTCGGCACCAAGGGCCGCTGCAACGTGCTCAAACACCAGATCGAGGACCTCGCCGGCAAGACGGTCTGGAAGTTCCAGGGCGAGGGGGGCAACATGTACGACCTCGAGCACCAGGCCCTGTTCGCCGCGATCCGCGCCGGCAAGCCGATCAACAACGGGCAGTACATGGCCTACAGCACGATGTTGGCGATTCTCGGGCGCATGGTCGACTACACCGGCAAGGTCCTGACGTGGGACGAGGCGATCCAGTCGAAGCAGGTGCTTGCGCCGTCGGACTATCGTTTCGACGCCACGCCGCCCGTCGTGCCCGGCCCCGAGGGCAGGTATCCCATCGCCATGCCCGGCCAGACCCAATTCGTTTGACCCCATCGCCGGCGGGTCGCGCCCCAGCGCCCGCGCCCGCGGGGCGCGACCCGGCCAGGTGGTGTCTTTTGTCGGAGAGCCCGATGACCGGCCAAGAGCGGATCCGCCGGGCCATGCGGCACGAACCGGTCGACCGGGTGCCGGTCATGTGCCAACTGGCGATCGGTCACTACCTGCTCAACACCGACGTCTCGCCCGTGGACCTATGGTTCACCAGCGAAGGATTTGCGCGGGCGCTGGTGGCGCTCCAGCGACGCTACCGGTTCGATGGCATCCTGATCAACCTGCCTGGCCGGGATCCCGACTGGATGCGCCACGTGGTGCGGATCGAGACGGCACCCGACGGCAGCCAGACCGTGTACTTTCGCAACGGCGACACGGCCCGCTGTCCCGCCGACGACAACGTGCAGCACTTCGCGGCCGCTGGGCGGCGCCGGCCAACGATCGACGAGGTCGATCCGGACCTCTTGTACTACGACGACCCGCACGCGCTGGGCGGCCTGAAGTACCCGTTCTACTTCGGCCTGGAGCCCTATCGTGCCGAGCGTTCGGCCTGGTGGCCCGACTACCTGTTCCGCACGATCGACCTGGTGCGGCGCGACGTCGGCGCCTCGGTCTCGGTCCACGGGGAGATCTTTTCGCCGTTCACCCAACTGATGGAACGGTTCGGCTACGAGCAGGCGCTGATGTATCTGATCGACGAGCCCGAGAAGTGCCGGGCCATTCTGGCGGCGTACGCCCAGGGGGCCGCGGACCTGGGCGTGCGCCAGGCCGAGCGTGGCGTCGATGCGGTGCTCATCTCGTCGGCGTTCGCCGGCGCGGGCTTCATCTCGCCGCGCCAGTACGAACAGTTCGTACTGCCCTACGAGGCCGAGGTGGTCGAGCGGATCCACGCGGCGGGGGTGCCGGTTTACACCCATACGTGTGGCGAGATCGGCGACCGCTTGGAACTCCTGGCCGATACCGGCATCGACGGCATCGACACGCTCGACCCGCCGCCGTTGGGCAGCGTCGATCTGGCCGACGCGAAGCGCCGGGTGGGCGATCGGGTGTTCTTCAAGGGGAATATCGACCCCGTGAACACCCTCTTGGGGAAGTCGCGCGAGGAGGTCCGGCGCGACGCCCTCTGGCGCCTCGGGGTGGGAAGCCCCGGCGGCGGGTACATCCTCTCGAGCGCTTGCTCGGTCTCGCCTCGCGTCCCGCCCGAAAACCTCACGGTGCTCGTCGAAGCGAGCGAAACGTTTGCCAGCGGTGACCTCGGA
>DYLT01000477.1 GCA_020721945.1 Blastopirellula marina
CGTGGCCGTCTCGCCTGCCGAGGCCATGGTCCGGTTCCGCTCCGCCCTGCCCGACCGCGCCCTGGGCGAGGTGTTGGCGGGCCTGGTCCAGGCCGGCGTCGAGGTGACGCAGTTTCGCGAGCTGCAATCCGACCTGGAAGATGCCTTCCTCTCGGTCACCCGAGAGGAGGAGGCGGCCGCGGCCGACGCCTCGCCCGCGGCCGGTACCGCCGGCGCCGGAGGCCACGCATGACGCACCCCATCGTCCAACGCGAGCTGGTCGGCCTGCTCCGCACGCGCAAGGCCTTCGTCCTCCAGGTCGGCGCCGCGCTGGTGTACACCCTGCTGGTCGTGCTGCGGTGGCCGACCGATGCCCACGTCGGGATCTCGGGAGCCCAGGCCGAGCAGGTCTTTCGGCTGTTCGGCTATGGGGTGTTCGCCGTGCTCGTGCTCGTCGTTCCGGCGTTTGCCGCGGTGTCGCTGGTGCGCGAGAAGAACCAGGGCACGCTGGCCCTCTTGCTCAACTCGCCCATGCGGCCTTGGTCGATCTACCTCGGGAAGCTCTTGGGCGTCTTGGGCTTCGCGGCGATCCTGGTGGCGCTGAGCTTGCCAGCCGCAGCGGCCTGCTACGCGATGGGGGGCATTTCGCTGGTCGGACACGTGGCGCGACTGTATGCCGTGGTGGCCGTGGCTGCCCTCCAGGCCAGCACGCTGGGGTTCTTCGTCAGCAGCCGCGCGGCCTCGTCCGAGTCGGCGCTGCGCGTGACCTACGGCCTGTTGCTCGTAATCTCGGTGGTGGCCATGGGACCGCACCTGTTCCTCCAGGGCAAGCCGGGACCCTGGGCCCAGTCGGCCGAATGGCTCCGATGCATCTCCCCCATCGCGGCCGCGATGGAGACGCTCGGCCATGGCGATGTGGGATCGCAGGGCGTCGTCTCGTCCTCCGGCGTGGCCGTGCGGTATCTTGCGTTCGGATTGGCCATGTCGGTGGTGTTCGCGGCCGGCGCGGTCCTCCGCTTCCACGGCGCGATGTTCGACCGGCCTCGCCCGCCAGGCGTGATCACGGACGATCGTTCGGCACTCCAGCGATGGCTTCGGCGGTTCCTCTTCGTCGTCGATCCGCAGCGCCGCAAGCCGGGCATCGGCCGGCTGTGGAACCCGGTGATGGTCAAGGAATTCCGTTCGCGCCGCTTCGGCCGCTCGCATTGGCTGGTGCGGCTTGCGGCGGCCTGCGCAGTGATCTCGCTGGGTCTGACCTACGCGGCGACCCTCGGCACGTTCGACTGGGGGCCCGAGACCATCGGCGGCATCATGGTGCTCTTGCAGATGGCGCTGGTCGTGATCCTGACGCCGAGCCTGGCCGCCACGCTGCTCAGCGCGGAGCGCGAGAGCGGCGGATGGACCCTGCTGCGCATGACGCCGTTGGCCCCGGGGACCATCCTCCGCGGCAAGCTGCTCAGCGTGCTCTGGCCGCTGGCCTTGCTCCTCGGGGCGACCTTGCCCGGCTACCTCGTGATGATCTACATCCAGCCGCTCTTGTGGCCTCAGATTTCCCGGGTGCTGGGCACCCTGGCGTTCGCCGCGGTGTTCGCCCTGCTGACCAGCGCGGCGGTGGGCAGCCTGTTCCGGCGGACGGCCACGGCGGTCACCGCGGCCTACGTGGTGCTGATCGGCTTGTGCGCGGGCACGATGCTGGTGTGGCTGGGGCGCGGGGCGCCGTTCGGGCACGCGACGGTCGAGGCCGTGTTGCGCGTCAATCCGCTGGCCGCCGCCTTGTCGCTGATTCGTGTGCGGGGATTTCTGGAATACCGGCTCGTGCCCGCCAACTGGTGGTTTCTCGGCTGGGCCTCGGCCTTGTCGCTGGTGGTGCTGGTGGTGCAAACGCGGCGTTTGACGCGCCCTCAATGAGGCGCGCGCAGGACGGCCTGAGATGAGGACCGTTGGCATGATCGGACGTGACGGGCCGCCGGGCCGGTGGCTGGGCGTGCTCGTGGCCGGGATGGTGCTTGGCATGGTCCAAGGCGGCGCGGGGATCGAGGTCGAGTTGGCGCGGCTGGCCGACCCGAACCTCGCGCCCCCGAAGCCCGTGCCCGCGGTCTCCTCCCGCCCGCTGCCGCGATGGATCCAAGCGCTGGCGTCGCCGGAGGCGGACCTGCGCCGCGAGGCGGCCGACACGATCGCGCTGGCGCATCGCTTGGGCATGCCCGACGTGCAGACGGCCGTGCCGGCCCTGCGGGAAGCCCTCGACGCGCCCGGCCAGCACCCGCTCGTGGTGGCCGCGGCGGCGCGGACCTTGATCGCGTTGGACGCGCGCCAGGCGGCGCCGTCGCTGTTGGCCCGCGCGCAGGCCGGCGGGCTGGAACTGGCGCAGATCGTCGAGCCGGCGCTGGCGCGTTGGGATTACCGGCCGGTCCGCGCCGTCTGGCTTGCCCGGCTGG
>DYLT01000478.1 GCA_020721945.1 Blastopirellula marina
TGCGGTGGCCGCCATGCCGGCGGCCACCCGGTCGGGCACGCCGGTGACCTGGCCTCCAGGCCGGTCCAGGACCTCGCCCGCCTCGCGTTCTCGGACAGCCCCCTCGAGGCATCGATCGGCATGGCCGCCATCAACTCGGCGCTCCCGCTCGACGGCCTCCCGCTCGTGGAGCGCAACGCCTCGGACATCATCGAGGAACACGGCGCCGGCCGGTCCGTGGTCATCCTCGGCGACTTCCCGTTCATCCCCCAGCTGCGGCAGGTCGCCCGGACGCTTCGGGTGTTCGACCGTGACCACCCCGGTCCCGGCGTGGAGCCGCAGGACGCCATGGAGTCCGCACTGGCCGAGGCGGACGTGGCAGCGATCAGCGGCACCGTCCTCCTGAACCGCAGCCTCGACAGGGTCCTATCGCTGCTTCGCAAGGACTGCTATCGTGTCATGCTTGGACCGACGACCCCCCTGTCGAGGATCGTCCTGGACTGGGGGTTTGATGCGGTGTCCGGAAGCCTCGTCGTCGACCCCGACCGCGTCCTGACGGATGTGAGCCAGGGCGCGACCTTCCGGCAGATCCGCGGG
Source organism: Blastopirellula marina (assembly GCA_020721945.1). GTDB lineage: Bacteria > Planctomycetota > Planctomycetia > Pirellulales > Thermoguttaceae > JANLFZ01. Next base: position 577 of record DYLT01000478.1, read on the forward strand.
ATACGACGCGTCACGATGACACGTTGACGCCCGAAGAAGGGTTCTCATGTGGCCCTACCTGATCCGGGAGCCGATAGAGATCGGGACCTACGGTTTGATGGCGGCCCTGGGCTTCCTCACGGCCCAGTGGCTCCTCGCGCGCGACATCGACCGCCGGGGATACGACCGTCGGTACGCGGACACGATCGTCATGCTCGCCATCGTCGGCGGGCTGGTCGGCGCGAAGCTCGCTTACCTGTTCACCGAGGCGGAGACGGTGTCGTGGCGCGACTTCTTCTCCGGTTCGGGCTTGACGTGGCACGGGGGCCTGATCCTCGCGTCCGCGATGATCATCGGCTGGTTCCGCCTGCGCCGGCTGCCGATCTGGGAGATGCTGGACGCCGTGGCGCCCTTCCTCGCGTCCGGCTACGCCTTCGGGCGGCTCGGGTGCTTCGTGTCGGGAGACGGCTGCTACGGGCTCCCCTGCGAACCGGGCGACCTCGACGAGGTCTTCTGCATGGCATTCCCGAACGGGATCGTCCCGACCACCGTCCCGGTCCACCCGACCCCGCTGTACGAGGCCGCCGCCGGGTTCCTGACGTTCGGTGTCCTGTGGGCGCTCCGCAGGCGGCTGTGGCGCGGTGTCCCGTTCGCCATCTGGATGTCCTCGGCCGGGTTCTTCCGGTTCTGGGTCGAGTTCATCCGACGGCCCGACCAGCGTCCTGACCGCATCCTCGGCCTCCGGGATGCGCAACTCGTCGCACTGGTGGAGGTGCTCGTGGGGCTCGTACTGCTCGCCGTGGCGCTCAAGCTTGCCGTCCGGGTGAAGCCGCCCGAGCGCGTACCAGAGCCCCCGGCCGCGCGGCCCCCTGTCCGGAAGTCCAAGCGGGAATCTGCATGAGACCGATCTCATCGGACCAGACGGGACATCGACACGTATTCCACCGGCAACCGTCCCCTCGAACACTTCGAGCCGATTTCGATGGAGAGCAGGAGACATGCCGAAAACCGAACCGTTTGACCGGCACACGGAGGCCTACGAGCGCTGGTTCGACGCCAACCGCTGGGCCTGGCTTTCGGAGGTGGAGGCGATTCGACGGTTCTTGCCATCCGAGGGCAAGATGCTGGAGGTCGGCGTCGGGACCGGGCGTTTCGCCCAGCCCCTGGGGATCAGACTCGGCGTCGAACCGTCTCGTGCCATGGGGGTGATCGCCCGGAGTCGCGGCATCCTGACCCTGGAAGGCGTGGCGGAGGCGCTGCCGCTCGGGGACGGCCGCTTCTCGGCCGTTCTCATGGTGACCACGGTCTGCTTCCTCGATGACCTGGACGTCGCCCTCCGCGAGTGCCTGCGGGTCCTGCGGCCCGGAGGGGCGATCGTGATCGGGTTCGTGGACGCGGAAAGCGACCTGGGCCGGGTGTACCAGGCGCGGCGCAGCGAAAGTCTGTTCTATACCCACGCGCGTTTCTTCGGCGTGGCGGAGCTGAAGGCGGCGCTTCGACGCGCGGGTTTCGAGCGGCCGCAGGCGGTTCAGACCCTGTTCCAGCCGCTCGATGCCCTGCGCGGCATCGAGCCGGTCCGCGAGGGCCACGGGGAGGGTTCCTTCGTCGTACTGGCCGCCACCCGCCCGATCGACGGATACTCGTCAGCGCCGGCATGAGCGATGCGCATCAAGACCAGACGCGAACCGACAGGTTGATGGCGGTTCGGGGTGGACCCACGAGATGTCGGGTGGAAAGGGCGGCGGCGAACGAACGGTCACTGGAGGCACGAACCTTCGTACTGGACGTTCACGCCCGCGGCGTGGGCATCGCACGAGTTGAGGTAGGTCTTCCCGTCGCATC
>DYLT01000479.1 GCA_020721945.1 Blastopirellula marina
TTCACGACCTACGACCGCGCGGCCGCCTACCTCCACAAACCACCGGAGTTCTGTTCCTACTTTCTCGTGGATGTCGAGCCGGGCGCCGATGTCCACCAGGTCTGCGCGGCCATCCGCCAGCGCATCCCCGAGATCGACGCCTACCCTCGCGACGAGTACAGTTGGGTATCGATTCGCTTCTGGCTTACACGCACTGGGCTTGGAATCAGCTTTGGAGCGGCCACGCTCTTGGGGCTTCTTGTGGGCGTGGTGATGGTCGCACAAACGCTCTACGCGTTGGTGCTCGACCGGCTGGTCGAATTCGGCACCCTCAAGGCGATCGGCGCCACCGAGCGGCAGATCTTCGCGGTGTTGCTCGTCCAGGCCTTTGCCATGGCCGCGGTCGGCTGGCTGGCCGGACTGGCACTCACCTGGGCCATTCAATCGATCTACAGCACGCCCCGCGCGCCGATCGTCATCCCCTGGTGGCTCTCGCTGGGCAGCGGGTTTCTCGTTCTGGGCATCTGCGTGGTTGCGTCGTTGCTCCCGTACCTCCGCATCCGGAAGCTCGATCCCATGATCGTCCTCCAAGGATAGCCTCCCATATGGAAACCACCGGCTGCCAATCCGATCCCCGCGAGCCAAATCGCCAGCCGTCGGGCACCGTGGCGGCCGGCGCCCGCTTGGCCGTGTGCGTCCGCAACCTGCACAAGGCGTACCGCAACGGCAACGTCGTCGCCCCGGTTCTCAACGGGGTCGAGCTGGCGGTCGAGCGGGGCCAGTGCGTCTACCTGGCGGGCCCGTCGGGCAGCGGGAAGACGACCCTCTTGTCGGTCCTCGGGTGCATTCTCTCGCCCGACGACGGCGAGGTGGAGATCTACGGGCACGAGATCGCCGCGTTGGACGAGGCCCAGCGCATCGAGTTTCGCCGGCGGCTGATCGGCTTCGTCTTTCAGCGATTTCATTTGATCCGCGGCCTATCGGCCCTCCAAAACGTCTGCGTGCCCCTTATGATCCGCGGCATGAGCCGGCGATCGGCCGAGCGCCGCGCCAGGGAGCTGCTCGAGGCCGTCGGGCTGGCCGACCAAGCCACCGTACATCCCCAGAACCTCAGCGCCGGCCAGTGCCAGCGCGTCGCCATGGCGCGTGCCTTGGTCGGCGATCCCGAGCTGATCCTGGCCGACGAGCCGACCGCCTCGCTCGACGCGCGAAACGGCCAGGAGGTCATGGAGCTGCTCCGCCGCCTGACGACTCAGGAAGGCAGAACCGCCGTCGTGGTCACCCACGACCAACGCATCTTCCGTTTCGCGGACCGCGTCTATTGGCTGGAGAACGGCCGAATCGCCAACGCCACGTGATACCCAGGTGGACTATGTTCCGGTTCATGATCCTGGTTCTGACGATCGCCGCCGCGGCGGTCTTGGGCTTCGTCATCGATGCGCAGTCTCGCACGCCGGTCGAGCATCCCGAGCGGCAGATCGAACCGCGGACGATTTTCGCCATGGGCCGGATCGAGGGCGTCACCGAGGAAATCGAGCTGCGCCCTCAACTGGCTGGGCGGATCGAGGCCATCCGTGTCGAGGAAGGCCAGGTCGTCGAGAAGGATGCGGTGCTGGTGGAACTCGACGACCAGCAATACCGACACGAAGTCGCCCAGGCGGCCGCCGAACTGGAACTGGCCAAGGCCCAACTCGAGCACCTGATGACCGGGGCCCGGCCCGAACAGCGGCGCGAGGCCGCGGCCAAGCACCGGGTGCGCGCGGCCGAACTCGAGCGGGCGCAGTTGGCGTGGAAGCGCATCAGCGAGCTGCGTGAAGCGAAGGCCGTCGCCCCGCAGGAGGCCGACGACCACCGCCTCACGGTGGCAGCGCTGACGGCCGAGGTCGAGGCAGCCAAGGCCCAAGTGGACCTCATCGAGGCCCCGCCGCGCCAGGACGAGGTCCACATGGATCAGGCCCGGGTCGAGGCAGCCAAGGCCCGCCTGGAACTGGCCAAGGTCCAGCTCGATCGCACGAAGCTCTGCGCGCCGATCCGCGGCCAGGTCCTCAAGATCGACGCCAACCCCGGCGAGTTGACCGGGCCCGAGTCTCCCCAGCCGATCGTCGTGCTTGCCGACACCTCGGCGTTCCGCGTGCGAGCGTTCGTCGAAGAGTACGACGCCCCCCGGGTCCGCATCGGCATGCCCGCCAAAATCAAGGCCGACGGCATCCCGGGCAAGGAGTTCTCCGGCAAGGTCGTGCGGTTCAGCCCCTACATGACTCGCAAGGAACTCTGGAGCGACCTCCCATCGGAGCGGTACGACACCAAGACCCGCGAGGTGTGGATCGACCTCGACCGCGCGGACGGCTTGGTCGTGGGACTGCGCGTCGAAGTGGCCATCGACGCCAGCGCGGTAGCCAACTAGAGGTCCATTTCGT
>DYLT01000480.1 GCA_020721945.1 Blastopirellula marina
CCGGGACAGGCTTTCCAGTATCGGGAGGCGAAGTACGGGCCGGCCGAACTCGTGCGCATCAACGGCCTGCCGGTCCTGGTGGTGCAAGGCACTCCGACGGAAATCGGCGAGCAGGCCGCGGCCCTGGTCGTCGACGGCACCCGCCTCCTTCTGGCCTACCCGCGCGACCTGATGCGGTCGGCCGGACTGGCGGACCGATGGCCGGCCCTGCTGACGGCGGGCCGGCAGCTTCTTCCGCAGTTTCCGCGCGATCACCTCGCCGAACTCGACGCGTTCGCCAAGAAAGCGCAGATCGACCGCGACCTGTTGATCGGCGTCAACACGATGGTCGACGCGTACCGCGGCGGGTTCGGGTGTTCGTCGCTTCTGGTTTCGCCCGAGCGGAGCAAGACGGGCGGTCCGCTGTTCGGCCGCAATCTCGATTTCTATACTCGGGGCACGCTCCACCAGTACAGCCTGGTGATCGTTTGCCGGCCTCGGGGGAAGCGCGCGTTCGCCTCGGTCGGCTTCCCCGGCATGTTCGGCTGTCTCTCGGGGATGAACGACGCGGGATTGGCCTTGGCGGTCCATGAGGTCTTCATTGCCGGCGACGGCGCCTCGTTGTTCAATCCGCAGGGCACGCCGTACACGTTGGTCTTCCGGCGAGTTCTGGAGGAGTGCGCGACGGTCGAAGAGGCCGAACGGTTGGTCCGCTCGACGGGCCGGACCACGCTTTTCAATCTCGCCTTGTGCGATCGCCGTGGCGGCGTGGTGCTCGAAGCCACGCCGCGCACGGTCGCCGTGCGTCGCGGAAAGGAAGGCATTCTCGCATGCACGAACCACTTCCGCTCGCCGGAACTTGGCACCGTGTTTCGCTATTCGTGGCGGCACCAGGCCCTCATGACCAGTCGCCAGATTCCTCAACTCGATCTGGCCGACGTGGCCCGCAAGCTCCACGAGGTCAACCAAGGCCGGTTGACACTTCAGACGATGGTATTCGAGCCCGCCACGCTGCGCCTGCACTTGGCGATCGGCGCATGCCCTTCGTCGGCACTACCGCTGAAAGCGCTGGACCTGAAGCCGCTCTTGGAAGGCCAGCGGCCCTGATTAGCGGTCGGTTACCTCGGAGGCGAGTCTTCCGAGAAGCAACTGGGTCTTGACTTGAACCGGTTGGGACTGGAGCACCACGAGGCAGGCCGAGGGCTTGTCGAAATAGATCTGTCCCGGTCCACCCGCGTCGCTCCACGTCGCCGCAGCCACCTCACCCTTGACCCGGTTGATGATGGTCTCGGAGGACTCCCCTTTCGCCATGAGGGGCCCGATCGGATAGAACTCGATCTCCAATCGGCCGGCCGCGGCCTTTCGAGAGGTGATTTCGAGCGTCTCGGACCCGGCGAAGCGGTACGTCAGGCCGAGGGGTTGCAGCAACTCGACTATCGCTTCGGAGAGCGGCCGGCCGTGAACCTTCAGCGTGGCCTTCGCATCGGCCGACACCCCTGCCTCGGCCAGCGCGATCCAGTCGGCCACGAGGATTACCCCACCAACCTCCTCGAGGTCGGCGAGGATGCGGACCAGTAGCGCAGGCTCGGGGAAATGGGCGGTCACGCTCTGGCGCAGCCGGGACCGCACCTGGTCGAAACGGGTAGCCAGTTCGGGCCGACCGACCGCGCCGGCGGTGCCGCTCTGCCGCGCCTTGCGCAGTTTTTCGAAGAATCTCTTGAGCTGATAATGCACCGCGTCGGTCTGTGTCACCTCGAGGGCGCCGGCGGCCACCGCGATGGTCCCTGGGCCGCCCGCGTCGCGCCACGCCTCGGGCACCACCAGCCGGCGCACCCAATCGGCCAGATCGCCGGCCGCCGCAGGCGTCGCGGCCAGATCGGCCAGATCGTATCGTTCGAGGCGCAAGGCCGCGCGGCCTCGTTGCGGGCTGGTCACCAACAACTGCTCGTTCTCGATGACGAACACCAACTTGCACGCACCAAGCACCGACTGGAGCACGTCGCTGACCGACCCGTCGGCCACGGCGAGCGTCACCGGGTCGCGCAACGTCACGCCCGTCTCCGCCATGGCGTCCAGGTCGAACGTGATCGGCAGCGTGCTCATCTGACTGATCAGGCGGATCGCCTCGATCAACGGCGTGGCATCGAACCGGACCTCCGGGAAACGATCCGCCAACCGCGCGGCCAGATCGCTCCGGCGCTTCTCGCCGGAACTTTCGTCGTCATCGACATCCGTCGCGGCGGGCGCCGTCGGGGTGGGTCGCTTGTCGACCCCTGGCATCGGCTCGGCCGGTGGCGCCTTGGCCAACGACGCGTTGTCGCCAGTGGGGGCCGGCGCAGCCGGTTTGCCCCCGGCCGGCGGCGCGATTTGGGCAAGCACGGCGTGTCGGGCCTCCGGCAG
>DYLT01000481.1 GCA_020721945.1 Blastopirellula marina
ACCTGCGCGGCGACCAACTCCGGAATCGACGCCGGGATCGACGCCGGCTCAAAAACCGGCGCGGTCAACACCGCCCGATTGCCGACCTCGTCGAGACGGGCATGCTCGGGCGCATCGAGCAGATCCACCGACGACAACAAACCGGCCGGATCGGCCGTCACGGCCACCAGCGGGTTCGACACGGCCCAGCCGAACCGGGCCGAGGCGACCGTATCGGCGCTGGGCCGGCTCGTGATCGAAAACCGGAACTCGAAGTCTCCTCCTTGCCCGGCAAGGTAGTTCGTGAACCAGTAGTTGTTCATCACGTACGCATAGAGGTGGCCGTTGGTCATGGAAAGCGAGGTCTGCCACTTGCCCCGATTGATGTCCTGGAAACAGACCAAGGGCGCGTCGGGCGTGGCCCAGGCCACGGCTCCCGCCTTGCCGGCCACTTCGACGAAGTGCTGCACGGTGAACCAGTCGAGGCAGGCCCCAGGTAGCATGTCGGTGTTCGCGTTGACCACGCCGGCCGGGATCTCGTAGCGGAACGTAGGCTTCTCGGCAGCAAACGGGAAGGCGAAATAGACCGCTTCCTTGTCGTAGGTCAGCGTCTTGGTGAGGCCGTCAGTCGCGTCGACTCGCTTCACGTCGTTCCAGACGAACACGGTGCTCTGGATCCTGGGCGTCATCGCCGCCGACGTGGAGACCATCATCATCTCGCCCAATTCGCCGAGCTTCATGCGGCGCAAGACCGCTTTCTCGGCGGTAAGGACCGAGAGTTTGGCCTCGGGGCCTTGTTCCACGATCTTCGTGTCCTTGCCGCCCGACACGTAAAGGTACTGACCGAGGCGATACGCGGCCTTCGGATCGACCAACTCGCGTCCCGACTCCTTATCGATCAGGCTCGTGATGCCGCCGGTAACCGGGTCGAACGCCACGCGATAGCACCGGCTTTCGAGGGTGGTTCCCTCGGCCTCTTGCGCCACGGCCGGGCTGCCGGCCTGGCCGAGCCTCAACACGCGGTACCCGCACGGCGGCACCTCGCGCACGAGGACCACCAGCTCGTGGGCGCGATCGGTGCGCGAGAGTTCGCACACGGGGACGCTGGGGTCCGCAATCGCCGTGTCCAACGGAAGCGTGATCCGCAGGAGGTCGGTCCGCGGCCAGCTACAGGGGTTCACGACCACCAGCGACCGGCTCGGGGTGCGCGCGAGCCTCGCCACGGCCTCCAGCGCTTTGGCCAGCACCTGCGACGCCTCGCGCTGGGCATCGACCGCGAACTGGGCCTTGATCTTCCACTGGGCCTTGGTGAACTCGCTCTCCGGCTGGCTGATCGAGCAGTGCGCGCCCCAGGTGTGCTCGTCGTAGAGCATCGAGTGACGCCAAGCGTCTTCGATCTGGCGCCGCGGGTATTCGACGCTGGGCTTCACGCGGCGGGCCAGCGCTAAGAGCTTCTCGCCGTTGGCCACCAACTCGTGGGCACGGCGGCAAAGGGCCGTCTCGCGGGCCGACGAGCCGGCGCCGTCTTCCCAATACGTGCCGCCCGAGCCGCGCACCACCGGCAGCCGCTCGCCAAAATGCTTCTCGATGTGCTCGAAAAACTCGGCGTTGCGGCAGAGGATGACCTTGGGGAACTCGTAGCGGTCGTTCCACGCTTGGACGACCTCGGCCAACTTCGGGTTCAAGGGACAATTGTCGCTTACCGCGCCGTGAAGGAAGATCGCGTCGAACGGGTAGTCCTTGCGGGCCTCGTGCCGGCGGATCGCGTCGAGCACGGCAGGCCGGGCTCGCTCGATGCCCACGTCGAGCCCCCAGGCCGCCGCATGGGCATAGCCGGGCATCCACATCATCAGCACGCGGCTGCCGTCGGGGCCCTCCCACCACGCCGGACATTTCGAGTAGCACTGGGTAAACGTGAAGGCCCGGGTATTGTTGATGCCGCTGGAGAAATACCGGATGCCCGAGCCGGCCAAGAGCATCGGCAGCGAGGCCTCCTGCGTGGGCACGTCGCTGATCATTGCGCTTTCGTAAGGGATGCCCGTGCGCCGGCTCAAGCGGTGCGCGAAGCTCGTCAGGCGGCAAGCCTCTTCGTGCGAACAGAGCCCGGTGAGGATGTTGCAGTACAGGGCCTGCACGCCGATCCGCCCCGCCTTGGCCATCTCGAGGAACGCTTCGAGCCGCTGGGCCTGACGCGACTGGAAGTAGTTCTCGGCCTGCCAGGCCACTTCGAGGTTCCAGCGAAACCCGGGGTACTTCCGGCAAAGCTCGACGGCCAGGTCGGTGTTCTGGTCGTGCCGTTCGGCGCACCGGGGCTGGAGATCGGTGTAGCCGATGTCGGTATGCGCGCTGGGGGCCACGAAGATCCGCCACTTCTTCTGCGGCGGCACGGTGGTCGT
>DYLT01000482.1 GCA_020721945.1 Blastopirellula marina
CCCCCTCCAGGAGCCGCTCGACATGCGGGTCTTCCGTTTCGCCGGAGCGCGGGTCGAGCCTCAGTCGCGCCGCGATTTTCGGGTACGCCGCCGCGAAGTCCGCGCCCAGACGGCGGATGAACGACAGCTCGCGGTGGTAGTACGGCAACAACTCTTCGTGCATCAGGCCGATCTCTCGATCTTGAAGTCGCCCGTGCTCGGCTCGACCGCCGAGTCGAACACGACCGGCTCGGGCACGGGCTCGACGTGCAGCAGGGCATCGATGCGAAACCGCAGCGTGCGGTCGGTCCAATCGTCCGGCTCGAGCAGACGGATCGAAACCGTCTTGAACCGCGGCTCGAAACGCCGCACCACGTCCTCGAGTTTCCGGCGGAACTGCTCGCGGTTTCGAGCGTTCCCCAGGTCGGCCGCCGTCACATCGGGAATGCCATAGGAGATCAGCGACTTCTCCAACTCGGTCAAGTGCGCCGGCCACGTGGTGAAGCGGACCCGGGTGTTCAGCAGGTTCTCCAGGTCGCGGCGCACGGCCGCCTTCAACTCGCGAAGCACCTGGTGCCGCGATCGGGGCGCTTCGCGGCTGGCGCCCGGCTCGTCGTCCAGCAGACGGTCGAGCACCGACGGGATCAGCGGTTGATCGGGAGCCATGCGCGACATGCCTGGCGCTCCTAGGCGGGGGGTTCGGGCGAATGGATCGACAGCTCGCGGAACTCGAATATCGTCATGTCGGCGTCGCCGACCAGGAACATCCGCTGCCCCACCCCACGCACCGGCGAGCCTTCTCCGCCGCGCCAATCGGTCAACCGCCCCAAACGGATCCGTTCGTCGGGATCGGCATGCGACCCGGCGTAGAGGGCGGGCAAATAGACCTCGCCGTCCGGCCCCCCACGCACCACCAGATGGCACGAACGCCAGATCAGGTCGTGGAGGTGCTTGGGCGGGTGGAACTCGACCGTATCGACCGCCTCGAACGGTACCCAGTAGTACTTCCCGTTCCCCGTGAGCACCTCGAAAAACGATCCCGTCAGATCGTCCAGATCGCGGATCTCGGTGAACGAGGTTCCGTTGCACGTGCCCGAGAGCTGGGGCCGCATCGCCTCGGCCTCGGCCAACAGGCGCGAGGCTTCCGGGCCGTTGCCCTCGCGCATGGCAATCGACGCCTCGAGATGGAGCCGGAGTCGGGGCGACGGGGGTTCGAGGAACTCGGGCACGCGGCCTTGGAGGTAGAAATCCTGGCGCGCGGTTTCGGCGCGGATCAGGTGCCGCATCAGGCTCACCATCACGGCCGCCCGGGGATCGTCCAGCGCGATCGCATCGGCCTGCTTGTCGGCGCGCTCCCACTGGCCGGCAAAGCACAACAGTTCGCAAAGCAGGTTTCGGGCCGCCGAGTTCGTCGGCGCCCGCTTGACCTCGGCCGTCGCGGCGGCAATCGCCTCGTCAAGCCGCCCGGCCTCGTACAGTTCTTTCGCGTTCATGCTTGGGGGTCCGTGATGAAGGGGTTCCTCTCGCCGGGCGAAAGGGGGGGTCGAATCGTGGACGGACCTCACGCCGCGCGTGAGGAGGGCATCTCGCCGGGGCTCCTCAGCGCTTCACGTCCGTGGTCACGCGGAGGGTCGTCGTCAACTCGTCGAGTTCGTAATGCGGCCAGAGGTGGGCGATGCACTGATAGCTTCCCGGGTTCGAGGGGTGCTCGCGGATCTTGATCTTCGCCTCGCGGAGCGGCAGGCGGGCTTTGACCTCGGGCGAAGCCTCCGAATCGGCGGTCACGTACTGGTGGATCCACCGGTGGAGGAAATCCTCGCACTTCTCCGGATCGGAGAACGAGCCCACCTTGTCGCGCATCATCACCTTGAGGTAATGCGCGAACCGCGACGCGCAGAGCATGTACTGGAGCAGCGCCGACACCTTGGCGTTGAGCGTCGCCGACAGTTCGTCGTACTTCTTCGGCTTCTGGACCGAATGGCAGGCATAGAACGCGGCATAGGGGACGTCCTGGCACTGGCACAGGGGGATGAATCCCAGGTCGCTCAGTTCGGGTTCCTGGCGGTCGTGGATCAGCACGTCGGTCGAGGACTTGGCGACCACGCCGCGCTTGTCGGTGGAAAACGAGTGCGCCGGCAGGCCGACGACCAGGCCGCCGCCCTCGACGCCCTGCTGCACGCCGCGAATCCCGGCCAGCCACCCCGATTCGGCGAACGATCGGAGCACGACGGCCCCGAAGGCGTAGACGGCCGTGCCCCAGAGGTACTTGCTCGCATCGGGGCCCGAGACGTCCTCGCGGAAACGGAACCCGTCGCGCCGCGAGCCGTCGTCTTCGTAGGGAAGGCGCCGCAGCACGCGGGGCAGCACGAGCCCGAC
>DYLT01000099.1 GCA_020721945.1 Blastopirellula marina
GTCGCACGCCGATGTGATTCTCGTCCCGCCCGAGTCGGTCGTCGCCGTGCCTGATGTCTCCCCACGACTTCCGCGACCTGACCGACCAGCACCCACCAGGCGGCGGTGGACGCCGGAGCAACGGCGCGCGCGTCGGGCCCGGCGCTTCGGGGCGGCCCTGATTGCGCTGACGCTGGCCCTGGCGGCCGGAATCGCCTGGCTCGCCTGGCCGCCCCCGCCTCCGGATCCCTGGATCGAGATCCTAACCCTGGTCGGCGAGCACAAGTGGGACCGCGCCTTGCGCCGGCTCGACCGTTTCCAAAACGAGTGTCCTGGCGACCCGCGACTGGACAAGGTCCCGTTCTTCCGGGACTTCTGCGAAGCCGGCCCCGACGTGTTTCGCGACGATGGCAACGCGGATCGCGCGTTGGACTTGCTGGAGGAGATCTTCAAGCGTCACCGCGACGACGCCGATTACCGGGAGCATTTCGAGCACCTCCGACAGGCCGTGGTGCGGTTGGTCGAGCGGTTCGTCGAGGCGGGCGAGCGGGACCTCTCGCGCGCGGCGCTGAGCAAGGCGCGCCATGGGATCGCCCTGGTGAAGTCGATTGTCCAGGCGGTGCCCGGCGCCGAATCCCCGGATCGGCTGGAAGCCCGCCTGCGCGAGGCGGAACAGCGTGTCGACCAGGCGCTGGCCGCGCGGCGTGTCGAGGCGCTGGTTCGGCAAGCGGAGGATCCCGCTGCGGACCTCGACGCGATCTACCGCGAGTTGCCCCTGGCGTTCGCCAAGAGCAAGGGATGGACGCCCGCCGATCCGCGCGTCGACGCCGACCCCGAGTACCAGAAGGCCTTGCGGCGTGTTGGAGAGCAGGAGCCCAAGCGGGTTGGGTACGACCGTGCCGGCCCGGAGGAGGACGTCGCGCCGGCCGGGCCGCGGCATGGCGCCACGTGGGTCGTCGCCTGGGGCAAGGCCGCGCGGCCCGCGCCGGCCGGCAAGCCTAGGCAAGGCGACCAGAGCAAGATCGTCCTGGCCTTGGCTCGGGGAATGCTCTATGTCTTCGCCAACGACGGCAAGCTCTTGTGGTCGCGGCGCCTGGGCATCGACACCGCGCGCTTGCCCCAGTGGATTCCCGGCACCGAACGTACGCCGCCGGCCTTGGTGGCCATCTCGTCGGAGGACCATTCCCTGATCTCGTTGGAAACGTCGGACGAGCTGGCCGGTCGGGTGCGGTGGCAATACCGCGTTGGCCAGAGCATCGTCGCCCCGCTATTGATCGTGCCCCTTCGCCCCGATCCGAACAAGGCCCCGCGGCATGTGGGCCTGCTGCCCACGGCCGATGGCGACATCCACGTGCTCGAGACGGTCCTGGGCAGGCGTCTGGGGCGGTTCCAGGTCGGGCAGCCTCTGACCCGCGGCGGCGCGTACGATCCCGAAACCAAGCTGGCCTATTTCGCGGCCGACATGCGGCGCATTTTCGCCCTCGATCCCTCGGTCATCGACGGCCCGGGCCAGGCGTGCCGCTCGGTGCTGGTGACAGGTCATGCCAGCGGAGCGCTCCGCGGCGATCCCGTCGTCGTGGGACCATACCTCGTCTGCGCCGAAACGACGAACCTCGAAGACACCCGATTGCGGGTCTACCTGTTGAGCAACGCGTCGGGCTTTGTCTCGCCGCGCGATTCGCCCCGGGCGGAACGCATGGTCCGAGGCTGGTCTTGGTTCCCTCCCCACGTCACGCCCGACCGTCTGACGCTGGTGACCGACCGCGGCGATCTGGGGGTCTTCGGCCTGAACCTCGACAATCCGGCCGAGGCCCTGTACGCGATCGTCGAGGCGCAAGCCCCGCTGCCTGCCGGCGAGAGTGCCCGGCCGCTGGTCGTTCATGTCGAGGAACACCTGGTCTGGGTGATGGCGGGCGGCCGGCTCCACAAGCTCGCCGTCGACGTGATTCGCCAGCAAGTCCGCCCTCTCTGGAACGACCTCGGTCCGGATGGGGGAATCGCCGGCATTCCAGCCCACGAACCCCAAGTCGACCGGCGCACCCAGACCTTGTTCCTCGCCACGGTCTCGCCGAGCGGACTGGTGTACCGCCTGACCGCGGTCGATTCCGACACGGGCCAGCGCCGCTGGCAGCGGCAACTCGGGATCGCCCCGGTGGGTGATCCGTTGGTCTGGAACGGGCACGTGGTGCTCTTCGATCGCTCGGGCCAGCAACTGGCGATTCGGGCGACCGACCGCCCCGTGGCCGGGGACCGGCCGGAAACGCTTCAGATCGACGAGGCGGCGCCGCTTCCCGACGGGGCCGACGAGGCCCGCATGATCCGCCTGGGCGTGCCGCCCGGCCCAGTCCATCTGGTCGTCCCCGCGCGCGATGGCGCGTCCCTGGCGGTTCGCACGTTCCGCAGTCCGGCCGAGCGGCCGGGTCCCTGGGTCACGCGCCGTCTGGAAGGGCGGCTTGGCGGCCGGCCGTGCGTGGCGGGCGACCACCTCTATGTGCCGTGCCTCGACCGCGCGACCGACGAGGTGTCGGTGTGGCGCGTCCCGCTGGAGGGTACGTCGGGCGAGCCGGCGGTCAAGCCCTTTCGCCCCGAACGCCGCGCCGCCGCCGAGGACTCGGCCGCATTGTACCCGCTGGGCACCGACGCCGTCCTTTTGGTGCTCGAGCGCCAACGCCTATGTCGGCTGGAAGTGCAGTCCCGCGATGGCGACCTCGGCCTGAACCCGGTCGGCGACGAGTACCTGATGAAAGCCCCGTTGGCGGGTTGCCCCCAGATTACGGCCGACCAGATGGTCGTCTTGGACGAGTCGGGCAGGCTGTATCGCCTCGATCCGCGCCACCCCAACCGCGAGCTGTCGCCCCCGGCGGCCACGGGCCTGAAGCCCACTGCCGGACCGTTCCTCCGCGGCGACGCGCTGATCGTGGTCGACCCCCAGCATCGCCTGGTGTGTTTCCCCGGGCGCGTCGAGAACCCCCGCACTCCGGGTTATCCGGACGATCCCGGGGCCGTCACCCATGCGCCGGAAAAGGCCGACGCGATCGCGCCCCGCTGGGTCTGGGAGGCTCTGGGGCGGTTCCGCATCCGCGGCGAGCCGGTTCTCGACGGCGAGCGGCTGCTCGTGGCCGACAACGGCCGCAACGTCTGGGCCGTGCGCCTCGCCGACGGAACGACGGCATGGAAGGTGCCGTTGCGCGCCGGCGTCGGACCGGCCGCCGCGCCGGTTCCCTTCGGGCCCGACCATGTACTCGTTCCATTGGCCGATGGCACGCTCGAGGTCCTGAGGAGACCCCAGGCCGAGGCGCCCGCGACCGCGCCACTGGCCGCCCCGCCCGCCAATGTGCCCGGTCCCCGGGAGACCGTGCCATGAACGCCTGGCGCTTGGTCGACATCACGAAGGCGAAGGCCGCTTTACGCCGTGCGACGCGCCGTTGGCTTCTTGGCGTGGTGGCGTGGACGATGGTGTCGGCCTGGGGCGACCGGGCAGGCGGGCAGGCCCCGGCGGGCTGGAAACCGCCCCCGGAAACGATCGTCCTCGACTTCAGCGCCCCCCATGCCGACCGCCACCTCGTGTTCCTCGACGACGGCATGGCCATCGAGATCTTCTGCCGGTTTATGATGGTGCAGCACGATCGCGTGCGCGTCGAGGCTTCGCTTCCCGAGCCCGGCACGTGCAAGTTCCAGCTCCATAGCCCCGACGCACGGGTCGAGATCCAGCCGCAACGTGTCCAGGGGCGCCGCGCCGCGGCCGACGTCGTGTCGAAGCTCAGGGCCCTCGGTCCCGAGGAGCTGAACGAGCGGGTGCGGCAGGTGATCGGCGCCATCCTCGGCCCGGTCGAGAAGCAAGTCCGCGAGCAGGCCGCGTCCTTGGGGCGTTCTCAATACCGCAAGTACCTTAACGACCACGAGATCGCGTTGCCGCCCGCCAAAACCAAGGAAGCCGAAGATCGCCTGCTGCGCGAAACGTACGTCACGGCGCGGACCATCGAACTGGCCCAGCCCAAGATCCGCGAAGCGCTCGATGCCTTGGCCGACATGCGCCCGGAGTGGATCGCCCCGCAGGATCGGGCGGCGTTCCGAACGCTCCGCACGAGGGCCCTGCTCGACGCCTGGGAAGACCTGGTGGCCTGCGATCTGATCGACAAGTACCTCAAGAGCGTGGGGCTGGCGGTCCCGACCGAGCGGGCCAATTACCGCAATCGGCTTGCGGCCCGCTCGGCCGCCTTGTACCTCGTGCTCAGCGGCAAGGCCGCGGCTGGCGAGGCCGCGGCCGTTGCCAAGGGATTGACCTTGGACGAGCAGAACCGCCTGCGCCAGTTCCTGAGTGTCGAGTTGTGTTGCCGGTTCTATCCCGAGGTCGATCCGAAGGACCCCAATGGGCAGTGGTTCCACGGCCAGCGGGTCGGAGCCTCGGCCCGCGGCGTGGCCTCGATCCGGCTCGAAGGCCGGCTCGATCCGAAGCAGCACGACCGCACCGACTGGTGGATTCTCGACGGTTACCAGGAGCAAACGACCGTCCTCCAGTGGCCCCGCGGTGTCGGGTTCCGCGTGGATCCGCCGTACGTCGATGCCCGGGGCACCATGCTCCGCGTGACGGCGACGGGGGAAGGGCCGGTCGACTACGCGATCATCCTGCAACCCTCGAAGCCGATGGCCGGCGGATTGGAGGTTGTCGTGCCTGAGACGCGGAACTTGCCGAACCGCACGTTTCCCTATTGAGCCGAGTTGCACACGATGGGAAGGCCCCTCGGGGCCGTTTGAACGACGAAGTGGCCGATTCCGGCCGCCCCCCAAGAGGAGTCCCCGCATGGCGCCATGTGGTGTTCGAGCGCGGCCGAACCTGGCCCATGCCCTGGTGCTGCTGGTCGCGGTCTGGGCGGGGCCACGCGCCGCGGTGGCGGCCGCGTTGCTCGAGGGCGAGTTCGGCGACATCGACCTGGGCCGGCCGCTGGTCGAGCCGACGCGCTTTCCCACGATCCAACAACTGCGCGAGGCGGTGCGCAAGCCCGAGATCTGCCCGGTGCTCTTGTTCCGACTCTATGGGAGCGACAAGAACCACTACCTGCCGGTTTGGAGCGGCGACGGGAAGCGTTTGGCATTCCAGCGAAGCGAGATCGACGTGCGGTCCAGCAAGCTGCTCTTGTTCGCCTCGATGGCCCAGCCCGAGCCCTCCCTGCTCAGCGATGAGGAAGACGCCTACGACTACATGTTTCGCTGGGTGGTCAACAGTCCGGCGAGCTACACGTTCGTGCGTATCCGGTCCGGAGCGCCGGGGACACGGGTCTACTTGTCCGAGGAGGGCGGCAAGCCCGGCCTCAAGCTGGCCCAAGGGGCCCGTTATGCCCACCCCGCCGCCTATCGGCGAACCGATGGGATCTGGCGAATCGTCTACCAACGGAACGACCAGGTAATGCAAGAGGCCTGGACGGATCAAGGGCGGCTGGAGGGGCCGCTGCCGGTGACCGCCGGCGCGGCGCCGCGCTGGTCGCAAGACGGCGCGCGGCTCTTGTTGGCGCGCATGGGGCCGGGCGGGGGGCAAGACGCCTACGACATGGTCGTGTGGCGCCTGCGAAGCGGCGAGGCCATCCCCCTGCCCGCCGGCGTGCGCGGCCTCGTGCGCAGTCCTACCTGGTCGCCCGACGAACGGCACGCCGCGTATTATGTGCGCGAATTGGGCGAAGGCAAACCGTGGCGGATTTGCGTCTGCCCGACGGACGGCGACCGACCGGGGCGCACCCTCGGCCACGACGTGCGGGTCAATCCGATCTTCGAGTCGGAGGGCCCATCGTGGGAACCAAGTGGACGGCGGATCTGGTTTTTCTCGAACGAGCACCAGGAGCAAGCCTATTGCCCGTTGGCCGCCGCCGATATTCAAACCGGCGAACTGGCAGTCGTTCACTATCCGCGCCGGGTGACCAACCCGCTGGATCTGGCGGTCCATCCCACCAGCGCGGTTCCCGAATTGGCGTTCGTCGGGCAGATCGGAGTGCCCCAGGACCTTTTCATCCTGTTTCTCAACCACTACTGACATGATCGACGTGCAATGCGTCCGATGCGGCACGCGGTTCCGACTGGACGACCAATGCGCCGGCCGGAAGGCGAAATGCCCGACGTGTGGCCGAGTGGACACGGTGCCGGGCGCGCCGCGGCCAGGGAGAGTTGGGCCGGTTACGGTTCCGCCGCCGCTTCCGCCCGCTCGGCCACCGGAAGCAAGGCGTCCGGCTCCGCCGCCCAACCTGCCACGCGACGAACCGATCGCCCCGCCGGCCGGGCCTCGCCGGTGGCTCTCTCGCCGTGCGGTCGCGGCCGCCAGCGCGGGTGTGGTCTTGGTCGTCCTGATTCTCGGGCTTCTCGTGCGGCCAGGGCGCCAGGTTGCCGACTCGGAACCACCGGCCGGTTCGGATGCCACGGCGCGCTGGGAAGGCCCGCCCTCGATTCCTGCCGCATCCGACGGTCCGGCCGGCAAGACCTCGGTGGGCCTGGTCGAAACGCCTTCCGCCCAAAAGCGCCTTGGCGAGACGGAGCCGCCGGCGGTCTCGGATCGCCCCGTGGTCGATGCGCACGCCGGCCCATCGCCTGGCCCGCCCGATCGCCGCGAGGCTTTCGGCCCGCGGCCCAAGAACCCCCTGCTGCCGGCGTCCCGCGACACCGAGTTGACCGGCGCGTCGCGGCGGTACGACAACCTCGAGTGCCAGCAGATCCAGGCGCGCCATGCGATCCGCGTACCGGCGGGAGCGACGATCCTCGAGGTCGACGGCCAGCGTTTGCCGGTCGCCCGGCCCGAGGTGCTGGCCGCCGCGCCGGCCCCATACCTGTTCTTGCCGCGCGGATCGCACGCCGTCTGTTTCCGTCCCAACGACTACCCGGTGCCGGCGGTCATCCAGGGCGAGCTGGTCGAGGAGTACGAGTCGATGCGACGGTTTTTCGGCGTGGGCAACAAGGTGAAGATGGGCGAGCTGGTCGCGCGCGCGGCCAGAACCATGGATACGCACTCGGCCCCGTTCCTGGTGAACTTCATGGGAGCGCACTACGCGGCAGCCGGCCAATGGGACGTGGCGGAGCGCAAGTTCCGCCGGGCGCTGGGAATCAACCCCGCCTTCGGCCCCGCCCACCTGAATCTCGCCGAGTGCCTGCTCCGGCGCACGGCGCGCGACGAAGCGATTCGCGAGGTGTTGCTGGCCGAGGCGTTCAATGTGGGAAATGTGTTCGGCCTGGCCGGAGCGATCGCCGGCATCCGCCAGCGGCTCGCGATTCCGCCGGACACGGCCAGGCCGATCGACTTGTCGGCCGTCTCCTCCTATGTGGCCGGCGAAACGCCCACCGAGGAAGACCGGCGCATCACCGCGATCCTCGAAGGGCTCAGCAAGTACGCGGTGCGCGACGAGGACCGGGCGAAGATCCTCAACAACCTGGCGATTCACTTTGCCGAGTCGGGCCGCCCCGAGCTGGCGCTTCATCATTTCCACCAGTCGCTGGCCGTGGTGCGCCAGGCCGGCGAGGGCCGCTTCGAGTTGGCACGCAAGGTCTTCGGCAACATCAAGACCGTCTGCCGTAAGGCGGGATTCGCCGAGGCGGATGAATACGAACAGATGGAAACGCTGGTGCTGCGATGAGCGACCGACCCCGACCTGACTCCGCGGCCACGAACCGGCCCAATCGGCGGGCGGTGCTTTTGGCCGTTCTGGTTGCCGCGTCGTTGGCGGCACCCCGCCCATGCCTTGCATGCCGGCCCGACGTGATCACCCGCCTCGCGGCCTTGATGCTTGCTCAGCGTTCGAAGCTCGACGAGGAAGAGGAGGAGTCGGAACCCCCAACGAAGCGATCGCCGCCCCAGACGGCGCCCTCGAAAGCCCCTTCGCCGAAGAAGGCGGGCTCGGCGATCGAGGGACTTCCCCCCGAGGTCGCCGGCGAACGGCAGGGGCCCCGCGAGGAGGTCTGCGACTGGCTCTATCGCCGGTCGGAGGGGGGCGGCGGCGGCTGGGTGCGGATTCGCCTCTTATCGGAAGACCTGGGCACGCTCCAAGGCGGACAGAGATACGAGTTCGCGTTGTATCCGCGGGGCCGGCAAGCGCTCTTGGGCTCGGAGATCGGCCAGGTCGACTACTACGAGCACCGGATGCTGCTGCGCGCCGCCAGGACGGCCGGAATCCCGGCGGACGACCTGAGCAAGCCCGATGCCCCAGTCGCGCTGGCCGACGCCCAGGCACTGCGGGCCGCAGGCGCGGCCGACGCCCTGTTGCGCATGGCTGTGTCGGAACACGACTCCGCGGTCCAGCGGGGGTTGCGCCACAGCGCCGCGTTCCGCGATCGGCTGCGCCGCCCGTTGATCCAGGCCCGCGTGAATCTCCGCCTGGGGATGATCGACGCGATGCTCGCGCGAAGCGAGTATTCGCGGGCGCTGGCGGCGTGCGACCGGTTGATCGCCGAGTTGGGCCGGGACGAGCCGGCCCTGGTTCCCGTGCATCGGCGTGTCCAACGGATCTACGGCCTGCAAGCCCGACAGGCGGCCCGATCGCGGGATTACGCCCGAGCGCGCGACTTGCTGGGCGAACTGGCGGGCCGATCGCCGGACCCGAACGATCTGGGACCGGAGGCCACCGCCGTGCGCAGCGAGCTGATCGCCCTGGCGAGCGCGTCGTACCGCGAGGGCGAACGGCTGCGCACCTCGGCCCCGGCGGAAGACGCGGCGACGATGCGCGCGGCAGCGGCCAAGTTCGACGAGGCCGCGCGGATCTGGCCCCGCCTGCCCGGACTCGAGCGCGCGCAGCAGTTGCTGCGCGCGAAGTACCAGGTGCTCCGCTGCGCCTATCCCGAGCTTCCGCGCACCCTGTGTCCGTTCTGGTGCCGCACGCCGGTCGAGCGACATGCGGTGGCGCTGATGTGCGAGGGTCTGGTCCGCTGGGTCGACGACGGGGACGAGGGGGCACGCTACGAACCCCAACTGGCCGAGGGCCGGCCGCAGCCCTTGGCGCGCGGCCGGCGCTTCGAGCTGCCGCACTGTTTCTGGCCAGCGCAGGAGCCTCGCAGCGCGGCCCAGGGCGATCAAACCCCACAGGATGCGCCGCCGCTCTACCCGTTGACATCGGAGGATGTGCGTCGCACGGTGCGGCTCTTGAGGGATCCCCACGTGCTGGGCTATTCGCCGCTTCACGCCGATCTCCAGGTGACGGTGCTCGAGGGCGAGCAGCACGATCGGTTCGCGGTGCGGATCACGTTGAAGGAAGACTACTGGCAACCCTTGGCGCTGATGAGCTTTCCGGTCCTGCCCGACCACTTCTTCGCGGGCGCAAGCGCCGAGGACCTCGACCGGCGGCTCGAGGCGTTTGGCCGCAATCCGATCGGCACGGGGCCTTACCGGCTCTGGCCCGAGGACCGCGACCATCCGACGCGCCGGCGCTTCGTGGCCAACCCCGACTACCGCAAGCGCGACCTGCCGCGAATCCGCGAGATCGTGTTCGAGCGCTTCGAGCCGATCAAGGCGGTCGAGGCGTTCCTCCAGGGCGATCTCGACCTGGTGTACGGGCTTTCGCAGGAACATGCGCGGCAACTCGTCCAGCAGGGGAAGCGGGTGGTGGCGCTAGCAACGCCGACGGTCTGGTTCCTCGCCCCGAACTACACCCGGCCGGCGATGAGAAACGAGAACCTCCGCCTGGCGATCCTCCATGCGATCCGGCGCGACGAGATCCTGGCGCAGCACTTCAACGCGGCGATCCGCCGGGGCGAACCGGAGCGAAAACGCGACCACGAGGCCTTGACCGGCCCCTACCCGCGCGACGCCTGGGCCTACCATCCCGAGATCACCCTCGACCGGATCGATCCCGCGCGGGCCAAGGCGCTTGCGGCCCGGGCCCGCGACGAACTCCGCCGTCCGCTGGAACTCGAGTTGCTCTACCCGGCCGGTCAGGCCGACATCGAGAGGGCTTGCGCGTCGATCGAGCGTCATGTCAGGGAGGCGGGGATCGCCCTGAGACTCACGAGGGAAGAATCCGAGACGTTCTACGCCCGCGCGCTGGAACGGCGCGATTTCGACCTGGTCTATTGGAATCACTGCTATCCGGACACCACCTACTGGATTGGCCCGCTGGTCCAACCGGGCCTTCCAGGCCGCGGCTGGCGCGGCTGGAACGTGATGGGCTACGAACCCGATAACGAGCTGGCGGCGCTTTTGCACGAGGTCCGGCAACACAAGTCGTTCGAGGCCATCCGGAAATCGACCCGTGCCATCCACGAACACGTGTTCCGGCGCGCGGTGCTCATTCCCTTGTGGCAATTGAGTACCTACGTGGCGGTGGGCGAGCGTCTTGGCAAGGTGCGGCTCGATCCGCTGGTCCTCTTGGGAGGCGTCGAACACTGGAACCTTCAGGTTTCTCCCTAGGATCGCCATGGTGAACTGTCTCGTGGCCCTGTGGTTGCCCCTGGCCGCGGTTCCCAACCCGGCGGAACCCGCGGCGCGCGCCGGCGACCCCTACCGGATGGTGATCGCGGTCCGGTTTTCCGATGACCCGATCTTCACTCGGTTCTTTCGAAACACGGTGGTCCGGGAGGTCCGCGACCAGTTGGCCAACTACTTCGGCGGCCTGGCCGAGGTCGAGGTCGTCACCGAGCACCCGCTGCTGGAGCGGCTCGACACAGTCCCCCTGGCCGACGTGGCCCTTGCGCCGGGCCAGTGCGCCGATCCCCCGGCCGACAAGGTCTTCCTGGTGCTGGTCGATTACGAGGAAGGAACCTACCACATGGGCTGGCGTCAACTGAGTTTCGACGCGCAGCACGTCGGGCCGCTTGGAACCCGGGCGACTCCCGACCGGCATTGGGTGGCCAAGGCGATCTGCCTGGCCGTGCGCGACGATTTCGCGCCCGTGGCCGTTGTCGAGCCGGGCCAGACGCGGGAACACGTGCGGTTGCATTTCCGCGGGGCGGATTTCCAGGCCGAGGGCAAGCCGCGCCTCGCCTGGTGGCTCAAGGCCGGGTGCGTGCTCCAACCGTTGTGGGTGATCCGCGACCGCTCGGGAGTACTTTCCCGCGTGCCCATTCCCCACACGGCCATTGTGTTGGACTCGTCGGGCGACTTCTCGCGGGGCACCGTTGTCTCGGCCCGCCAGGATCCCTGGAAACGTTCGCCGCGCGTGGCGGGGTTTCAGGCGATCCGCTTGGCGACGTGTCCTGGCCGGTTTCGGCTTCGGCTCCGTAGCGCCGAGCGGCCCGACCGACCTGTGCGCGAAGGCTGTACCGTGTTTGCCAGCGCCCACCGGTTCAGCACCGAGGCGGCCGACCGGCAGCCTTCGCCCGACCGCAACGGGGTGGTCGTCAGCCGGCCCGAGCTCTCTTTCCCTGGGGTGGCCTACGTGACGATTCGGCACGGTGCCCGCGACTACCAGGTGCTCGTGCCGATTTCGGCCCCGCGGTGCGACGTGGAGTACCGTCTGCCGGAAGACGCCGCGGCCGGGCTCAAGGCCGACTGGCAACGCCGGCTCCGCTACGTCGTGCAGGACGTGCAGGCGCTTCACGGGATCGCCGATCAGCAGTTCCAGGAGGTCAACGCCCTGAACACCCAGAAGCGCTACGAGGAGGCGCTGGGGCGGGTGCGTGCGGCCCTCGAGGATCGGACCTCGCTTCCCTCGGTTGAAAAGGCCGTGGCGGCCCTGGCCGGCGAGGCCGAGAAGATCGGGGCCGACTCGAACCCGCTTCTCCGCTGGGCCCAGCAACAGGTCGACGACCTCCGGCGGCGTACCCGATCGCTCGAACAACTCGAGGCCAGCCTCGCCGAAGCGATCCGCCAGATCGACGCGCGGAACCGCGCCCGGGTGCTGCGCGACCTGGGGTTTCAATCGGAGGAGACAGGCGACATCGACGAAGCGATCGAGAAGTACCGGCAGTCCCTGAAGGAATACCCCGAACAACCGGCCCTGCGCTCCCATCTCGACTGGCTCGAAAACGCCTGGAAGATCAAGAGCCGCGAACACCGCGACGCACGTCAGTACGTGCGGAAGACCCTCGCGACGGTTCGCGTTCAAGCGCTTTCCGATGAACTGCCCAAGGCCCGCGAGGCATTCGAGACGCTCCGCGCCGTTGGCGACGTGTTGGCGGCCCGGTGCCTTGTGCGGGCGTTGGACCGGCATCTGAACGACCTGGCCGAACTCGTCGAGTTGCTCGAAGGCCGTGGGACCGAGACCGACCGCCAGGATTGCGAGCGCTATGTCAAGCTCAGCGAGGCGGTCAGCCAGTTGCGGGCCAAGATTCGCGACTGGCTGGTCGCTCAGCCTCAGGAACCCGAACCACCCGCTGCCGACAACCCTCGGCCAGCCGACCCATCCCCCGGCGCCAAGCTCCCCGCGGAGCCATCGCCGGGGGCCGGGCCCACGCCGGACCAGCCCCCGCCCCACGACCGGAATTGATTCAGTCCCCACGGCTATTGCCGTTGGGCGTGGGAGCTTTGTCGCGGTCGGAGGAGAAGAAGAACTGCGGACCGGCGGGCTTTTGGACCATCACCACGCGGGGCAACTTGCGGTAGGGCCGGCCCGCGTGGTATTCTTCTCCCCGAAAACGCCCCGCTTTCCCGTCCCAATCCCCGATCTTCGATCCCCCATGTCCCTTGGCAAACGCACGCGTTTGAATCGTCTCTTCTCGAACCCCTCGGGACGGCTCGGCTCGGGGGCGGTGGACCACTTCATTGGTTAGGGTGAAGGGCTGCCGCCGGGGTTGCGCGACATCTCATCAAAACGCCCTCTTGCGGCGACGTGGCGGCGTATGCCCAGATTGTCGCCCAGTGTCCAGTTCCGGTGGTGGCGGCGGGCGGTCCCAAGGCAGGTGCGCTGGAGGCAGCGCTGGCGATGATCGCCGAGGTGGTCCAGGCGAATGCCCGGGGGGAGACCATCGGGCGCAACGTCTGGGGGTTCGTCCCGATCGCTGGAGCGCTCGAGGCGTTCAAGGCGGTCATCCACGAGGGCTGGTCGGCCCAGGACGCGGTGCAAATGGCGCATATAGCCTCCCCCGGGGGCGCGGTATGATCACCCCACGGTAGCGCGTCTGGCATGCGATTCGGCATCGGGCTTTGGCGGCGTTTTTCCGAACCACGGCTGGCACGGATGTACGTCCCAGTCAAGCGGGCGGGCAAGGCGGTGATGATCCACTCTTGCGGCAAGGTCCAGGAGCTGTTCCCGAACCTCATCGAGTTGGGCCTCGACGTGTTCCATCCGTTCCAGCCCGAGGCCATGGAGCCCCTTGACACCAAGCCACGGTTTGGCCGCGACCTGACCTTCTACGGGGGGATCAGCGTGCAGAACCTCTTGCCCTTTGGGACCCCCGAACAGGTCTGCGCCGAGGTCCGGCGGCTCAAGAATTCCGTCGGAAGAGGGGGTGGGTTGATTCTCGCGCCGTCGCACGACATGCCAGGCGATATCCCCGTAGAAAACATGGTGGCGCTGGCCGAGGCAGTCCGGGGCTGAAAAAATGACAACCGGCGGAAATTAAGCTAAAGTTTTCTCGCTGGGCAGCATTTGCCGGCCCAGCCCTTGTCCTAGCGCGATCCGGGTTCCTTCGCAACGCTCTGCCGCTAGCTCGTCGACCCAGGTGGAGACTGGCGAGGCCCGGACGACAGCTCGTCATTTCGCTCCCTGATCCGGAGACGTTCACGCTGCGCCCATACCACGCGCACGCAGGAGTAGGACCACGATGTCACGCCGCATGTCGCCCTTCGGCCGCTCGAAGCAACGGTCGTGGACCCGGTTGCGGATCGAGTCGCTCGAGGACCGCTGCCTCTTCGACGCCGGACCTGTCTCGCAGCTTCTCATCACCACGCGCAGCGGCGCCATCGAAACGGTCGCGGTCGACCCCAGCGCGCCGATCGCCGAGGTGCTCGCCTCGTACGAGGCCAATCCCGACGTCTTGGCCGTGGAACTCGACCAGGAAGTCCACGTGACCCTTGTTCCCAACGATTCGCGGTTCGGCGACCTGTGGGGAATGCGCAACACGGGCCAGTCGGGGGGAGCCGCGGGCACCGATATCGGCGCCGAGTTGGCCTGGAGCATCGCCACCGGCAGCCTGCGCACGGCCGTGGGCATCATCGACACCGGAATCGACTACACGCACCCCGACCTGTACAAGAACATCTGGCTGAACCAGGGCGAATTGCCCACGAACCTGGGGCTGATCGACACCAACGGCGACGGCCTGATCACGTTCTGGGACCTCAACGAGGCGGCCAACGCGGGCAAGGTCGCCGACGTCAACCAGAACGGACGCATCGACGGCGGCGACGTGCTTGGCGACCCCCGTTGGGCCAACGGGCAGGACAACGACGGCAACGGCAAGATCGACGACCTCATCGGCTGGGACTTCGTCAACAACGACAACGATCCCTTCGACGACAACAGCCACGGTACCCACGTGGCCGGAACGATCGGCGCCATGGGCAACAACGCCCTGGGCGTCGTGGGGGTCAATTGGAAGGTCCAACTGGCCGGATTGAAGTTCCTCGCCGCCAATGGCAGCGGCTACACCAGCGCCGCCGTGGCCGCCCTGAACTATGCCATCGGCGAGGGAATCGCGATCACCAACAACAGTTGGGGTGGCGGCGGTTATTCGGCCGCCCTGGCCGCCGCGATTTCAAGCGCCCGCGCCGCCGGACACATCTTCGTCGCGGCGGCCGGCAACTCCGCGATCAACAACGATGCCACGCCCCATTATCCCTCGAGCTATATGTTCGACAACGTGGTGGCCGTGGCCTCGATGGACCGCTACGGCAACTTGTCGGGTTTCTCGAACTACGGGGCGTCGAGCGTCGACCTGGCCGCGCCCGGCTCGAGCATCCTCAGCACCGTGCCCGGCGGCGGATACGCCGTGTACAGCGGCACCTCGATGGCCACCCCGCATGTGGCCGGCGCCGTGGCCTTGGTGTGGAGTGTCCATCCCGAGCTTGCGTATCACGAGGTCATCGCCCGCATCCTCGACAACGTGCAGTGGGCGGCGTCGTTTGCCGGCAAGATGGTCACCGGCGGCCGGCTCGATGTGTACCACGCGCTGGCCAGCGGCTCGACCGACACCACCGGACCGCGCGTCACGTCGGCCGTGGCCACCGGCGCGGGATCGGTCGCTTCGGTCCGTGTGACGTTCAGCGAGCCGATCGATCCGTCGACCTTCACGGTGGCCGACATCACGAACTTCGTCGGTCCGCAGGGCAGCCTCGCGGCCAGCGCCGTCCAGGCCGTGGCCGGCTCGGATAACACGCAATTCGATGTCACCTTCGCGGCGCAGACCGCTCCCGGCACGTACCGTTTCGACGTGGGGCCCGATGTCCGCGATGTCGCCGGAAACCGCATGGACCAGAACGGCAATGGCATCGTGGGCGAGTCGGGCGACACATACCGCGCCACGTTCTCGATCGCCCCGCCGCCGGCGGCCACGTTCAGCAACACGGTCCCGGCCGCGATCCGCGACTACCGAACCACCGTCTCGACGATTACCGTGGGCCAGGATCTGACGATTGCCGACCTGAACGTGACGTTGAAGGTCAACCACACGTTCGACGGCGATCTGTACGTCTACCTGCGCGGTCCGGACGGCAGCCGGGTCGGCCTGATCCGCTTCCGCGGCGGCAGCGGAGACCACTTCTCGAACACCACGCTCGACGACGAGGCCGCCACCGCCATCGGCTCGGGGCGCGCGCCGTTCAGTGGATCGTTCCGGCCCGAAACGCCCCTGTCGGCCTTCGACGGCAAGAACGCCCGGGGCACGTGGACCCTCTACGTCTATGATGCCTCGCGGTACGACACGGGCACGTTGCTCTCGTGGTCGCTCACGGTGGCGACCCACAGCGCGGCAGGGGCCAGCGCCCGCACCACGCCGCTGTCGGCCCGCGCGATCGACGCGGTCCTGGCCGAGTTGCCCGGAGCCCAGCCGGCCTGGAACGACGTCCTGCCCGACGAGGCGCTCGGCGCTGCCGCGGGGCAAACCGCTGCGCGGGCATCGTCGGGCGGGATCGATTCGACGTGGTCCGACCCCCCCCATGCC
>DYLT01000100.1 GCA_020721945.1 Blastopirellula marina
ACTCTGGATGCGGCTGGGGGTAGACGACCGATTGACCATGGGCCCCCGGCCTGCCACAATGGCGATGCATGGACCCTGAGTCCCCGGGAGGCCGCGCCCATGGCCGACGGTCAAGGCCATTCGATCCAGGACGTGCGCACGCATTGCGGGCTGCCCCAGACGCGCCGCGTGGTCCTGGCGCGCGCTGCCCAAGCCACGGCTGGGGTTCTCGCCCTAGGATGGGCCAGTCGCGCCCCTGCCAGCGCAGAGCCGCCGTCTCTTCCGCAAGGAACCTGGGATGCCCATGTCCATCTGACCGGCACGGGCGGGACCGTGGAACAGCGGGTCGATTTTCTGCTCGAGCACGCCAGCCGGCTGGGGATCGAGCGGCTTGTCGCGTTTATGGGCACGCGCTTCGTGGAGGACCCGTCGCCCGACGAATTGCGCCGGCAGAACGACGAGGTATTGCGGGCCATCGCCCATGCCCCGGACCGTATTCTGGGCATGGTCTACGTCAACCCGAAATACGTCGAGGCCAGTTTGCGCGAGATGGACCGTTGCGCCGGCCATGGCCCCATGGTCGGCGTGAAGCTCTGGATCGCGATGCGGTGCGCGCGTCCGGAGCTTGATCCGATCGTGCGGCGTGCGGTGGAACTGAAGCTCCCGTTGCTTCAGCACGCGTACGACCGCGTGATGGGTAACCTGCCCGGCGAATCGAGCTGCGCCGACGTCGCCGCGCTGGCCGCGCGCCATCCGGATGCGTCGTTCATTTGCGCCCACACCGGCAACGATTGGGAGCGCGGCATCCGCATGATTCGCGCGACGAAGAACGTCTACGCCGAGGTCTGCGGGTCGGACCCCACGGCCGGGTTCGTCGAGATGGCGGTGCGCGAGTTGGGGGCCGAACGGGTGATCTACGGAAGCGACGCGGGCGTGCGCGGCTTTGCCTCGCAGTTGGCAAAGGTGCTCAGTGCCGAACTGCCCGAGGCGGCCCGACGGCTGATTCTCGGCGACAACCTTCGCAGGTTGCTCGCGCCGCGCCTGGCTGCGGTCCAGAAACGCTGAGGGGACCTTCGCCATGCGGATCGATGTCAATGCCAACCTGTCCCGATGGCCCTTTCGCCGCACACCTTGCGACGAGTTGCCTCGACTGGTCGAAACTTACCGCAAGCACGGGGTGACCCAGGCGTGGGTGGGCAGTCTCGACGGGTTGTTCCACCGCGACATGGCCGGGGTGAACCTCCGCCTGGCCGAGGCCTGCCGCCAGGAACGAGGCGTCGAGCTGGTCCCGTTCGGCTCCGTCAATCCGATGCTACCCGACTGGCAGGACGATCTGCGACGCTGCGCCGAGCAACACCGCATGCCCGGCATCCGGCTGCACCCGAACTACCACGGCTATCGCCTCGACGAGCCGGTCTTCGCTCAGGTGCTCGACCTGGCTGCCCGGCGTGGATTGATCGTTCAGCTCGCCATCCGCATGGACGACCCCCGCGTGCAACCTCCGCTGATGCGCGTGCCCGACGTCGATGCCAAACCCCTGGCCGAGTTGGTCAAGGCCCGGCCCGGTCTGCGCCTGGTGTTGCTCAACTCGCTGGCCACGATCGGTGGCGCGCTCCTGGCGCCACTGGCGGCCGCGGGGAACATCTGGTTCGAGATTGCCATGAAAGAGGGGGTCGCCGGGGTGGCGCAGCTTGTCCACGCCGTATCGGCGCAGCGGGTGCTCTTCGGGTCCCATCTGCCCCTATTCCCGTTGGAATCGGCCATGCTCAAGATACAAGAGGCGGGCCTCGACAACGCGTGCCGGCTGGCCATTGAGCACCGAAATGCCCAGCAACTCCTTCGTCCCGCGACGCGATGACGCTGCTCAGGCCGCGTCGCGAAGGCCCTGATTCTCGTCGCCTGTGTCGCGAGGAGGGTTACGAACGCACCGCGGAGTTTCACCCTGGCGAGGGGGTGGCTGATACTCGGCCAGCACGTCGGCGACTCGATGCTCCAACTCGTCGAGCCGACGAAGCAGATCGTCGTGTCGGGCTTCGAGATCGAGCAGTACCTGAAGCTGACCAAACGCCGCATCCATGCCGAAGACTCCTGGGGCGTCGAGTGGACCAGCCGTTGCGGGCTGCCAGTACTGGGGATCGGCAAGCGAACATCGCAACCATCAGGTTTCTGGATCGACACGCGCGTCTAAGGGCAAGGTGGGTAATATGTTACGATTAAGCCGAGGAGACCGGCCGTCGAACCCGACTAAAATCGAAATAGGTTGCGACTAGACGGATAGACAAACCGCGCGTTGTCGGTATAAACTAATGGGTCCCCTCGCTCCCGTGGGGTGAGTCCGGGCGCAGGGTCGAAGAGTTGTGGGTTTCGCAGAAGGAGGATTGGGTGGTCAAGCTGACGTTGCGAGAAAACGAGTCCATTCAAGAGGCGGTGCGCCGCTTCCGCAAGTTGGTCGAGCGCAGCGGAATCAAGAAAGAAATGCGTCGGCGCGAGTATTACGAGAAACCCAGCGAGATCAAGCGCCGCGCTCGACTTCGGGCGGAACGTCGTTCCCGCCGAACCCGCTTGTTGCAGAACGTCTAGCCTTTTGCCGGACGCTGCATCGCAACGTCTGACGTGTCCGATGGCGGAATATGCGCGGAGAGTCCATCGGCGCGTTCGTCTGGGGTAGGCAGGCACCCCTAAGGCCTTTTCTTGTCGTAGCTCATGTTGCCCACGGCACCCATCTCCTAGGGCAGCATTCTGCCACTTGATCGCGTGGCGGCCAATCGGCGGTTTTCGGTCTCCCGGGGCCTGGCTCGTTGTTGCTACAATGCCGCGTTCTTGGGGTGCGATGACCTCGCGGGCTCCTACTCTGGACATTCCATGCGAGGGTGCGATGAACATCATGGAGATCACCTCGGGGACGGAGATGAACGGCGCGGTGCAGCACTGCTATCTCTTGTGCCGCGCGTTGGCCCGCCGGGGTAACCGGGTTACGCTGGTCTGCCGGCCTGGGGCATGGATCGGGGACCAGTTTGGCGACGGGTCGGTCGAGGTGATCCGATCCGACTTGCACCGCATCCCATTTGACGAGCTGCGGCGCATCGCGGCGGTCGTCCGCCAGCGCCGCATCGAGGTGGTCCACACCCACATGAGCCGGGCCCATTTCTTCGGGGTGCTGTTGCGCTGGTTCAGCGGGGTGCCCTGCGCGGCGACGGCCCATAGCCGCTATGTGCAGGTTCACTGGATGTTCAACGATCTGGTGATTGCGGTCAGCGAGGCGACTCGGCGTTTCCATCGGCGATGGAACCTGGTGGGTGCCCGACGGATCGAGACCATCCACAACTTCATCGATCCCGACCGCCTGAACCCCATGCCGGCCGAGGCGCGGTCGGCGGCGCGGGCCGAGTGGGGGATCGAGGCCTCTTGGCCGCTCATCGGCGCGGTCGGAAACGTCATCCCGCGCAAAGGTCTGATCTACCTGGTCCGCGCGCTTCCCGAGGTGCTCGCGGCGGTGCCCGAGGCCCGGCTGGTGATCGTCGGTCGCGAGATCTCCCGCACGTATCTTGCCCGGCTGAAAACCGTGGCAGACGCATTGGGCGTGGCCTCGCGGATCGTGTGGGCAGGCCACCGAAGCGATGTGCCGCGGGTGTTGGCTGCCTTGGACGTGTGTGTGCTGGCCTCGCTCGAGGAGAGTCTGCCTCTGACGTTGCTCGAGGCGATGGCGGCTGGCGTGCCGGTGGTGGCCACAGCCGTTGGCGGCGTGCCCGAGTGTATCCGGCCTGGCCAGACCGGCCTCTTGGTGCGGCCGGGCAACCGCGGGGAGTTGGCCCGGGCGATCGTTCAACTCTTGTCGGATCCCGCGCAGCGCCGCGCGTTGGGCCATGCGGGCGCGGGGTGGGTGCGCGAGCAATTCTCTCCGGAGGTCCAGACGGCGCGGATCGAGGCCGCCCTGGCCCGTATCGCGCGCTGTGCCGCGTGAATCGCGTCTGGGCCGATTTCAGCCGGGGTTTCGCGGGATGGCCTGCCTCGTGGGGTCGGTCGCCTTACGGGCTGCTCCAGACGACGCCCTGCGGGCCCTCTTCGGCTCGGCCGATGATCCAGCTCTCCAGCCCACCATCGGCCAGTTGGCGGCGGACACTCGCGGCGTAGTGGGGGCTGACGACCAGCACCATGCCGACGCCCAGATTGAATACCCGATCCATCTCGGCTTGCTCGATGTCGCCCAACCGCTGGATCCAGGCGAAGACGGGCGGCTTCGGCCACGAGTCGCGGTCGATCACGACGCGCACGCCGTGGGGCACGATCCGCTCGAGGTTTTCGAACAGCCCGCCGCCCGTGATGTGCGCGATGCCATGGACGACATGCTTGACGCGGTAGTAGGCGAGCACGCTTCGGACCGGACGCACGTAAATTCGAGTCGGAACCAGCAACGCGTCGCCGACGGTACGACCCAATTCGTCGACATAATCCCGGACCCCCAAGCCGGCGATCTCGAAGACGACCTTGCGCGCAAGGCTGTAGCCGTTCGAGTGGAGACCGGTCGAGGCCAGGCCCAGGACGACATCGCCCGGAACGATGGTCTTGCCATCGATCACGTTCTTCCGCTCCACCACGCCGACGCAGAAGCCGGCCAGGTCATAGTCGCCTTGCGAGTAGACGTCGGGAAGGATGGCCGTCTCGCCACCCAGCAAGGCGCAGTCACACTCCAGACAGCCGTCGGCAATTCCCCGAACGATCTGTTCCAACAGCGGGGGGTCGTCCTTGGGCATCGCCACGTAATCGAGAAAGAACAGGGGTTCGGCACCGATGCACAAAGCGTCGTTGACGCTCATGGCCACCAGATCGATTCCCACCGTGTGATGCACGCCCGCCAACGAAGCCACTTTGAGCTTGGTTCCCACCCCGTCGGTGCACGAGACGAGCACCGGTTCGCGATAGTGCCGGGCGAACAGCGGGCTGTCGAAATCGAGACGAAACAGGCCGGCGAACCCCTGTTCGAGGCTCACCACCCGAGGCGTCAAGGTCCGAGCCAAGAGGCGCGGAAGTCGATCCATCGCCTCGTTGTACAGGTCCAGATCCACGCCAGCCGACTTGTAGGTCGCTTTGGCCATAGTCTGCACAGTGCCTCTCGAATGCATGATATGCCCGTATTGTAGCGTAACCCGATCGCAAAGAGGCTGGCCTACAATGCGTGGGGTCGGCCCCCACGCGGACAAGGGGTTCGCTTGACATTCGCGACGTGCCCTGGGAGACTGTAGGTGTTGTAATGTGCCACGCCTTTTTCCCACGGGACTGTACCTCTGGTGTGTGCGGTCCTGGGCCCGCCTGGGATCGGTCTTTCGCATCGCGTGGGATCGGTACGAGTGGTTTCCCCTATCCAGTAACGAGTTGTTTCCCCTATCCAGCAGTGAGGAGAACCTGATGAAATCGACAGCCTGGTGGCGTTTGGTCCTGGCCGTCTTGGCCGTCGTCCTGTTGGTCAAGTGCGGCACCGCCCTGGCCGAGTCTCCGGCCGCTCCGAAGGTCTCGACGTTCGCGCCGGCGAAAGACCTGGCATCCCGGGTCGAAGCGTACATCGAG
Organism: Blastopirellula marina; assembly: GCA_020721945.1. Lineage (GTDB taxonomy): Bacteria > Planctomycetota > Planctomycetia > Pirellulales > Thermoguttaceae > JANLFZ01. Next base: position 5,542 of record DYLT01000100.1, read on the forward strand.
CAGTTCGAAGAGGCCGTCAAGGACGAAGAGGAGTACAAGGCATCCGAGGGGAAACTGCTCAAAGACGCCAACACGATGATTCTGATCGCGTTGGGCCTGGGTCTGCACGACGAAGAGAACGACTATAAGGCGGCGGCCCCTGGTCTGATCAAGGCGGCTCAGCAACTTGCCGCGGCTAAGGATTACGCCGGTGCGAAAGCGGGCGTCGCCGCCCTCAAGAAGGCCGCTCACTCCAAGGGCGATCCCTCGTCGCTGAAATGGGAGAAGTTGGCGTCGCTAGAGCAGTTGATGAAGGCCGTTCCCGGCATCGACAGCCGGCTGAAGCGGAACACCCGTACCGAGAAGGCCTTCAAGACCAAGGCGAAGACCAACGCGGGCGACGCCGCCGTGCTGGCCGTGATTGCCCAAGGGTCGATCGCCGACACCTCGGAGGCCAAGGGCGACGAGCAAATCAAGCAATGGTACAAGTTCTGCGAACAGATGCGCGATGCGGCGGCCAAGGTCAACGCGGGGGTGCGTGCCGGCGACTTCGCGGCCGTCAAGGCAGCCAAGAAGGACCTCGAAAAGAGCTGCCACGATTGCCACGAGGTCTTCCATAAGGAGGCCCTGGATAAGGTCGAGAAGGAAGAGTAGGCCGAAAAGTCCACCACGTCTTGGGCCTTCGCGGAGATTCGAGGGATCGTGACTTGGGGGGACGGGCGCGTTGTGCGGCCTCGGGGTCTCCAATGCGCCTTCCCCCTCGGGTGGCACAGCGGCCCTGGTTCCGGTCGGGCGGGGAGCCTTGGCGGCGTTCGCGCGGCGGGAGGTCCGGTGCTGGTCCGGCCTCCAGCCCTGGATCGCCGGCTTGCGCAAGGTCCTGGACGATTTCGGGTTGCGTGGTGCTTGCGTCTGGCGTGGCGTGTTGCGGCGCGGCGGGTCTGCCCGCGTACCGCGCGGGGGTGTCCTTTCGCGTCGTTCGGTTCGCCAAAGCCCTTTCGATGGTAGGGATTGCCCCGGCTGCCGCCGTTCCGTTCCACTTCGCGGGACGAGCTACCGAAGAATAAGTTCTGGATTGGCGGCTGATACTTCCAGATGCCTGCCCGGATGACGCAACCAGGACTTCGGACTACGGACGCAGCATGGCGATCGACCTCAATCCCTGGTATCCTCGTGAAGTAAGCTTTCTCTTGGGCCGCGCCTATGAACCCGCTTCCATGTTCGAACGACCGCCGTCGTTAAGGTTCACCCATCCCCTTCCTTACGGCGCAATCGTCCACGACGATGGCGTGCAGTTCGTCGTGTTCAGTCGTTCGGCAACGGCCATGCGGGTCTTGCTGTACAACCAGGTGACGGACCGCGAGCCGTTCGAAATCATCGACTTCGATTCCGAGCTGAACCGCTGGGGCGATATCTGGAGCGTCTTCGTTCCCGGGATGACCGCGGGCCAGCTTTACCATTTCCAAGCGGACGGGCCGTACGACCCGGACCGAGGCCACCGGTTCGACCCTAGGGCCCGGCTGATCGACCCTTACGCCAAGGCCCTGGCGGGCGACTTTCTTCCTTCGGATGATGGGACCATTAGGCCCCCTAAATGTGTGGTCGTTGATGACGAATTCGACTGGCAAGACGACCGCCACCTTCGGCGGAGCCTCTCGGAGACCGTCATTTACGAGGTTCACGTGCGGGGCTTTACCCGGGCGAAGACCAGCGGCGTGAAACACCCGGGAACGTACCTGGGGCTGATCGAGAAGATCCCGTACCTTCAGTCCCTGGGGGTGACCGCGGTCGAGCTGATGCCGGTCCACGAGTTCCCCATCCGCGACTGGTGGGGCAATATGCCCGAGCGCCCGAACTACTGGGGCTACGACCCGATGGCGTTGTTCGCGCCCCACCGTGGATATGCGTACGGTGCCGAGCCGGGCTGCCAGGTCCGCGAATTCAAGGAGATGGTTCGCGAATTGCACAAGGCAGGCATCGAGGTGATCCTCGACGTGGTGTTCAATCACACGGCCGAAGGCAACGAGTACGGCCCCACGTTAAGCTTCAAGGGCCTCGAGAACCGCGTGTACTATATGCTCGAGCATGGAGGCCGACATTACCGCAATTACACGGGTTGCGGCAACACGCTCAACGGAAACCACCCGATTGTCCGCGAATTGATCTTCCATTGTCTGCGGCATTGGGTCCACAACTACCACGTCGACGGATTCCGCTTCGATCTGGCGTCCATTCTCAGCCGCGACCGCGACGGGAATATCTTGCCGAATCCTCCCGTGGTCGAGTCGATCGCCGAAGACCCGCTCTTGGCCGATACGAAGATCATCGCCGAGGCGTGGGACGCGGCCGGGGTGTATCAGGTCGGCACCTTCGCTAGCCACCGCTGGGCCGAGTGGAACGGTCGCTACCGCGACGACGTTCGGCGGTTCTGGCGCGGCGATCCTCGTCAGATCGGGAACCTCGCAACGCGCCTGGCCGGGTCGAGCGACCTGTACCAGCCGGGGGGGCGCAACCCTTACCACAGCATCAACTTCATCACCTCGCACGACGGTTTCACGCTCAACGATCTGGTCGGCTACGAACAGAAGCACAACGAGGCCAACGGAGAAGCAAACCGCGACGGCGAGAACAACAACTTAAGCTGCAACTATGGATGCGAGGGGCTCTCCTGGCGGCCGGACATCGTGCGGGTGCGCCTGCGGCAGATCAAGAACATGCTGGCCACGCTGTTGTTGAGCCAAGGGGTGCCGATGATCTTGTTCGGCGACGAGTGCCGTCGGACCCAACGCGGCAACAACAACGCCTACTGCCAGGACAACGAGATCTCGTGGTTCGATTGGCGTCTGGTGAGGAAACACCCGGCCCTGCGGCGGTTCGTCCAAACGCTCGTCGCGTTCCGCAAGGCGGAACCGGCGGTGCGGCGCACCGACTTCCTGACGGGGCGCCCGGTGCGGCCGGGCGGACTACCCGACGTAAGCTGGTACAGCGCCGAAGGTGGCCCGGTCGATTGGAACGCCGAGGTGCGCAGCTTAGCGTGTCTTTTCGCGGCCCCGCCGGGGGAGAACGGCGAACCGTCCACCCATCACCATGTTCTCTTGATGTGCCATGCCGGGTTCGACCCCTGTCGGTTCGTCATTCCCTCGACCGTCCGGCATCTGACGTGGCAGACCTTCATCAATACCGGGGTCAAATCGCCGGGCGACATCTATCCCAATCTCGATGGTCCGCCCCCTTCTCCGGACGGGGTTGTCACGCTCGAAGCACGCTCTCTGGTCTGCTTCGTGGCACCGGACGTCCTTTAGACGGATCGCGTCACTTCTCGCTTCCAGGTGCCGTGAGGCCGTTCGGCGCTTTTCGGTCCCAAGATGCTTGGGCGGATCGCTTGGCGCACCGCCACCACCGACGGGATTGACAACCATCGGCGTGGGACGGTCTACTTCTTGGCTTGAACCGCCTTCGCCAAGCGGTGTTGCCGACGCCCAAGAGGGAGGTGAGGTGATGCGGCGGATTTGGATCGCAGTGCGGGCGTTCTTCGTCGCTCTGCTCTATGGCCAGGCAGCCCGCCTGATCGAGGATGCGCTCGATCGTTCTCGACTTCCCCCCACGGAAGGGGAAAAGCCCTCGGTGGCTGCCGAGCCGAAGCCGGTGCCGGCCAAGAAGCCCGAACCCACGGCCCCCGCGCGTAGCGAAGCCCTGACGCTCCTAGCGGCGCTTCAGCGGGAGGCGCGATTCGTGGATTTCGTGAAAGAGCCGCTGGCGAGTTATTCGGACGCGCAGATCGCCGCGGCGGCCCGGGAAGTCCATCGCGATTGCGGCGCCGTGTTGGAGCGGTTCTTCGCGCTGGTTCCCGCCGTGGCGCAACCCGAGGGATCGATGCTGGAGGTACCGGCGGGTTACGACGCCGGACGCTATCGCCTGACGGGCAACGTGACCGGCCAGCCGCCTTACCGAGGCAAGCTGGTGCATCCCGGCTGGGAGGCCACGAGGTGCGAACTGCCGTCGTGGTCCGGCAAGGAGGAATCGGCCCGCGTGGTGGCCCCGGTGGAAGTGGAGATCGGTTGAGCGTATGGCGGCCAAGTACATCGTGGGAATCGACCTCGGCACGACAAACAGCGTGGTGGCGTACGCTCCGTTGGATGCCGAGCGGCCCAACGTGCAGGTCCTGCCGATTCCGCAGATCGTGGCCCAGGGCACCACCGAGGGGAGAACCATGCTGCCGTCGTTCCTCTACCTGGCCACCGAGCAAGAGACCCAAAGCGGCGTGTACGACCTCCCCTGGCGCAAGCGATGCGAGTTCGCCGTGGGCGAGTTCGCGCGGCGCCAGGCGGCGGAAGTGCCGCACCGGACCGTCTCGGGCGCCAAGTCGTGGTTGGCGCACAGCCGGGTCGATCGTCGCCAGGCGGTGTTGCCCTGGAACGCACCGGACGACGTGCCGAAGGTCTCGCCGGTCGTCGCGTCGCAGCGTTACCTGGAGCACCTGATCGGCGCCTGGGAGGCCGCATTTCCCGACGCGCCCATGGCCGACCAGAGGGTCGTCCTGACCGTGCCTGCCTCGTTCGACGCCAGCGCCCGCGAGCTGACGCGCGAGGCCGCGTTGGTTGCGGGCTTGCCCGAAAACCTCGTGCTCCTCGAGGAGCCCCAAGCGGCGGTCTATGCCTGGCTGGCCGACGTGGGCGACCGTTGGCGCCGGCAGCTTCATCTGGGCGACCGGCTGTTGGTGTGCGATGTGGGCGGCGGGACGACCGACCTGACGCTGGTCGGCGTCGCGGAGGAACACGGCGAGCTGATTCTCGAGCGGATCGCGGTGGGAAACCACCTGTTGGTCGGCGGCGATAACATGGACCTCGCGTTGGCCCACCGTCTGGCCGGGCTGTTCGCCGAGAAGGGAGTCCAGCTCGATCCGTGGCAATCGGTCGCCCTGTGGCATTCGTGCCGGGCGGCCAAGGAGGCCCTGTTGGCCCCTGGCGGCGCCGAGAAGCACACGATTTCGGTCCTTGGCCGCGGTAGCCGGTTGATCGGCGGCACCGTTTCGGTGGAAGTCGACCGGCAGATCGTGGCGAACCTGCTGGTCGAGGGCTTTTTTCCGTTGACCGAGGTCTCGGAACGGCCGGCCCGGCGCCGGGTCTCGGGGTTCCGCGAGATGGGGTTGCCTTTCGAGACCGACACCGCGATCACTCGCCACCTGGCCGCGTTCCTGGCGGCCCACGGCGAGTCGGCACGTCCGGTGCGCCCCACGCACGTGCTGTTCAATGGCGGGGTGTTCAAGTCCGAGATGCTCCGCCAGCGGCTTCTGGAGGTGATCGGCCACTGGTTTCCGGCCGAGGCGATGCCTCGTCCCTTGACCGGCGCGCCCGACCTCGACCATGCCGTGGCCCGGGGTGCGGCCTGCTACGGCTGGGTCAAGGAGCACGGGGGAATGCGGATTCGCGGCGGCACGGCCCGGGCGTACTACGTGGGGATCGAGACCGCGGGTCCGGCCGTGCCTGGCGCCCCGCGCCCGTTGCGCGCGTTGTGCGTCGTGCCGTTCGGCATGGAGGAAGGCAGCGAGACCGAGGTGCCCTCCGACGAGATCGGCCTGGTGGTCGGCGAGCCGGCCCAGTTCCGCTTCTTCCGTTCGTCGACGCGCAAGCACGACAAGCCCGGCGACCTGCTCGACGGGTGGACCGACGACGATCTCCAGGAGACCGACTCGATGGAAACCGCCCTGCCACCCGACGACCAGATCGACGAGGACTACGTGCCCGTCCGTTTCCACTCGAAAGTGACCGAGCTGGGCATGCTCGAGCTATGGTGCGTCAGCACGAAGACGCCGGGCCGGTGGAAGCTCGAGTTCAGCGTGCGCGAGGACGCCGACTAGTCCCTCAGGCGGCCGTGTCGATCGGCGATGCCTCTGGCGAGCGCAAGGCCGCGAACTTCTGAAGCCATTCGACCCGGGCACGCAGGCGTTCGAGGTCAGGTCTGGGGCTTTTCTGGCTCTCTTCCGCGTGCGCGGCCTCTTGGAGGCGTTGGCGGTAGAACTGCACCAGGTCGATTTCGTCGTCGGGTCCGACGCCGGCCTGCTCGAGGTCCACGCGGATGGCCGCGAGTTCCTGGTAGTCCTTGTCCGACAGCGCGCCCGCCTGGCGAAGCCGGTCAATCATCTCCGAGAACGCGCGTGGAGAGATGTCGGTGACGTCGTACTCGGCCGCAATCGCCCGGAGCGCGTCATCACGTGGCGCCGACATGCTCGGCTCGGTCGTCGATACGGCATGGCGATGGACGTTGCCCGTGTCGGATGATTCCTTTCGCGCGAGAGTGGCCGGATCGGGACGCCCGCCCAAAATGCTCTGGATCAGCACAAGTTCGGCTCCTTCCCCGCGATGGTCGGTCTCGAACAGCCGTGGTGGACGACCCGCGATGGGCCGTCCGGGGCCTTGGGAAAGCAATCGTCGGGCCAATCCTGGTCGCGATTTGGCCATCAAGTCGCAAGTCCCGGCAGCCCCAAGGACTTCCGCGCCGCCAGACGCCAAGGACCAGGCGGGTCGGTTCGGCGGTTCTTGCCGGCTCGGCGCGGGCAGACCGGCGATGGTTGCCGGAGTGGCCCGGGCCGGTCTTCCTACCGTTTGCGCCATTGGGCGCGGTAGACGGTCTGGCCGTGCAGGCGGGCCCGACGCTCGAAGTGGGTGCGGTAATCCAGATCGCCGGCCGCGGGGGTCTCGGGCACTGCGATCGGCCCTTCCAGGCGGGTTCGGGCGGCCATGAGGTCGACGACCGTGTGGAACTGCTCTTCCACGTCGGTCCAGTAGTGAAGGACACCGCCGGGGCGAAGTGCCCGTTCGATCCGCTCGACGAATCCCTCCTGCATCAACCGACGTTTCTGGTGCCGTTTCTTCCACCACGGGTCGGGAAAGTAGACGTGGACGGCGGCCGCGGCACCCTCCGGCAGGATGTCCTCGAAGAGACGGCGGGCGTCGCCCAGCGCCACCACCGCGTTCGGCAGCGCGAGTTTGGCAAGGCCCGCCGCGGCGTGCCGCGCATAGGCCGGGGCAAGTTCGACGCCCAGGTAGTCGGTTTCCGGGTGAGTGGCCGCGGCGTTGCGCAAGAAAAGGCCTTTGCCCGAGCCGATTTCGACTTCCAAGAGGGCTTCCCGGCCGAAAACCGCCCGAGGGTCCCACGGACGCGGCAGGGCCTCGAGCGCGATGAGATGGCGCGAAAGATCCATCGTGGGGTCGAGTTTTCGCAGCCTCGGCCGGGCCATGCCTCAGTCCACCACCTCGGCCTCGATCGGCTCGGGCCAGCCCCGGTCCCGTTCGCCCGCCAGCGTGCTGAGCACCGGCATGGCGATGGCCCCCGCGACAAACCCGCCCACGTGCGCCCACCACGCCACGCCGCTGCGGTAGGGAATCGCGTTCGAGCCCAGGGCTTGACTGGCCTCCAGCACCTGTCCCAGAAACCACAACCCCAGCACGACCAGGGCGGGCAATTCGATGACGGTGAAGAAAACGACGAGCACAACGAAGGTCTCGACCTTGGCCCAGGGCCACGTGATGGCGTAGGCCCCCAGAATCGCGGCGACCGCGCCGCTGGCTCCGATGATCGGCGTGGTGCTTTCCGGGTCGATCTGCCATTGCGCGGCCGTAGCCAGCAACCCGCCTCCCAGGTACAGCAGGAAGTACAGCGCTGGTCCAAGCCGGTCCTCGACGTTGTTCCCGAAGATCCAGAGAAACCACATGTTCCCCAACAAATGCAGCCAGCTCCCGTGAAGGAACATGCAGGTCAACAGCGACAAGAGGACCTCGCGGCGATTCGGCTCCAACACATACTGGCGAACCCTCACCGCGGGCCCGTGGCGTGTCATCACCTTCTCGACCGGCACTTCGACCGAGAGAGGTTCCGGGTGGGGCGAGCCAAGCTGCGCGATCCGCGCGGGGATGAAGCCTCGCTGCATGACGACGGCCTGTTGCCGGCCCTCCGGCATGCGCCAAAGCCAGAGAAACGCAAGCACATTGGCCGTGACCAGGGCGTACGTCACCACCGGCGTGGTGCGGATCGGGTTGTTGTCGCGGAAAGGAAACAGCATGGCGCTAGGCAGCCAGCGCGGGCGCGTTGGCCGGTGTGGGGCTTGCCCGGACTAGGCTTGCCGGGCGGTGATGGCGTCCTCGTTGAGGGGGATGCCCATCAACACCCCCTCGCACACCAGGTTGTCGCGCACCAGGCATTGGAACTCGCAGGTGAGCATCGCGCTGCGGACCTTCAACAGCTTGGCCACCACGACGAAGCGGTCGCCAGGCCGCACCACACCGCGGAACCGGACGTCCTTCAAACCGCCGAACCCGATGATCGGCGCGTCCATCAGCTTGTATTTCTGGGTGTAGTAGCTGGCCAACTGGGCGGCCGCCTCGATCATGACCACGCCGGGCATCAACGGGATGCCGGGCATGTGACCGCGGACCCAGAACTCGTTCGGACTCAAGTCCTTATAACCAACGCACACGCACCGCTGGGCATCCTCGAAAACCACCGCGGTGAGCTGCTCCATCTCGTACCGCTGGCGGTTGTAGCGGCGGATGTCCTCGATGTCGGCCACAATGTGATTGAGGTCGTACTCGGAAGGGTCGAGGATCAGCGGTCTCTTGGGCACACCGGACTCCTTGGAAGCAAATCAACCGAAACCGGGACGAGGCCACGGATTCTAACCACCTCGGGCGCGCACGACAACACGAATACCCCCACACACCGGGGGGAAGTCTGCAAACCGTCCTCGTGGGCGGTCAGGTGCGGACCAGCTTGCGCTTGGCCCGGCGGGCCTTGCTGTTGGCTGGACGGCGACCGTGGTTGGCTTTCTTCAAATTGCGATGTGGTTTGGCCATGTTGCGGGGAGGATGGACCGAGGGTGGGACGTTCCAATCTTCTTAATGTACCGCCTAACCCGATCGGCGGGAAGTCTACTCAGGCCGGTATGGTTGCTGGGGATCGCCGTACACATCCTCGATCCGCCACCCTTGGGGCTCCTTGACCAGCTCGACGCGGAATCGGGCCGAGTAGACGCTGTAGGGAAACCCCTCGAACCGATGGCGGAAATGCGCAGTCCCATCCAGCGTGACCTCGGCCGAAGGCGGGGTGGTCAGGTCGTTGATGTACACCTCGACATTGCGGATGCTCACCTCGTCGAACTCGACCATGCCCGAGTACGAGCGAATCCGCGGTCCGAGCCTGCGCTGGCCAACTTCGGAAAGCAGGCTTTCGACCCGGTCGATCTCGTTGGCCTCCAACGCCGCGACGGCCGCGTCGAGTGTCGCCTCGACCTGCTCTCGCTCGGTCACCACCAGCCATTCGACGAGCACGCCAGCGACGATCGCCACCAGTACGCCCGCCAGGGCCAGCAGGTACCCAGGCCGGCGCATCGTCATGTAGAGCCACCCGAACGCCGCGGCAGCGAGAATGCCGAGAACCAGGACCGGTACCGGGGTTTCGACAAGCGTGGTCATGGGGGCCTCGGGAAAAGAGGCTCGCCGTAGCGCGCCGAGCCGCTCGGCGTCTCGAGGATCTGCCGCCGCCGATTATACTTCGCCGCACGGTGGGTCGGCGAGCCCGAATCCAGTACGGTGGGCATACGATTCTGTGGCCGGGCTCGCGTGTCGCCGATTTCGGTCGCGGTGTGGGCCATCGCGTCGGTTCATCCGTCCTTTGCCGGCTCCGCTGGGAACATCTCGCCAACCTCTTCCCCGGTTCACATCCGACACCAAAGCAAAGGCGCCGTGGATGGCGACCACGCCTTGCGGCCAGCCGTTGCCTGGGCTTCCTCCGGACCCACCGGCGGTTCGACACCGGGGCGATTGACCCGCGAGGGCTCCCTTGCGTAGAACGCGCGTGATACTTTTGGCGCAACGACGCCTGGAATTGTCGTGTGCGGCCTTCCAAGTCGCTTCCCATGCCGTGTGCCGGGCGTTAGGATAAAGGCGAACCCCGCGAATTGCGTCCCCGACGAAGCATGAGTTCTGTCAACCGTCCTTTGACCCGAGCCATTCCCCAACCGCTTTCCGACAACATCCCGAGCGCCCAGCCCGGCGGTGGCGTGTGTTACCAGATCGAGATGGCATGGGGGCATTGGCGCCGGTGGTGGTTGAAGCGATTTCGGCCGCGTTACGTCGCACGTATGGCGGCGTTGCGCAAAGGGAGCTGCGAGGGGGCCCCCCACGAGATCCTCGATCCCCGTGACTTGAAGTACCTCGCCAACCGGGTGGAGTGCCGTTGGGACCCCGCCGACGATCCGTTCGCCTGGCGCGACAAGCTCCCGTTCGCCCGGTGGGGGTTGGCCGAGATCCAAATCCTGGGCTGGCCCTTGCTGCTCTTGGCTGTGCTGGCGGCAACGTATCTCGATTGGTACTGGGCGATCGTGCCTGGGGCGCTGTGGTTCTTCGTGCTTTACTTCTTCCGCGATCCGCATCGGCGGGTGCCCGT
>DYLT01000101.1 GCA_020721945.1 Blastopirellula marina
CAGCCGGCACAGCGGCTCGGGCGCAGGGCCTTTGGTGATCGACGGCAATGGGGCCATCCTCGACGGCTCAGCGCCGGTCCCCCCAGCGGCCTGGGAACATTACCGCGGCGCGATGTTCCGCTTCCGGCCGCCGCATACCGCATTCCAGCAATTGTTGCTCGACGGCAAGCCCTTACTCCAAGTTCCAGCCGACGCACGCGCCGCGGAACCGCCCAAGCTCGATCCCCTGCAATGGTGCATGCACCGGGGAATGATCTACTTCGGTATCCACCCGGCGAAGCTGCCCGACAACTACCCCCTCCGTTACGCCCACCACCAAGTCGGCATCACCCTGTTCCACGTCCGGCAGGTTGTGATTCAGGACCTCGTGGTGCAGCACTTTCAAACCGATGGCATCAACGCGTTCAACAGCGCCCGCGAAGTTACCTTCCTGCGCGTGGTCTCGCGAGGCAACGGGCGCGCCGGCATCGCGGTCGGAGGGGCATCGTTGGCAAGCCTGGACCACTGCCTGCTCGGCAACAATGGGACCGCGCAACTGCTTTCGTTGCCCTATTCCGAAACCCACGTGCAACAGGGCGAGCTTCTGGCCAACACGGCCCCGGGTTGGGTCCACGCGGGAGGCAAGGCGTTCTTCGACGGCCTGCCGCGCGAAGGCGGACTCAACGAGTACCCCACGCCGACCACGCAGCCCTGAGCGAACCTGCGCGACCCAAGCCCTCCCGCCCAAGGTCGCGCCACGGCATCTAGTCGGCCGACAGCCGACCGGCGCTCCACCGGATCGCCCGACCTAGCACCGTGGCGAACTCGGCAGCGCGGTAGGCCTTCTCGCCGTGGCCCAACTGGAAGTAGCACACCGGCGACTTGCGCACCGTGTGGACCCACGCCACCGCCTTGCCGTTGCTCGGCTCATCGGTGGTGAGGATCACGTGGACCTTCGGATCGATCCCATGGCCCTGGTAGGTTTCGTCCTTGATCGAGAAGTCCTTCAGCCCGCGGGTAATGGGGTGGTTCGGGTCCTCGACATGGATCTTGAAATCCACGCCGTCCCGTGCGCCGGATAGCCAGCTCGTCACACCGACGATCTTCTGGTACTCTGGCCAGGAGCGGTAACCGTAGATCGCGTGATGAAGGATCACCAGGCCCACGCCTCGATCCAAGAGCTTAAGAAAGTTGGACTGTCGGTTCGTGGACAGCTTCTTCTCGAAGTTGTAGAGCACCACGGCATCGTAGGGCCACGAACCGATGTCGTCGAAGGCCTCGCCCCCCTCCTTCTCCTCGACGAACGTACACTCCATGTCGGAAAACCCCGCAAAGACCTTGCGGAAGGGCTCGACCGGATAGCCGTGCCCGCCGGATACGACGAGCACCTTGAGTCTGCCTCCGGGCTCCGCGCCCTGGGACGTTCCGCCGGACAAGCTTGCCAATCCGGCCGCAGCCACCGCGACCAGCGCTACCGACAACCGAACGAACCGTTGCATTGCCGCACTCCCCAACGAGACGATCTGGTGGTTCTCACACGTTGTCGTCCCTGAGCATAGCTGCCCCATCGCGGCGCGGCAAGTCGGGCGATCGTTCTTCAAGCCGGCGGCGAGGTTCGCAGCGATCAAGCCCCTGTCCGGCGGGGACACGGTGGTGCATAGCGTGTCGGCACATTCCTTACCACCGCACTAGCGTTTGCGCGGCGCGTTGGATTATAATAGCCGGTTTGCGTCGTCTTTCCACGAAAAGCGAATGTCGGTAAGGAGCAAGCGATGTCGGAAGTCGGCCTGCAAAGGGGTGCATCGGTGAAGAATCTGGGGTGGCAGGTGACGCTCGCCGGGCTGGGCATCAACCTGGCCTTGGGCATCCTGTACACGTGGAGCGTCGTGAGCAAGGCGATCACCAAGGAATGGCAATGGACCGAAACCCAAAGCGCCTGGCCTTACTCGATCGCCTGCCTGACCTTCAGTTTCCTCATGGTGCCGGCGGGCAGGCTTCAAGACCGCATGGGACCCCGATTGGCGGCCAGCATCGGCGGACTGCTGGTCGGAGCGGGCATGATCCTGGCGAGCATCATGGGCACCTACTGGGGCTACATCCTGGGGTTCGGCGTGCTGGCCGGTGCCGGCATCGGGTTCGGATACGCCGCCGCCACCCCGCCGGCCGTCAAATGGTTCCCCGCCGCCAAGACCGGGATGATCGCGGGGATCGTGGTTTCGGGCTTTGGATTGGCGTCGGTCTACGCCGCGCCGCTGGCCAATTGGCTCCTCGCTGCGGTCGGCATCGGCAACACGATGTTGATTCTGGGAATCGCTTTTCTCATCGTGGTGGTGGGGTTGGCGCAACTGCTCGTGCCGCCACCGAAAGGCTACACGCCCGCCGGAACCCCGGCCAGCAAGGCCGCCGCCTCGCCGCCGAAGCGAGATTTCGCGCCGACCGAGATGTGCCGCACGGTCCAGTTCTACCTGCTCTGGTTCATGTATGCCTGTGGCGCGGGGGCGGGGTTGATGATCATCTCGAAACTGGCCAAGATCGGCGAGCAACAGGCCGGCATCGCCTTGGGGTTCGTCCTCGTGGCCGCGTTGGCCGTGGGCAACGGAGCGGGCCGGATCGCCGCGGGCTCGTTGTCCGACATCCTCGGCCGCCAGACCACCATGCTGATCTGCTTCCTCTTGCAAGCCGTGCTGATGATCGTGCTCAGCCAAGCGCAGAAGGGAACCGCCTTGGCCACCGTTCCCGCGCTGGCCATCGTGTCGGCGCTGATCGGCGCCAATTACGGCGCGAATCTCGCGCTGTTTCCGTCGATTACCAAGGACTATTACGGCCTGAAGAACTTCGGCGTCAACTACGGGTTGGTGTTCACCGCCTGGGGGGTGGGCGGCTTCCTGTTCGCCCTGTTGCAAGGATATCTCTACGACGCGTACAAGACGTTCGCGTACTCGTGCTATGCGGCCGCTGGATTCCTGGTCCTCGCGGCGGTGATGACGTTTGCCGTCAAACCGCCCGCCGTGGTTCACGAGCCCGCAGCCGAGGAGGCCTTGCCCGAACTATCCAAGGCGTGATTACGGGCTGGCAGGTTCGTCGTGCGAGTTGTGGATGGCGATCGGCACGGCAACCGCCGTGGCGACCAGGCCGCCGACCACGAAGGGGTTGGAAAGGGCTGCCTTCAGGAAATGCCCCTCGGCATATTGCCCGCGCACCACGTCCTTGCCGACGACGATGCGCGCTCCCGGATGGGCCGAGGGCGGGGCGGTCTCTTTCGACCACACGCGGTAGGCCATCTGGTCCTGGCCGACGGAAACTTGATAGACGCCGTTTTTCAGGCCACGGAAGGCGAAATACCCCTTCGCGTTGGTCTTGGCAGTCCCCAGCCTCTGCTTGCCGTTGACCAACGAGACCTCGACCCCCTGCATTGGGGTGTCCTCCGGGGTCACCACCTGACCGACGAAGACGGCCCCATCTTCCAGGCGGACGTCGCCGATGAGGGTGGCCTTCGTCGGTGCCGCGCCCGCGGCGACCCCAACCAGCCAGCTTCCCGCCATCAGAAGACCCAATACCCAAGGCAATGGTCGCATGTTCATCGCGTTCTCCTTAACCAGAATGAACGTGCAAGTTGAACGGTTTCGCCTCCAAGCGCGGCCTAGGCGGCCCTCCGTAGTCCCAGCTTCGTGGCCGCGTGGAGCGGCGCCTCGGCCGGTTGGGTGAGGACGGCGTCAAACTGCGGGAGGGTGCGTGCGTCGCAGTACGCCTCTTCAAACGCACGTCGCGCGCGCACGCGAAGGCTTGCCATGTGCTCCGGGTGAGCCACCGCATGGCGAAGAAAACCGAGGACCGCTTCCACGTCCCCAGGCCGGAAACTCGCGCCGCAGCCGAACCGCTTGATGGCCAGATCGACGTTGCTGCCAGCCGGCCCCACGTACAGAACCGGCAAGCCGAAGGCCAGACTGACGTGCAGCTTGCTCGGGCTCATCACGCCGAGCATCTCTTCTCGCAGGGTAATCAGAGCACAATGGGCCGCGCTGAGCAGAGCGCGCAACTGCGCGCTGGGGACGTAGTCCATCAGAATCACATTCGCGAGGTTCCGATCCACGATCGCTTGCCGGATGGCGGCGGTCTGGGATCCGCCCCCGACGAAACAGAAGCACACGGGTTCGCCGCGGAGGGCCTCGGCCGCCTCGAGCACCGTGGCGAAGTGGTGGCCGCGTCCACGGTTGCCGGTGTACAGCACGACGAATTTGCCATCCAGCCGCTGCGTCATCTCTCGGTCCAGCGGCAACGGACAACGATCGCGCGAACCGACATCGGCGGGCTCCCAATTGGGAATGACCGAAACCGGTAGCGGCCGGCCCACGCTCCCGTAGTGCTTCTCCAAAAGGGCAGCCATCGCAGGGTCGAGGCAGATTACCCGATCTACGTGTCCGAAGATCCGCCGATTGATCGCCCGCAGCGCGCGGCTTATGCCTCCTCCCGCGCGGATCATGCCATCGCGTTCAGCTACCTCGGGATAGCAATCCATGTTCCACAGGATGAGTCGCGTTTGCGGGTGGAGCAACTTGTGCATCCACGCGGCGCAGACCAGAAACGGTGGCGTCGTCATCGCGACGACCACGTCTTGGCGCGGCATCCAGAAAAGTCGCCACGCGGCGGCCACGAAGAAGGCCAAGTAATCGAGGCAGCGGCACAGTCCACTCCGTTTGCCCAATCGCGGAGTCCACACGCGACAGATCGTGAGCCGGCCGCTCGAAGGTCGCCGCGACGGTGCGTGCGACACCGTCACGTAACCGCCCCGGCTTGTCACAACCGTGACCTCGTCGCCACGTCGCGCACGGTGTTCTGCCAACGACGCCGCAAGGGCACCCGTTGGTGCCATATCAGGGGGGTAGAACTGGTTGATGATCGCGATTCGCATCGGCGCATCCAGCCCCGGAAAGGCCGCGCTCGGCGAGCGTCCGAAAAAGGCGTGGGAGTATACCTGAAGGTCCGAGGGTGGGTCAATGCGAGCAACGTACCCGCCAAAGGCAGGAAAGGCCTGCTCCGGTGGGGAACGGTTGATACGAGGGACGCGGAATGCCTTTCGCCCGCGGCTCATGCCGCCTCTTTCCACAGTCTATCGGCTACCGGCCGCGGGACTCCCAAGCCCGGTTTGGAGAGGCTTCCCAACAAGTTCGCTCGAGCGCCTTCAAAACCCTTCCTTGCGTTAACGATTCGCTCGTAGGCCAGAAAGAGATAGAACAGCACGCGGCTTGCGCGGCCGTACGAGGGCTCTTTTTCGATGAGGCGGAGTTCCGCCATCTCGAACCCCGTGGCCCGCGCCAGCCGGCGAATCGCCGAGCGCGTGTTTGCTCGATGATACGTTCGGTAGGGCGCGTGCGCGTCGGAGGGCATTCCCCGCAGCCACCCCGAGAACCGCTCGTGGATCCAATGGGGGGTCAGACGTGCCCCCAGCGACACGTAGTGCCACAGATTGGGCGTGCGGAAGCAGAACCGTCCGCCGGGTTTGAGCACGCGGAAGGTCTCGGCCAGAAACTCCGCCGGCCGCTCGACGTGTTCCAACACGTAGTCGGCGACGGCCAGATCGTACGAGTCGTCGGGCAACGGGAACCGTCGGCCGTCGTACAGGTAGCAGGCGTGCAGGTGCGGGTTGTTTCGAGCCTCCGGATCGATATCCAGCCCGTCGAGCCGACCGCAATGCGCGGCCAGAAATTGCGACGTGGCTCCGCCCGGACCAGGACCGATCTCCAGACACGTCCCGCGCCGCGGCTGCGCCAGAATCAACTCAGCCAGTTCCGTGTGCCCGGTCTTCCATCCCGGGCGTGCTCGATAGAATCGGTTCACTGCTTCGTCGTACCACACGATCGAACCCTCGCGCAAGGGGTTCATGCCGCCCGACGCATCGCCACCTCGACCGGCGATTCCAGTTCGGCCGTCCGGCCGCGGCGGACCAGGTCGTCGCGCTGCAAGACGATCATCTGCTCGTACAGGGCCAGGAGCCGGCAGTAGGTCCAGCCGGCCCGGCCGTCCAGAAAACCCCGCCGCAGGAAATACATGTACACAAATCGCAAGAGCGGCCGGCAAGGCAGGCGGAACGAAAGCTGCTTCAGCGCCGCCCGGTGCCGCACGGGGTCGGCCCAGGCCACCAGTCCGCGCCAGTCGAGCCGGCCCTCGGCCAGGTGCTTGAGGTTTTCGATGGCCTCGTCGTGGGCGTAGCGCACGTGCTTTTCGAGCCACGGCCTCATGCCGCGATGGAAGCTGTCGTGCAGGAAATGCGACTCGAGCCGTCCCACCGGCCCGTCGGCGAGGTACGTCAAGTTGATCGTGCGCTCGAAGCGGATCTTCTCGGGCCGGAACAGCCGCATGACCCAGGTGGGATACAGGCTGCTGTGCTTGATCCACTTGCCCAGGAACAGGTTCTTGAACCGGACGCGGTAGGCGACCTCGGGCCGATTCGCCTCGGCGACCACGGCGCGCATCTCGTCCCGCAGGTCGTCGGGCGTGAGTTCGTCGGCGTCGGGATTGTAGACCCAAGGATGGCGGAACGGGATCTGCCGCAAGGAGTAGGTTCGCTGCTGGCGCTCGTTGCCCGCTGAGTGGACGATGACCCGGGCGCCCAGCCGCCGAGCGATCTCGACGGTGCGATCGGTCGAATGGTCGTCAAGCACCACGATGTCGTCCGCCCACCGGACCGACTCGAGACACCGGGCGATGTTCAGCTCTTCGTTCTTGGTCAGGATCAGGACGGAGATCATGGCGTTCGCTCCGAATCACGGCTGCACGGCCGGTCTGCGCGCGATGACGTTCATCAGGTTGCCCAGGGGGAATCGGGTCGATGGCTCCGGCCCGATCCGCATTCGACCCAGCGTGGCTAGCATACGGAGCCCGGCGGCCAGGCCGAATGCCCGGGCCATTCTCGCCACGCGTCGCCATTGCGTGCGCTCGAAGCACGAATCGACCCGCACCACTTCGAATCCGGCCACCTCCAGGCATCGCCGCATTCCGGCAATCGAGAAGACAAACAGATGTTGGGGTGGGTCGTACCATTGGTTGACCCCAGGAAGCAACCGGTCGAGCCAGTCGTCGCCCACACCGGTGTCGAGAAACAGATATCCTCCCGGCACCAGCATGTGGTGGATCGTGCGGAGGGTTGCCAGGGGGTCCGGAAGATGTTCGATCGTCGCCCAGAGAGTGATCGCGTCGAAGCGCCCCAACGTCGCCGCCTGGTCTTCCAGCCGGCCGCAGGTGGCAGGGACCCCGAGTACCTCCGACGCGAAACGAACGGCGGAGGCGGACAAGTCGATGCCCTCGGCCTGGATTCCGCGGTCCCGGCAGTCCTTGACGAAGAACCCTTTGCCGCAGCCGACGTCGAGCACGCGGGGGGTCGGGCCCGCGACGTGCGAACGCACCAACGCCGATTTGGCGGCGAAGTCGGCCCGCACGCGGCGTTCCACGTCGGCATCGTAGTAACCGCCGTGGCCCTCGTGGAATCGGGCATAGAACCGGCGCAACTCGTCGGCCGAAGGCTGCGGCCAAACAAAGGCCGAACGGCACTTCGCACACCGAAACATGCGGAACTCGGCCGCACGGAACACGGGCGTCGAATGGCCCGCGCATACCAGGCAAACCGGTGCCCATGATTCGGCGCCGGCCTGCGCGACCCGATGGCCCGCCGCCACCGACGCCGGCCCCGCGCGGGCTTCGCGGTCGGGTGGATCGGGCTGGCACACGGCCAGGTTTTTGCCTTCAGCTCGGGGTGCGTTCATGAGTTCAACTTCCACCGGGATGGCCTACGACAACGGGTCGCGCAAGACGCGAGCTTTGAGGAACCTGGCTGGGTTCCCGCCCACCACGGTCCAGGGCGGCACATCGCGAAACACGGCAGCCCAGGCCCCCACCACGGCGCCCGTATGCACGGTGACTCCCGGACCCACGATGGCGCCGGCACAGATCCACGACCAGTCGTCGAGAACGATCGGCGCCGTCACCAAGGGCATTCGGACGTCTTCGTAATCGTGACTGGCCGTGCAGAGGAAACTGCCTTGGCTGACGGTCACGTGCTGCCCTAAACGAATCCGGCTTACGCAATAGCAGTCCACGCGATCCCCGAGGCAGCTCCAAGGGCCCATTTCCAAGTTCCAGGGTGCCCAAATCCTCACCGACGCGTGGACATAAGCCTTCCAGTCGAGCCGGGCGCCGAACAGGCGCAGCAGGAACCACCGCCAAGCGTATAGGGGTTTCGGGCTGGGCCGAAACAGAAACAGCCAGACGATCCCCCACAGCGCCCGCGCGACCTTGTGCCAGAAGGGAAAGGGGCTGGACCCGGGGTCGATCCGCCGGTCAGCGACGCGTTCCGGCGAGGCGTGGGGCCGGCAAAAAGCGAGGGTCATGCGGCGGTCCTCCTTGGCGCCAGGCGCCTGCGGCGGGCATAGGCGTCCAGCGCACGCCTGGCGATCTCTTGCCAGGTGAACGAATGCTGGATCAAACGGCGCCCGGCTTCCCCCATGGCCTCGCGCCTTGCAGGATCGTTGGCAATGCGGACGATCGCTTTGGCGATGTCTGCCGGCTCCAACGACACGAGGTACCCCGCGCCAGACGCCGCCACCTCCGGGAAATGGCACGCCTCGGAAATCACCACCGGCGTCTTGCACGCCAGGCCTTCCAAAACAGCCATGCTGAAGCCCTCCTGCCGGGAGGGAAGACAGAAGCAGCACGCCTCGGCCATCGCCGCGCGTTTCGCCTGCCCGTACAATGGCCCCAACCGATGCACGCGCTCGGATAGTCCCAAACGCGCGATCTGGCGTGCGAACGCGGCTTCTGCACCGAAATCGGGCCCGGCCACGACGAGCTGCAACTCGGGAACGGCCCGCGCGGCCAGGGCGAATCCCTCGGCAAGCAGATCCAGCCCCTTCTTGGCGTGCAGCCGGCCCAGGAAGAGGACGAATGGCCGCCCCCCAAGCGACGGCCACGAGGCGAAGAAACTTCCGCGGGACGGCAGCGGGTCGATTTGTTCCAGGAAGACGCCGTTGGGGATCCGTTCCACGGGGCACCGAAGCGCCAAACGCCCGATGCTCTCCTGTTCGTCACGCTGCAACACCTGGACGAACGCGGCGTGGTTCAGCATCCGGCGGTATCCTAGCCAAAGCGCGAGTCGCTTCTTCCATGCACGTTGGGCAAGGGACCACGGATCGAGCATTCCCTGGGGTTCGACAGCATAAGCCACGCCGACGCGCCGGGCCGCGGCGGCCGCCACCCGAAGGATCGGGTCCCATACCCCGTGCAGGTGCACAAAGTCCTTCTTTGCCAGAAAACCGCCGAAGAACTCCCCGGCACGCCATGCCGTCAGTCGCTCGAGGCGGCTCGGAACAGGCAGCCATCGAAGGTGCACCTCGTCGATCCCCGGCACCTCGTCGAGCATGGCCTGGGTCTGGTCGGCCCCGTCGAGATCGCGGTACGTCACCAGCCAGACCTGGGCACCCCGTTCTGCCTGCGCCGCGGCCAGACTGGCTGCCACCGCGGGAGGACCGCCCCAGCGTGGATGAAGCGAACCGATCACGTGGACGACCTTCATGTTTTGATTCCTGCGTGACGCCGTGGGTATGCCGCACGCGAGACTCGCGGCGCCAGCGAGCAGGCGCGGATGCCTTCGCCGACCGACGCCGTCTCGCCGGGGGGCTGCGTCATCCCGCGAATCTGCCTCGCGATGGCGACGGCTGCGAGCGCATAGATCGGCAGGCGGCTGGCTGCCCGCAGACCATTGTGCAACCCCAAGGGAAACGACGCGAAATAGAGGACCACGCTGAACCACGCGACCAGCCCAGGGCGGTGGCGGAATTGCCGATCCAGCCAGCCGGCTCCGAGCCCCAGCGGAACCATGACCCAGACGCCCCAGACGCCAAAAGCGTAGTAGGCTTCGGCCAGGGCCGGGGTGGTCAGACCGATCGTATCGTCGAGTCCACGCACCTCGTTGAGGCTCGGCCCGATCGGCCGCGTCGGAAGGAGAAACGAAGGAAGCGGCTGCAACACGAGGAGGGCGGCGATTCCCTCCTCGGAAAACGTCGGCTGTTCGGAATCGACCAGCGAGGCCTTGAGCGTCCAGGCGCTCATGGCATCCAAGGGGTTCGTCTCCCCGGCCAAGGCCTGGGCGATTCCGTCGGGTTCCTCCACCGAAGCATGACGCCCGGTCGCTGCCTTTAAGAAGTTGCCCAGGCCGGGATGGTATTGGCTCCGGCTGGAGTACGCCACGCTGCCGAGGAACCCGGCGATGGCCACGCAGGCCACGGCGATGCCCGCGCCGCGTCGCCCCCGCGCCCGCAGCATGACAAACGCCAGCACCGCGAACGGGTACCCGGCACTGCGGCTGAAGTTCCAGATGGCATCCAGCGAGGCCACCAAGAGGCACAGGAATCCTTGGCCGATGCGGCGTGCCTGGAGGCCGGGCGGGGACTGGAGCACGTACAGGGCGGTCATGCACGCCGTCGCCAACGCAAGCATGGGGTGGAGCATCGCCACGTAGAAGAGAACCGTTCCGCGTAGCTCCAGGCCGCGTATCCCACGATCGCTCGTCGAGGCCCAAGCCTCGCTCAACCCGCCAACCCGGATCAGAAACAACATCACCAGACCGGCGCATAGCCATGCCAGGTGGATGCCGCGCACGGGCCGCACGGCCTGAATCGCTGCTTCGCACGAGGCGTCCTGCTCGTCGTGCTTTCCACGCTCCGCCACGGTGCAGCCCGCAATGAAAACGACCATGGCCAGCGTCGAAAACGCAAGTCCGTCATCGAGCAGGTCGTCCACCAGCAAGAAACGGTCCCAGTTCTCCAAGAAGTAGTAGATCCACGGGGACAGATGGTAGCCAGTCCATAAGAAGAGCACGCCGACGCACTTCAGACTGACCAACTCGGCCAGTCCGCGCCGTGCGGCCGTGATCGCTACGTACCCCAACGGCAACAAGCCGAAAACGAGCAAGGGCAGGCTCCATGGCGTGGGCCACATTGGGGTTTCTCCCTACATCGGTCCTGCCGTCGCATCCACTGGCGCGCGGAAATGGGCGAGTTGGGCTACCAGCGACCGAAGGAAGCCGGGCGCCGCAAGCCGAAGCAACACAACGTAGGCCAGGCAAATCGTTGCCATCACGGCGGCCACGCGCGCCAAGGGTTCCCACGGGCCAAGGCATTCCCGCACCGTCCAGCCGATCCCACCCGCCAGGCCGGCCGCCGCGCAACATGCCGCCGCGGGTCCCATCGCGGCGGCCCAACCGCCTCCCAAGGTGCGAAACGCGAAGACGAGCATTGCGCCCGCGGTAAGCAATGTGCAGCCGGCGGCCCCCATCGCGACCGAGGCAAGAGACCGCTCCGACGCGCAGAGGACCGCCATCCCCAGGGTTCCCAGGGCCGAGACGAACGCGATCGCGCCGACCAGGCGAAATCGACCCCGGGCCATCAGCACCGAGTTCGAAAGCACGGCAAACGGCTCGGCCATCATCCCCAGACTCAACCAGCGCACCACCTCGGCCGTCGCCATCCAGTGAGCGAGGTGGAGGAGCTTCAGCACGTCGTCCACCAAGGCCGCCTGAAGAACACACAGCGGCGCCACCAAGGCCACCAGCAATCGGCAGGCCGAGGCAAACGCCCGCGACTGCCGCTGCCCATCGGCATTGATCTGGGTGAACGCGGGGAACAACACCTTGGTGAGGCTGGCTCCGAAGAGGAACACCAGTTGCGCCGAGAGGGTGAAGCCCCAGTAGAACAGGCCGGCGAACTCGGCGCCTTGGACCAACCCGAGGACCAGGGGCACGCCGAACTTCCGCACGGCGTCGCCCGCCTCGCCCAGCTTCAGCCACAGCGCCGGCGCGAGCATGGCAGGCCAGCGCCGCGGATCGGGCCGCTGCCAGCGCCGCGGACCGGACACGGCACGAGTCATGGCAAGCCCCGCCGCCGCCGCGACGACCTGAGGGAAGACCAGGGCCAACGGGCCGTGGCCCGCCATGGCCAACGCCACCGCCAACGCGGCCACCAAGGCCGACTGGGCAAGCTGCACCACGGCGACCCATCCGAACTTCAGATCGCGGTACAGACTCGCCGTGTACACCACGCCCCAGGACTGGATCGGCAGCGTAAGTCCCGCGATGTAGATCAATGGTGCGATGCGCGGCTCGGCCACGAGCGCCCCGGCCCATGGGGCCGCCATCACCATCACGACGTACAGCAACAGGCCAGTCCCCCCGGCCAGCCAGAACGACTGGGCCGCGTCGTCGGCGAAGCACTCGCCGCGCTGCACCAGGACCTGCCCCAGACCGCCCAGGCTCACCAGCGAGATGATCTGCGTCACCGAGCACGCGATCGCCATCAGCCCGTAATCTTCCGGCAGGAGCAGCGCCGCCAGCACCAACTGGGCCGGGATGGTAATCGCCTTGGTCGCCACCGTGCAGGCCAGCGTCGACGAGGCTCCGCGGAAGACGCGACGACCCAATCCGTCGGCCTGCAGGATGGGCGATCCGTGTTCGACATCGGTGAGAGATCGGGTCAACGAACCAGCCTCCTCGCCCACGAAGTTGGCCGACCATTACGCCACGCGGTGGCGCCGCGACTCCGCCGGCCTCGCCATGTGCCAGTCGATCTCTTCCACAAACCTCGCATACACCGATTCGGCCCGGGCGAGGGCAGCCGCGTTTTCGGCAGCGCACACGCGAGCCCGAACCTCCCCCTTGAGCCGATCGCGCCAGGCCGATGGGTAGGCCGCGCTAGGGGCACCGGCCCCGAGCGCGTCGTTCGTGTGCTTCAGCCGGTCGAAGATCGCGCGAAGGCTTTGCGCGTCGAGCGCGGGCACGCCAAACGACCGGCCGAACTTCGCGTTGACCACACGCATCACGTCCGGGAACCTCTGGGTGGCGTCTTCGAACGTCGCCGTGACAAACTCCTCGCGGTACGGCTTGAGCCTTTCGTAGAACGAGGCATAGGCGCGGAGGATTGTCCGGGGGCTCGTGTCGGGGGCCATGATCCAGTACGAGACCGCCACATCGACCGGCTGCCGGATGAGCACCAGCGCCGGAATCCTCCACGCGAGCGCGCGGAGGATTTGCGCCGGGACGTGCAGATGATGCGCCACGCGCACCGGGCCGCGCTGTCCGGCCAGGAAGGCCTCGTACGCGAAACTGTTGGCCGACCGGGGAAAACCCTCGATCACCAACTCCGTGTCTCGTCGAACCAGGTGCCCCCGGATGCGCGGCCGCAGCATGGCAAGGGCATAGTAGATCGCCGGGTAACGGCCCACGAACGAACGAAGCCAGATTCTTCCGTCGTCCTTCGACCTGATCATGGGGCACACCCTCAGCATCCGGTCACTCGCAGCCCCTCGTGGTTGATCGCGAACTGGAAGAACCTCGCCCGGGGGTTGGGCGGGTTGGATTCCAACACCGCGCGCACGCGACGGGCCGAGGCGGGCGACTTGCAGACCGCCAAGAGAAACCCGCCGCCGCCGGCCCCGAGCAGTTTCGCCCCGTGGACATGGGGGCGGATCCGTTCGCAAATCGCCTCGATCGCCGGGTTGGTCGAATCGGGGTCCAGACGCTGGTTGAGCTGCCACGCGGCATCGACCACGCGCCCCAGCGCAACCAGGTCGCGGCGCGCCAGGGCCGCGGCGCCGGCGGCGGGCAATGCCCGAAGCCGCGCCAGCGTCGCCAGCGTGTCGGGCTCGCGGTCCAAGTAGCGGCCCACGACTTGTTCGAGGATGTTCCGCGCCACGCGCGTGATGCCCGTGTAGTACAACAGCGTTTGCCCGCCGTTCTGCCCGGGGTCCAAAATCTCGCCCGGCACGAACTCGACCACCGCCCGAGGCATCATCCCCGGGGCCGTGGTGGTGACCTTGACGCTGTCGGCAATGCCGCCGATCTGATCCTGCCAGCCCCCTCCGGTGCCCAGCACCTGCTCCAGGCGCAGCACGCGGTGAAAGAGTCCCTGGGCATCCAGGGGCCTACCCATCACCCGGTCCAGCACGGCCAGCAGCACGGCCCCGAGGATGCTCGAGGTCCCTAAGCCACTTCCGCGGGGGATGGCCGCCAGGGTCGTCAGCTCGAGGCCGCCGCCAAACGCCTCGAGCATCTCGCGCAACGTGCGGCCGCGAACCAGGTGCTTGGAGTACGGCACCAGGCCCGACAGCACCACGGCGCCCTTGGCCAGCGAGAACTCGCTGACGATGTCGCGATAGTGGCACAACTCGTCGATCGACGCGATTTCCACACGCGTGCCGCGGTCGATCGAGGCAAGGCGCAACACGGGCTGGTCGATGACGCGGGCAAAGGCCTGGATCGGCGGCTGGCCGTTGAGGTCGACCGCCGCGTTGAGTACGCATCCGCCGTGTTCCAGGGCGTACGGTGGCGTGTCGGTCCAGCCGCCGCACAAATCGAGCCTCGCCGGGGCACGGCCCCAAACGATCTCGTCGCTTCGCAAGGCACTCGTCGGCGGCGGCAGGTCGCTGGTGCCGGTGAACACGATCGAGCGGGCCAGCCGCGCAAACGCCACCTCGCGCGCGCGGCGCGCCCAAGCGTCCGGGGCCAATTCGAGGTCCAGCCCGAGATCCGAAAGCCACTGACGTGTGGCCTGGGGAACCACCCGGGACAGGCCGCAGAGGACCGGCGGCGTCGCACGGTTCTTCGCACCGCCCGTTCGCGACCCCGGTTCGCCGCCAAGAGCCTCGCGGCCGACCGTCTCGACCACCGTGGCCAGCGTGTGCATCATCCGGGGAACGATCAGGCTGTCCAAGGTCGCCGCCGCGGCAGGGCCCTCGGAGGCCTCGTGGACGGCCGCCAAGAGGGTGGCCATCGCCTCTGGCGGATTCTGGGCGCCGCGGACCAGGTGCGCCAGTTCCCTCGCCGCCATGGCACGCTCGCGCGAGAAGGCTCGGGGCACGTCGTGGCAGATCCGCGCCGCGCGCAGCGCCACCCGCCGGGCCCAACACGCCGCGTGGTCGGCCAGCGCGCCCGTCTCGGCATGGCTGTAGCGCCGCGCGGTCCGCCAGGCGGTCTTCTGGGCTTGCGTCGCGGACTCAGGCTCGAACATCCAAAGCCAGCGGACGTACGCCGCGGGATCGGTCTCGGCCGGCACCAGCCGCGCGTTCCACGCGCTGCGCGACGCGGGAGGCAAGCCGGGGTCCCAGACGTCCTCCGGCGAGACCCCCACGGCCGCAAGCCACTCGGGAAGCGGGCGCCCGCAAAACGTCGCGGACGGGCCGCACGCCTTGAAATCGTCGTCGATCCCCCAGCAGCGGACGAACCACACGGGCTGGCCCTCGGGTAAGCGGCCCGGCAGCACGTCGACGCAGGCCCGCCGCGGCAGGGTGGTCGGACACTCCACGTCGAGCCCCACCACGACGTTTTCGCCGCCGAGGCTCATCGGGGCGTGCAGCCGGCACGCTTCGACCCAGGCCTCGTCGCCAAGCACCTTGCCCCCGGCCGCGACCTCGTTCGCCATGTCGAGCCATGGACCCGACCGAGCCAGACCAGACGCTGCTCGGCACAAGTCGTTGCCACTTCGGATCAGGTCGCGCGACGTGCCGAAGTGCAGGAACCGGCACTGAGCGAGTGTGTGGACGCGAAACGGGGTGCCCTCAAGGGCACCGAAGAGGTCGGCCAAGCGCGTCTGGCTCCACGCGGAGCCCGCGGCGCGGGCCGCGGTTGCGTGGGTCGCCACCGCGGCGTGCGTCCCCAAGGCGCAGGCGATCTCGCGGTAGAAATCCAGCCCGTGGCGTCCGATCGCCTCACCCAGCGGGCCCGACCATGCCAGCGAGCCCTTGTCACCGGGCCGAACCCCCGTCGCGCGAAGCAGCCCGACTGCGGTGGTCGCGTCGAGGCTCATCACTCCGAGGTCGAGGATCGCCCGGCCCTGGTCGCGGGCATGGAGGCGGTCACGCATTCCCTGGGGCTCTACAAGGGCCGTGT
>DYLT01000483.1 GCA_020721945.1 Blastopirellula marina
TTCCGGGGATTCCGCTCGGGCTGCACTGGCCCAACGACGTGTACGCGCAAGGGCGCAAGCTGTCGGGAATCCTGATCGAGTCGGCCGCCCGGCGGCTTCACGTCGTGGGGATCGGCATCAACACGAACAACACGCTGCGCGATGCCCCGCCCGAATTGTCCGATACGGCGACGACCTTGGCGGATCTCACCGCGCGCGGGCACGACCACACCGAGATCCTCATCGGCTTTCTGACGCGGTTCGAGCGCTTGCTGTCCGAGTTGGCCCACGCACCGAAACGCGTCGGCCGCCGGGCGAACGCCCTGTGCCTCCAGCGCGGCCGGTTTCTCACCGTGGCCCACGGCGCCTGCGTGGCCCGCGGGGTCTGCGAGGGCATCGCGCCCGACGGGGCGCTCTTGCTGAAGACCGATTCGGGGCGCAAGCGATTCCACAGCGGCACGCTGCGCGAACCGCCCGATCGCGGCCAGGCCCCCCAGACGCCGAACGATCCTCGGGACGTGCCAACGCGTTGAACTCGTCGGACCCGGGACCCGACCATTGCCGTGACAAGGCGCAGGTGCCCATCGCCCCAGGGCGATGTTCCGTTATTTTCCGGCCGAGCCGTTCTCGGGTGGGCGGGCGGCGGCCGGATCGGCGGGTGCCGCGTCGTGGGGCTTGAACACGCGCTCGTCGTAGATCCGCAAAGCGTGCAGCGCGTGGCCAATCGACTCGATCTGGCGCGGCGTGGCGGCCGTGGCGCTCCAACGCGAGGCGCCGGTCTCCAGCCAGTTCGCAAGCCAGCTTACGGTCTTGACCATGCGGGGCTCGGCAAGCCGTTCCTTCGGCAGCGACAACGCAAGCCACTCGCCGATGAACCCGGTCGAGCGCAGGGTACCCCAAGCATCGCTGCTGGGGCCCCGGGCCGCGAAGAACGACGGATGCCAGGTCCCCTCGGGATTCTGAAGGCTCAGGGCGTATTCCTGAAACTGGGCCAGGTACTGCTCGGCCCGCGCGAACTCGCCGCCCAGCGGCTTGCCCAACCGCCTTCGCCGCTCGACGGCGTAGCTAAGCCCCAGAAGCCGGTTCACCGCGTCGGCGGTTTGGAGGTCGAAGGAACGGGCGAGTTCCTCCTTGAGCAACCGCTCGACGGACCATGGTTCGCCCCGATGGTTCTTCCATGTCTGGTCCTCGGAAACGTAGAACGCCATGCCGATCAGCTTGTGCGACAGATCGGATCCCGAACGGCAATCGAGTTGTTCGGCGGCGACCAGATCGGCGACGGTCCCCTGAAACGTGCCAATGCGCATCTGGTACTTGGCCGGAACGGCCGACGCGGCAAGCACGCCAAGAAGTTGCGAGGGATAGGCTTGGAGGCCGTAGCCCATGCGGGCCACCGGCCGTGAGCCCTCGAGGGTCAGCAACTGGTATCCGGCGCAGGGGTAGTTCCAACAAAGGCAGCCGATACCGCTGGCGGCCTGGCCGGCCGAACCTCCGTACCGGACCTCGGTGTCGCACCCGTAGGCCAAGCAGAAGGCGAGGATGTCGGCCGGCGTGTGGTCGGCCGTGTTGACCGGCTGATGGAAGTACAGGGCCAGGGTGCGGCGGATTCGGTCACGCAAGGCGACCGCTTCCTTGGAGATCGCGGGCTGCTCGGCGGACGCATCGGCCGCCTTGGCGGTCGACTGGGGTTTTGGATCTTCGGCTCCCGTCGCCATCGCCCCAGGCCCGCCGATGGCCCACGCGACCAAGACAACCATCCCATAGCGCATTGCAGACTCCTCGTAAAGTCGCCGGAAGACAAGGGCCAGCCCGCCGAGATGGACGGGGCGACCACCTGCTCGGCGAAGGACTCATGTGCCGGCACGCGCGCCGTCCTTGGGGGCGGCGGTGGTTTGCGGCGAGGCGGCCTCTTCGGGCAGCGGCCGGTCGATCAAAAAGCCATGGTCGCTGCCGCGGCGATTGTACGTGTTATCCCGAGCCCCGCATCCGTAGGTATCCTTGCCGCCGTAGTCGATCACGAAGCTGAAGTTCCCGCCGCATTGCGGCAACGGGTGATAGGAGATGCCCGGATTGGCAAAGCCCTGCCCCTGGCCGAGGTACGTGTCGTTGCCCGTGTAGTCGAAGATCACGCCCAGGCCGGCTTGCGCCCCATTGCCTTGGGTGCCGCCGCCCTCGGCTTCGTAGCGGTCGTTGCCGCCGAAGTCGCACAAGAAGCCGACCGACAGATCCCAAGCGAAGCCTAGTCCCATGATCGTGCCGCCGTAGGCGTCGTCGCCCGCATCGTCGAAAAGAAAGCCCAGAGCATAGTGGCAACCGAAGCCATTGCTGAACCGCTGGAACATC
>DYLT01000102.1 GCA_020721945.1 Blastopirellula marina
GGGCCTCCGGCAGCGCGATCGCGGGACGTTCGCCACCGCGGATCGTCGCCAACTGCTCGAGCACCGCGGGATCGACCTCCTTGGAGACGAAACGGACCGAACCGTCGGCCATGCCGGCCAGCATCCCGTCGGGCTGGCCGCTGCCGAACCCATCCGGGCCATTGACGTACGGTCGCCGGGTTAGCGCGCGAACCGTGGCGCGCCCGCCCGATGCCCACGGGCCGAGGTCGCGCGCCACGCCGAGCAACGCCAGGGTGTTCGAGGCGCCGTCGGGGATGTCCTCGGGCCGGACGGCGCGGGCGAAGCCGAACACGCCCGCCCGGAGGTCCCCCGCCGGCAAATCCCCGGCGTCGGGTCCCACGCCAGCCACGCCCACATAGTGCGTGACCGGAAATCCCGCCTCGGTCATCCGCTGCGCGATCAAGGGATTGACCACCGTGTCGAGCCGTCGCTGGGCCACGGACCGGTTCTGGGGACTGTTCCAAGAATAGGCCGGATCGAGTTCCTTGCGCCACTCGCGATGGCCGAGGTAAGGCAAGGCCAGCGCGATCCAGCTTAGTCGCGTCGAGGGAGGCAAGAGGGCCCCGCCTCCCGCGCCCGGCGGAAATCGGCCCTCGGCCTTCGCGTGTGCCCCCAACCCTGCCAAGACGCGGCGGCAATTCCCTTCGTCGACGGCTAGGCCCGCCTCGAGCCAGTCGGCGCGGATCGCCGCGGGGCTATCCAGCGCCGCGGCCGCCAGACCGGGCAGGCGGTCCTGCCCATCGACGCGCAGCCACACGGCGGCCTCGGCGACCTCCCAGCGCGCGGCTTGAAGCGCCGCCTTGCCGTGATCGACGAGCGCCTCGTAGCGGTCCGCCGACTCGGCCCGAATCCGGCCGGCCTGGACCTTCTTCGCCAAGGCCGCCTGGAGTCCGTCGAGCGACGATCGCGCGGCCGGCACGAGTTGATCCAGCGCGCCGCGCACCCGGTCGGCGGCGCTTTCGTTTTCGCATAGCAACACGACCGCGGTCGCCGGCCGCGGCGCACCGCGCAACACCACGCCGAGCCCCTGGGGCGATTCGCACACGACGCGCCACGACTCGCGCCCGGCCGGCCAGACATCCAACCATGCGGCCGGAAGGGACCACCCCGCCTGGCGCGCCGCCCCCAGATCCACGAGCGCGAAATGGCCTTCCCACGCGCCGAGCTTCAAAAGCCGCTCGATCGGGTCGCTCTTGAGCTTTGCCGGGCCTTCGGCCGAGACCTCGCGGAGCAAGTCGACGGGGCCCGTCACCAGCGTCCGGTCGTCCAGAACCGCGAACGGGTGCGACCAACTCGCCTTGGGGAACTGGCGGCATAGGGTGCCGGCCACTTCCACGCCGATGGACTGGCCCGCCTCACGAAGCGGCGCGGTCGTCTGGGGTTCGGCAAGTTCGATGAGCACCACCGCGTGATCGCCCCAGGCGGCCAGATCACAGGCGGCCCAGGTCAACTGCCTCACTGCGGCGCGCTTCAGCCCAAACGTCTCCAAGACCCTGCCTGCCACGTCCCTCCACACCGGTTCGGCAGCGCCGAGCAACTGCTCGACCCACTCGTGCTCGGGGAGTTCGGAAATGCGCAGACTGACGAGGCATCTGGTTTGGCTTGGCAACCAGCGGCGATCGAATGGCCGCGGTGCGAGTTCGGCGGCGGCAGGCGAAGGCGGCGGCTCCGGCGAAGTCGTCGGTTCGATGGCATCCGCGACGGCCTCGGCCTCGGCTTCTTCTTGTCCGTTTGAGGAAACCACCACCCAAGCGGCAACCGCCACGGCAATCGCCACGACCGGGATGGCTGCAACCAGAAGCTTGCCCACCGCCAGGCCGGGCACCACCCGCACCCTGATGTCGCTGTCGGCGGGCATACCCGGACCGTGGTTCGCCGCGGCGGGCGGTTCGATGCTTCGCTCGACACGGAGCCCCTCTGCCGTCTTCGCCTGGAGCGTTGCGCCCGCGCCGGTCGGAACGCTTGCAGAACAGGACATCGGGCTTTCGGGAGCCGAGTTGGGCTCGAGAATTTCCGCAACGGGCGGAGCCGCAGGGGGCTTGGGCTTCCACCCCTTGGGTGGAACCACTTCGACCATGCTGCCGCAGCGCCCACACGGCAGAATCGCGCCAATGGCTGCCTCGTCGCGCACCGCAAGCGTGCGCTGGCAGGTGGGGCAGACGATGGAGAAAAGGTACGGTTCCACGGTTCCGGCGGCGCGCGAAAGAACCAGGCCGGCTGGCGGTTCGCGGAAGTCGCTTTCCGCGTTGGTGCTCCGGGCCAATCCCGAACACGCATCCCCACACCGGCCCATCCCAACTTCCAATTCTAGAGCGCGATTGCCCTCGACTGCCAGCGCTCTGGGCCTGCGGATTCTCCAAATTCACTAGCCTTTGCGCAACCCACGGGCGGTCGTAGGAGGTGCCGTTGGCACGCTAGCGAATGGCAACAGCGCGGCGTGGCAGCATCCAAAGCATGAGCTTCCAGTAGGGGTTTGCGGAAAACGCCACGGTGCAAAAAAGACGA
Organism: Blastopirellula marina; assembly: GCA_020721945.1. Lineage (GTDB taxonomy): Bacteria > Planctomycetota > Planctomycetia > Pirellulales > Thermoguttaceae > JANLFZ01. The sequence goes on from DYLT01000102.1 coordinate 2,527, forward strand.
TCGCGATCACGGACGCCCCGGCGAGAATCACGCCGACCACCCCCCGCTCGATTCGGTGCTGGAACAGGAACACAACGGACCGTGCGAACACCTAGACGAATCCTCCAATCCAACCGGCAGTCCAACCGATTTTTTCACCTGTTCTGGCTTTCCCAGGGGGTGCCTCTCATTCTGGGGGGGGCGATTCATGCCGAGAATGCCTTCAGTAGATTTCGATGCTTTTGACGACCCCGCCGCCAGCCGCATTCGAGCCGTTCAGACATCGCGTTGCGGCTTCGAAGAGGTCTTGTGGAGGGAAGTTCCTTGGAGGCATGGCGACCGTGGCCACGCCCACGCCCAGACTCACGGCATGGCGTTCGGGCCCGTCGGGTTCCTGGCTGTAGCGACGAAGCCGATCAAGCAGTTGGTTCGCAAGCCAGACCGCGGCACGGCGCTCGCAGTCGGGAAGGAGGACGGCGAACCCGGCCTCGCGGAAAGGAAGACAATGGACCGACGGATGGTCCAGCCCGCGGCAGGCGCGTTCGACAAAAAGCAAGAGCCGTTGGAAGCCCTCAACGCCGCGGGTAAGCACCACCTCGTTCACGTCGCAGAGTTCGACCAGAAGCAAGCTCAAGGGGCAACGCGCTTGCCGGCAGGCGGCCACGGCCAAGGTCAGGCGGCCGAGGATGGCGGTTTCGGCATCCGTCGCCGGTGGTGAGGCGACGAGCGATGCGGTGGACGGGCCAGGGGCCTCGGCCGGCGCGGGCTTCGAACACACCGCGGTGACGGCGTCCGACGCGATGCGCGGCACATACTGTTGCACCGCCGCAGAAAGCCCACGAATCTCTTCGACCAATGCCTCGCCATCGCGGCGGGCGATTTCTTCGGCGGCGGCCTCGGCCGTCGCCGCAAGCCGGGCATGCGCGCGTGCCAGGACCTCGGCGTACGCCGGCCCTTCCGTCAGGCGAACCGAAAGCACCTCCGCCAGTTGATCCACCTTGCGCTCGAGGCCATCGACCAGCCGCTCGAGTTGGTCCGGCCGGAGCTCGTGGTCGCGCAAGCCGACGGCCAAGAGGTCCTTCAGCTTCTCCGGATGGTCGTCCACGAGCGCCCCGGCCACCAGGTCGGCCACCTCGACGATTTCCGCGGTGCGTTTCGTGGCGGGCGAGAGCGTGCGGCCAGCCGCCTGGGCACGGGCGGGGCGGATCGCGTCGACCAGCGAGTCGGGCAAGCGCCACCGGCTGAGCAACTCGGCGGTCACCGCCACGTGATCGAACCCCAGGGCCCGCGACTCCAGCGCCGCAATGTCGCCACCCCAAGCCCGGGCTCGTTCAAGAAAGACCTGGTAGTATCGGCCCAACTCCTGGATCAACAGCAGCATCCCCAGGTCGCAAAGCAGCGCCGCGATAAACGGTTCGTCGCCCGGCTGACGCCACACGTTCTGGCTGATTTCGCGGGCGGCCACGGCCCGGGTCAAGGTGTGACGCCAGTACCAATCCAAGATCTCGCACGCCACGCCCTGAAACAGGCCGGGCGGCAAGCTGAAACCCAGCACGAGGAGCTTCAGCGGCTTGGTGCCCAACAGGGCCAGGGCTTGATTCAGGTCCGAGACCTCGCGGCTGAGCCCGAACAACGAGCTATTCACCACGCGGAGGATCTTGGCCGTTAGCGCCGGATCGTTCTCGATGCACTCTTTCAGCGCGCGGGTATCGACGTGCGGGTTGTCGGTCAGCTCGAGCACGCGCATGGCCACGGCCGGCAGCGAGTAGAGCTGTTGCGATCGCGCAAGAAGTCGGTCGAGTGCGTCGGTGTGTGTCGTCATGGCCTCGTGGAAGCAGACCCCGCCATCTCAAGCCTAGGTTAGGCCCTGCAGCTCCACAAATTTGCAAGAACGAGCCAGGCCTAAGAACCAGCCAGGCCGCGGAGCCGCGCGAACCGATGGCGCAGCCATGATCGGCAAGATCCGAAGGCTCGTCCGAGAGAAGAAACCTCGCGAAAGGACCGCCACGAGCGTGAACTGCCCCCCCTTGGAGTGGTGGCAGGGCGTCCCGGGGGCCCTTATGGGCTTCGGTCGGCTTGGGCCAGTTCGCCGAGCATGGCGAGTAATTCGTTGGTGATGAGCACCGAGGCGTCTTCCTGAACCCGGCAGGTGCCCAACCAGGTCTCGTAACCGCCCAGGCGGTGCTGCTCGGGAGTCGGCAGGTAGCCGTTGTACCCGTTGGCCACGCCAATCACCATGGTCCGCGGAAATGGGCTGCGTTTCTTGAGGGCCAGGCCGATCTCGGCGAAGGTCTCGAAGGGGATGGCGCAGACGCCAAGGTCGCCGATGCGTAACGCTTGGAGCGGTACTTGCAGCGTGGCCGGCCCTTCGGCCAGCGACAAGGTGCGTCGGGCGTACACGTCGGCCAAGGGCGGCAGTTTGGCCCGCTGGGCTTCGTCCTGGATGGCCAAAACGCGCTTGGCCGCCGCGATCTGCTCGGCCGTGGGCCGGCGCAGGCGCAGCGTGATTGGGTGCTCGAGCATGCCCAGCCGCGCGTCGGGCCGGTGCGTGGCGATCTTCGATCGGGCGTGCCATGCAGCGTCGGCCGCTTTTCCCGCGACGATGCGAATCTGCTCGAACGGCGCGCGCGGCGGCCGGTTCACGAGGAACGGAATGTTGTTGATGTCCCCCGACGTGCCGTTGGACATCATCGCCACGAAATCCTCGCCCGCGCCCACGCGCCATCGCATCAGCCGGGCGAACTCGCCAAAGTAGTCGGCCGACACCATCGCCTTCGGCGTTCCGCCCACGTAGTGCAGCGAGTAGTTCGCCACCAGCGCCAGCGGCTTGCGCGATCTGGCATCCTGCACCGAAAGAACCGTCACGTCGGGATCGGTCGGTCCCGCCGGTCGCTCCAGAACGTCGGCCGTGGTGGGCGGGTTCATCTTGACCTGATCCATGCCGCCGAACGGGTTCGGCGGCATTTTGCCCGGCTTGAGGAACCACCGCCGGTTGAAAACCTCCTCGGGCAGGGGGTGGGCGGCAGCCCCCACGGTTGCCGGAGCCCGCCTCGCGTGCGCTTGGACGATCGACTCGGCGATCCCCTCGATGAGCACCTTGCGGTACGCGACCGCGGGTGCCGGCCCCTTCGTGGCGTTCGACTCGGGGGCGCTGTGCGTGTGCGTGGCGGCCACCAGCATCTTCTCGGGCAAAATGCCGCATCGCTGCGAAGCAAGCCGCTTCGCCTCGTCGGCGGTCTCCCGGGCGATTCCCAAATTATCGACCACCACGACCGCCAGCACAGTCGTCCCGTCGTCCAACACCAAGGCGCGGGCATGAAGCGGATCATGGGCGCCTTCCGCCATGTTGGCGTGGAAGCCGCCAGGCATGTTCAACGGGAATTGCTTCGGGGTGATATCGACGGCCGCAGCCCCCGCACGGAGCACCCGCGGTTTCTCGGCGGACTGCGCCAAACCGCACGCCACCACCGACGCCATCGCGGCAACCAAGGCACGCCGAAACACGAGGGTACCATAGCGAACGTTCATCGTCCTTCTCCTCGAGAGCACTCGTCTGCGGCCATCTCGGCCAGCACGTGCCGTGCCGCGTCGATCGTGGCGTCGATCTCGGCCTCGCCGTGCGCCGCCGAGACGAACAACGCCTCGAACTGGCTGCACGGCATGTACACGCCGCGATCCACCAGTCCCCAGAAGTATCGGGCATAACGCTTCGTGTCGCAACGGGAAGCCGTGTCCCAGTCGGTGATCGGTCGGGAGGAGAAAAACAAGGTCAGCATCGACTCGCACCACCCCACCGCGCAAGCGATGCCGGCGTCGCCGGCGGCTTGCTCCAATCCGCCGACCAGACGGGTCGCCAGCGCGCGCAGCCTGGGGTAGGGGTTTTCGTCGCGCAGGACCTTCAGGGTGGCAATACCCGCGGCCACGGCCAGCGGGTTGCCGCTGAGCGTGCCGGCCTGAAAGACCTTGCCCGCCGGGAGCACGTGGTCCATGATCGCGGCCGGCCCGCCATAAGCCCCTACCGGCAGCCCGCCTCCGATGATCTTGCCCAGGGTCGTCAGGTCGGGCGTGACGCCCAGCAGCGACTGTGCCCCGCCGTAGGCCACGCGAAAGCCGGTCATCACCTCGTCGAAGATCAACAGCGCGCCGTACTCGCGTGTGAGCGTCCGGGCGGCCGTCAGGAACTCCTCGCTGGGCCTGACCACGCCCATGTTCCCCACGACCGGCTCGAGGATCACCCCGGCGATCTCTGACCCGTGGCGTTCGAACGCGGCGTGCAAGCCAGCCGCGTCGTTATAGCGCAGCACGAGGGTATCGCGTGCGGTGCCGCAGGTCACGCCCGGGGAATTCGGCGCTCCCAGCGTCGCGGCCGAGCTGCCTGCCGCCACCAGCAGGCTGTCGACGTGGCCGTGGTAGTTGCCGGCGAACTTGACGATCAGGTCGCGGCCGGTGTAACCCCGGGCCAGGCGGATTGCGCTCATGGTGGCCTCGGTCCCCGAGTTCACCAGCCGGACCTTCTCGATCGAGGGCACGGCCTCGATCACGAGTTCGGCCAACTCGCTTTCGGCTTCGGTCGGGGCGCCGTAGCTCGTGCCCCGGTGCAGGGCCCGGGTGACGGCCTCGACGACCTTCGGGTGGCCATGCCCGAGGATCATCGGCCCCCAGGAACCGATAAAGTCGATGTACCGGTTGCCGTCGAGATCGTAAAGGTATGCCCCTTCGGCGCGATCGATGAAGAGGGGATCGCCGCCGACCGCCCCAAACGCGCGGGCTGGGCTGTTGACACCCCCGGGCATGAGGGTCTTCGCCCGGGCAAAGGCGAGGTGGCTCTTTGTGCGTGACATGGCGTGGGCTCGAAGGAAAGGACCGAGACGCTCGGTGGCCATCATGCCGACAGACTATGGTACATGTATAAGAGGTGCCGCGCACGCTGCCTAGATGCCCGGACGACGGCTTTCGGCTGAGAAGCAGGCGAAACTGGGCAGTCTCAAAAAGGACGCGAGTCGCGACGGGGATGGTGTTTCCCCAATTCATGCCGACCGACGGAAGTTGCCGTTCGAAGCGGTTGTTACTCGGGAAGGGCATTGGTATACTTACGGGTTCCCCGCCGGTCTGCCGTCAAGGTCCCTCACCGTGAGGAACCCTGGCCGGAGGGGACCGGCTCTAACCCGTCTTGTTATGGTCAACCGAAACCTGATTCGAGGCTTTGATCTCACCGAAGAAGAATGGAACCAGGAGTTGACTTCCGCCTTGGAAGGCACTCCGCCGGCCGAGATCGATTGGGGTGGCGAGGAAATCACACCCAATCAGATCGTCCAGGGGCGGGTCCTGCGAACCGATAAGGACTTCGTGCTGGTCGATGTGGGCTACAAGAGCGAGGGGGTGATCCCCTTGAGCGAGTGGGATGAGGGCGAGGCCCCTCCTCAGCCCGGCCAGCCCATCGAAGTTCTCGTCGAGGACATCGAGGACACCTTCGGTCAACTCGACGACACGCGCGGCATGCTCACGCTGAGCAAACGCAAGGCCGAGAAGATCAAGGCCTGGATGAAGGTGATGGAGACCGTTCACGAGGGGGACACGGTCACGGGCGTGGTCGCCCGAAAGATCAAGGGGGGCCTCCTGGTGGACATCGGGGTGAACGTGTTTCTGCCGGCCAGCCAAGTGGATATTCGGCGGCCTGCCGACATCGGCGACTATATCGGCAAGCAGATTCAGTGTATCGTCCTGAAGATCGACGAGGCGCGGCGGAATATCGTGGTCAGCCGCCGCGCGTTGATCGAACGCGAGCGGGAAGAGAAGAAGCGCAAGCTTCTGGCCGAGTTGAAGGTGGGCGAGCTGCGCAAGGGAGTCGTCAAGAACATCGCCGATTTCGGCGCGTTCGTCGATCTGGGCGGCATCGACGGCCTATTGCACATCACCGATATGAGTTGGGGGCGGATCAACCATCCGTCCGAGATGGTCTCGATCGACGAGGAGATCGAGGTCCAGATTCTCCACATCGACTACGAGAAAGAGAAGATCGCGCTGGGCTTGAAACAGAAGCAGGCCAGCCCCTGGGAGAACGTCGCCGAGAAATACCCCGTCGGCTCGCGCCACAAGGGCGTCGTGGTCAACGTGATGAGCTATGGGGCCTTCGTCAAGCTCGAAGAAGGCATCGAAGGGCTCGTGCACATCAGCGAGATGTCGTGGACCAAGCGGATCAGCCATCCCAGCGAACTGGTCCAGATCGACGACGAGATCGACGTCGTGGTCCTGGGCATCAACAAGGAGAAGCAAGAGATCTCGCTGGGCATGAAACAGACCCAGGACAACCCCTGGGACCATGTCGCCGAGAAGTACCCGCCGGGCACCATCGTCAAGGGTACGGTGCGCAACCTGACGAACTACGGGGCGTTTATCGAGATCGAGGAGGGGATCGACGGCCTCTTGCACGTCAGCGACATGTCGTGGACGCGCAAGATCAGTCACCCCAACGAAGTGGTCGAGAAGGGGCAGCAAATCGAGTGCCGCGTCATCTCGGTCGACCAGGCTCGTCGCCGGATCGCCATGGGCCTGAAACAGATGAGCGAGGACCCCTGGGCCGACGACATCCCGAAGAAGTACTCCCCGGGCCAGGTCGTTACGGGAACGGTGACAAAGATCACCAACTTCGGCGTGTTCGTCGGGCTGGAGAACGGCCTCGAAGGGCTGTTGCACATCTCCGAGCTGGCCGACCACAAGGTCGAGAACCCCGAGGATGTGGTCAAGGTCGGACAGCAGATCGAGGTCAAGATCCTGCGCGTCGACCGCGACGAGCGCAAGATCGGGCTGTCGCGCAAGCGGGTCGAGTGGGCTGAGGAAGAGGCTCAGGAGCGGGCGGCTCCTCCGCAGGCCGCCCCGAGCATCCCGCCCACCGAACTCCGCGGCGGCGTGGGACGCGCCGGGCCGCTCATCCAGCCGATGCGGCCGTCAAAGCCCTCGCGGACCGAAGAGAAGGACTGAGCGGTACGACGCGCACGCGGCATGGAGCGTTGCCGCCTCGTCCGCCCCGGGGGGCCAGTGTCAGCCTCCCGCTTCGAGACAATCGTTACAAATCGAAGGCGCATGACGCCAGCCCATCCTTCGCGACCCTGAGGGCACGCCCTCAGGGTCGTTTCGTTGCTTCTGGCGCATGGCCTGGTTGCTACGGCCCGAACCCCGGGCATATCCGGCTCACCTTGTCACCATCGCGCTTCGTTGGAGAAATCGCCAATCGGCCGTCGATAGTCTTGTTGATCAGTCTCGTGTCGTTCTTCCTGCCAGTCCATCCATGCATCGAGCCCGACGCAAAACGACTGCCCCCACCCCCCAGTCGCCGCTGGAAACCTACCTCCGCGAAATCAACGAGACCCCCCTGCTGTCGCCCGAGGACGAGCAGGATCTCGCGGTGGCCATCGGCAGCGGAGACGTCCAGGCCCGCGACCGCATGGTTCGGGCCAATCTCCGCCTGGTCGTCAACATTGCGCGAGGGTACACGGGCAAGGGCCTGACCCTTCAGGACCTCATCGAGGAAGGCAACCTGGGGCTCTTGCGGGCGGTCGAGGGCTTCGACCCGGCGATGGGCACCCGCTTCTCCACTTATGCCAGCTACTGGATCAAACAGTCGATCAAGCGGGCCTTGATCAACTCGGCCAAGACCATCCGCATTCCGGCCTACATGGTCGAACTGCTTTCGAAATGGCGCCGCGCATGCACCCGCTTGAGCGAGGAACTCGGGCGCACCCCAACCCCCGAAGAAGTGGCCCGGGTGCTCGGGTTGCCACGCAAAAAACTCCCAATCATCAAGAAAGCCATCAAGATCTACAACCTCACCCCGCAAACCGACCAGGCCGACGCCGGTTGGACGTTGGGCGAGATGATCATGGACGAGCGGGCACGCGACCCCGAGGAAGAACTCCTCGAGCACGACAACCTCGCCCACGTCCTCCAGCGACTAGACGTCATGGATCCCCGAGAGGCCACCGTGCTCAAAATGCGCTTCGGCCTGGAAGACAACCAACCCCGCACGCTCAAGGAGATCGGCGAGGCACTCGGCCTCACGCGGGAACGGGTCCGCCAGATCGAGACCGAAGCCCTCAGCAAACTCGCCGAATCGCTCGAAGGCGCTCCCGAGAAACCGGCGGGATAGCCTCCGATACCTGGCCGTTTCCTCTCCCAAAACGGCCTGCCGCGTCCCAGAAGCCGTCGAAGAAGCAAAAAGGCCCCGATTCCCGGCGCGCCGGGGGGGGGACGGCTAAAGCAAGGCGATGGACGGACTTGGTCCGTGCGGGCCACACGCGCCTTCGCCGCTTTGGGCGTGCCACTCGACCCGAGGCCCACCGAACGACGTGGGCCCTTAGGGTACCGCTTCACGTGACGTTGGCGACGCAGTATACTGCACCGTCCGTGCAGATGCGTGGACGACGCGCCAAGCGGTGGCCCGGCCAGGTTGAGGAGCGGCCCATGCAAGGTTTTCTGCGGTCGGACGGGCGCAAGGGCATTCGCAATGTGCTCGCCGTGGCCTATCTGGTCGAGTGCGCGCACCACGTGGCCCGGGAGATCGCCGCGCCGTTTCGCGAGCAAGGCGTCCACTTGATCGGCTTCCCCGGGTGTTTCCCCAACCAGTACGCCGCGCGCATCTTGGCGCGGGTCTGCACGCATCCCAACGTCGGCGCGGTGCTCTTGATTTCGCTGGGGTGCGAGAGCTTCGACCGGAGGGCGCTCGAAGCGGCAGTGCGTGCGTCGGGACGGCCGGTCTGGACCCTGGTGATCCAGGAGTGCGGCGGCACGATGCACACCGTCGAGGCCGGTCGGGCATGGGTCCGCCAGACGCTCAACCAGATCCAGGACGCTCCCCGCGCCGAGATGCAAGTCCGCGATCTCGTGGTGGGGACGATCTGCGGTGGGTCGGATGCGACCAGCGGGCTGACCGCCAATCCCGCGGCCGGCCGGGCCTTCGACCTGCTCGTTGCCGAAGGCGCCGCCTGCATCTTCGAAGAGACCGGCGAGCTGATCGGCTGCGAACACTTCATGGCCCAGCGCGCCGCCACGCCCGAACTCGGCCGCGAGATCGTCGCCTCGGTCGCCAAGGCCGCCCGGTACTACGAGACCCTCGGCCACAGCAGCTTCGCCCCGGGCAATGCCGAGGGTGGACTGACCACCATCGAGGAAAAATCGCTCGGGGCGTACTCGAAAAGCGGCAAGTCGCGGATTTCGGGGATGCTCAAACCCGGCGACCTGCCGCCTCGCGGCGGACTGTACCTGCTCGACGTCGTGCCCGACGGCGAGGTGCGATTCGGTTTTCCCAACATCTCCGACAATGCCGAGATCGTCGAACTGATCGCCTGCGGTTGCCACGTGACGCTGTTCACCACGGGTCGTGGGTCCGTCGTCGGCTCGGCGATTTCGCCGGTCATCAAGATCTGCGCCAATCCCGACACGTACCGCCGCATGGCCGGCGACATGGACATCGACGCCGGTCGTATCCTCGAAGGCCGCGCGACGCTCGACGACGTGGGGCGCGAGATCTTCGAACGCGTACTGGAAGTCGCCGCCGGTGCGCCGAGCGTCTCGGAACGGCTCGGCCACCAGGAGTTTATTCTCACCTACAAATCGTTCAAACCGCTCGGCCCGGCCTGCCTGCCGGTCTGAGCGCGCCACCGTCGCGGAGGGTCTTTCCATGAGCAAACTCGGCGTGCAAGTTGCCTGCGTGGCCCTGGTCTTGGCGGCCGCGGGAACCGTTGGGGCGGGCGAAGCCCGGCGGCTCAACGTGCTGTTGGTGATGTCGGACGATCTGAACTGCCGGTTGGGCTGCTACGGCGATCCCACGGTCAAGTCGCCCCACATCGACCGGCTGGCCGCCCGGGGCGTGCGGTTCGACCGGGCTTATTGCCAGTACCCCTTGTGCAACCCCAGCCGGGCCTCGTTTCTCACCTCGTTGCGGCCCGACCGCACGGGCGTGCGCCAGAACCAGAGGCACTTTCGGCAGGTGGTGCCCGACGTGGTCACTCTGCCCGAGCTGTTCCGCAAGAACGGCTACTTCACGGCCCGGGTGGGAAAGATCTTTCACTACGGCGTCCCCACGCAGATCGGCACCAGCGGGCTGGACGACCCGCCGTCATGGGATCGCGTGGTCAATCCCCGCGGCCGCGACAAGGACGAAGAGGCCCGCATCTTCAGCCTGATCCCCGGCCGGTTCGGCGGTACCTTGAGTTGGATGGCCGCCGACGGAACCGATCGAGAGCAGACCGACGGCATCGGGGCGACCGAGATGATCCGGCTTTTGGAAGAGCGCGGCCGCGAGCCGTTCTTCCTGGCGATGGGCTTCTACCGGCCTCATACGCCCTATGTGGCGCCGAAGAAGTACTTCGAGATGTACCCGCTCGACAAGATCCCGTTGCCGAACGTTCCGGCCGACGATTGGGACGACATCCCGCGCCCGGCGCTGAACGACCTGCCCGAGCAGCGGAACCTCTCGGACAATCTCCGGCGCCAGGCCATCCAGGCGTATTTCGCGGCGATCACGCTGATGGACGCGCAACTGGGCCGCGTGCTGGACGCCCTGGACCGGCTGGGACTGGCCGAGAAGACCGTGGTGGTGTTCGTCAGCGACCAGGGTTACCACCTGGGCGAGCACCGGTTGTGGCAGAAGATGTCGCTGTTCGAGGGCGTGGCCCGAGCGCCCTTGATCATCGCCGCCCCGGGCCGCAAGGGCAACGGGCGCGCGACGCGGGCCCTGGTCGAATTGATCGACGTGTACCCGACGCTGGCTGACCTGTGCGGGCTGGAGGTCCCCAAACACGTGGCCGGCCAAAGCCTCGTTCGGCTACTCGACGACCCCGCTGCCCCGGGCCGCCAGGTCGCGCTCACCCAGATCGAGCGCGCTCGGGGCAAGAAGCTAGGGCCGCTTGCGGGTTACAGCATCCGCACCGACCGCTGGCGCTATACCGAGTGGGACGGCGGCCGGGCCGGCGTCGAGCTGTACGACCATCAGACCGACCCGCACGAATTTCGCAACCTCGCCCGCGATCCCGCACACGCCGACACCTTGCGCGAGTTGAAACAACGGCTCGACGCCGAACGCAGCCCGCGGAATGGCTCGCGACCTTCTGCCAAAGCGACGCCGCGCACGGCCGAATGACAATGCCCTCAAGAGGTCCCCATCATGTCCGAGGATCCAGAAGCTAGGGTTGGCGTGGGCGTCGTGGGCGCGCCCCAGCCGGAGGAAGGCTTGGGCCTGCCGGACGACCGGCCAGCTCCGCCGCGCCGCCGGCTGGTGGTCAAGCCCATTCTGACCTACCCGAAACCGGTCCCCCACCCCCAGACCAGTTGGCGAAACTGGGGCGGCATCCAGTCGGCCGCGGACCTAGAGGCCGAAACGCGGCGGATCCGCGGTGAACTCGACACGCTCAAGACCCGAGCCGACTTTCCCCTCGACTTCATGCCGCTGTCGGCCGTGCGCGGCGCGGCGGAGCTGGACGCGCTGGGCGACGCGCGCCAGGCCGACGCGCTGTTGGTCTACGCGGCCGGCGACGGCGCGGGCGATTTGATGGCCGAAGTGAACCTCTTGGAGAAGTGGGGCAAGGACACGGTATTCTTCGTGCGCCACCAGTCCGGCCCGCTCTACTACTGGTATGAGGGCGTTTCGGCGAGGTTCCATCGGCAGCACACCGACGAGCAAGCCACCCGAACCATCCGCTGCGACGACACCGTGGTCGATCGCTTGGACGATGTGCTTTGGCGCTTGAGGTCGCTGGCGGGATTGCAAGCGACGGTCGGCAGCCGCATCCTGGCAATCGGCTGGCCCGATGCCCGCGTCTGGCCGTCGGAGGAGTCGGTCGAGCCGGTACGCCGCCATTGGAAGTTCGCGGTCCGTCCGGTTTCGTATGAGGAATTCGGCAAGCGGCTCGCGTCGGCACGGCAGGACGCCAAGGCCGTCGCGCTGGCCCGGCAACGCGCCGCGGCCTACTTGCAGTTGCCCGGGACGAAGCTCGCGATCGAGCGTTCGGCCGTCGAGAACGCCTTTCTTTTGGAGGGGGTATTCCGGGCGCTGTTGGAGCAGAGGGGATGCCGGGCGATCACGGTGGCCGCGTGTATGTCGGCCATTCTGCCGATCGCCCAAACCACGGCGTGCCTGGCCCTGAGCGTGTTGAACGACGCGGGTTACCTGGCCTGGTGCGAGGCCGACTTCCCGGCGATTCCGGCGGCCACGCTTTTGGCGAACATCGCGGGCCGACCGGTGTTCTTCTGCGCCCCGGGGTATCCGCACCACGGCACGATCATGCTGGCCCATTGCAGCGCTCCGCGCAAGATGGACGGCCAGCGCGTGCTGCCGGCGCGCCTCATGACGCACTTCGAGTCGGACGATGGCGCGGCGACCGTCGTCGAGTTCCCGGCGGGCCAGAACGTGTCGATGGTCGTCCCCGACTACGCCTCCCAGCACTGGCTGGGACTTTCGGGCCAGATCGTCTCGAACCTGTCGGTGGCAGCCTGCCGCACCCAGGTTGAGGTGCGCTATGGGGCTTCGAGCCCGGCGCTGGCGAAGCGCATGCACGGCTACCGCTGGGCGCTGGCCTTGGGCGACTATCTCCGGGAGGTCGGCTACGCGCTGCGGCGGGTCGACATCGCGTGGGACTGTCTGGCTCCAATTTCCGAAAATCGCCCCAACGAGGCTTGACCGTCAATCTCCAGTCGGCGATAACGAGGGTCGATGGTCGGGGAACCCGTCTTTTCGGGCGGCGTCTTCAGCGACACGATCGAGGGTGGCCGGTCGGGCGCCACGATCGCATTGTCTCGGCAAGGGGTCTGCGCGCGGACCTCCGGCGGGCAGGAATTCACGATCCCCTATCGCCAGTGCCTGGTCGAAATCGGGGGATTCAGCGGCCGGATGGTGTTCTGCCGCACCGAGGACCGCCGCGTGACGATCTTCTGCGAGGACCGCGGTTTTCCGTCGGCCCTGGCGCAGGCCTCGGCCGGACTGCTCGACGAACCGCTCCGCCAGATGCTGCGGGCGCGCCGCCGGCAGG
>DYLT01000484.1 GCA_020721945.1 Blastopirellula marina
ATCCCCGTGGCATCTTCGGCTTGAGGTCGTCCATCGGCTTCCAGGCCATCTTGGACGGCACCAGCAACACGATCATGCTTTCCGAACGCTTGTTCGGCGCGGATCCGTGGCGGATCCAAGAGGGCATCGCCCGGAACGTGACCGGCCTGTCGCCCAACGCGGCCCTGTCGCCCGCGTCCTGCTTGACCGTTATGGATCCGGCCGTTCCGGGCAAGTACGCGGCCAGCTACAGTCCGGCCAACTGGTCGGGAAGACGCTGGGCCAGCGGCATCGTGCAGTACACGCGATTCAACACGGTTCTGCCGCCGAACAGCCCCTCGTGCAACGACAGCACTTGGGACGAGCGAAACGTCGTGTTGACCCCCAGCAGCAACCATCCCGGTGGCGTGAACGTCGCCAAGGCCGATGCCTCGGTGAGCTTCATCTCCGAGACGATCAACGCCGGCGACCCGACTCGCACCGAGGTCGATTCCGGGCCGAGCCCGTTCGGCGTGTGGGGGGCACTGGGGAGCAAGGCGGGCCGCGAATCGTATTCGCAATAAGTCCCGATCGCGACACGTACCACGCAGGCTTGACGAACCCTGGGTGGTTTCGTTAACACTCGAGTCGGGGAAAGGAAGACCTTCGGGCACCACGATGCCTCCGTCTTCCTTTCCCCTCTTTTTTCGCTTGGATGGCATCGTGAGTCGCCCATGACCGGGGCTGGCAAGAGTCGGCGCGTTCGATTGGCCTTGGGCGTTGGCGCGGCGCTCGTGTTGACCGGCGCCATCGCGTGGATGGCTTGGCACCCATGGGACGAGCGTGCCGCGGGCGGTCTGGATGGTTGGGATGCCGCCTCGCCGGGACCCGACCTTTTGCCGATCGACGCCCAAACCGAGTCGCAGATCGCCACGTTCTGCGGCGACTGCCACGCCTTGCCGCGCCCCGCGAGCTTCCCGCGCGACCGATGGCACCAGGAAGTGCGCTTGGGATACGAGTACTACGCCCGGTCAGGCCGCAACGACCTCACGCCGCCACCAATCGCCCAGACCGTCGCGTACTATCGATCGCGCGCTCCAAAGCGCCTGGGGTTCGAACGGCCTGCCGATTCCCCAAACCCACTCCGCGCCGCGTTGGTCCCTGAGCCGCTCGATTGGCACCGCAAGCCCGATGTCCAGGCGGCGACCTCGCACCTGGGGTGGCGCTGCCTGGGGCCGGGCGCGGACCCCGTGCTTCTGGTCTCGGACATGCGCGACGGGAGCATTACGGCGGTGGACCTGCGGCATCGGCCATCCCCCCCGAGACTACTGGCGCGTCTGCGGCACCCGTGCCGCGTCGAACCATGCGACCTCGAAGGAAAGGGCGCGATCGGCCTGGTCGTGGCCGATCTGGGCAGCTTCGCGGCGGTCGATCACGCCGAGGGCCGCGTGGTCTGGCTGCGGCCCCAGCCGGGTGGTGGGGGGTACGAGCCCGTCGTGATCGCCTCGGGCCTGGGCCGGGTCGCCGACGTCCGGCCTGCCGACGTCGATCGCGACGGCGACGTGGACCTCGTCGTGGCCGAGTTCGGCCACCGGCAGACCGGGGGAATCCTCTTGCTCCGCAATGCGGGAACGCGCGGCCGGGCAATGAGCTTCTCGCTCGAGAAGCTCGACCCGCGCACCGGCACGGTCCACGTGCCCCTCGGTGACCTCGATGGCGACGGCACGGCCGACTTCATCGCCTTGGTCAGCAACGAAAGCGAGTCGGTCGACGCGTTCTTGAATCTCGGCGGCGGCAAGTTCCGCCGGCAGATCGTGTGGCAGGCACCCGACTTGACGTTCGGCTCCAGCGGCATCGATCTGGTCGATCTCGATCAGGATGGCGACCTCGACGTGCTCTGGAGCAACGGCGACGCGTTCGACAACCTCTACGCCAATCCTTGGCACGGCGCCCAGTGGCTGGAGAACCTCGGGGCCCTGCGTTTTGCCTACCACCGGCTTGGCGATTTGCCGGGGGCGTACCGTGCGTTGGCGGCCGACCTCGATCGGGACGGCGACCTGGATGTCGTGGTCGCGGCATGGTTGCCCCGGCAGGTCATGCCCGCCGATCTACGCCAGACGCCCTTGGCGTCGATCGTGTGTTTCGAGCAAACCGTACCGGGACGCTTCGCGCGCCATACCCTCGAGACCGGCTCGCCACACCACGCGGTCATGGAGGTGGGCGATTTCGACGGGGATGGCGATGCGGACTTCGCCGTGGGATTCAACGCGGGCCTGGACGGCGCCAGCGCGCCGGCCATGCCGCGCGTGGCGATCTGGTGGAACTCAGCGCC
>DYLT01000485.1 GCA_020721945.1 Blastopirellula marina
CCCCCATGAAATCCAGGGGCGAGAACTGGGCGTCGCTGTTGTACCAGCAGGACAAGAAGGCATGGAAGGCGGACCTCGTCGCAGCGCTGGGCAAGCTCACAGGGGACATCGAAGGCATCAGGGTCACCAGGGCCGCGGGTTTGCTGGTCGCCCAGACTTGCCGCAAGACACCGGGCGAGAAGTCCAAGAAGTGGTTCGATGCCGCAAGCGAATCCGACGGAACGCTACGTGTCGCCGGCCTGTTGACCGCACTTCTTCAGGAACCGTCCCTGCCGGTCATCGGCATCGAGGAGCCGGAACTCACGGTGCACCCCGGGGCCTTGCCCCTGCTCTTCGACTACCTGGACGAGGCGAGTCACCGATCGCAGATCCTCGTCACCACTCACAGCCCCTTGCTGCTTGATTACCTGGACCTCGACAAGGCGAACGTCTTCGTCGTGCGGCGAAGAGAAGCCATTACGGCGGTCGGGCCGCTCTCCGAACAGCACAAGGAGTCCGTCAAGAAGCAACTGCTGACGCTCGGTGATTTGATGATTTCCGGAGAACTTCAGTTGTCAATGTTCGAGGACAAGGCCGTTTGAGAACCAAGGGTTACATCCTGGTCGAGGGCCATGGAGAGGTCCAGGCGAGCCAGAACCTGGTCAGCCGGATAGGCCGGGACATGGAATGCGGCTTGACATGGACCACGCCACGGCGATGGCCGAACCTGCACCAGTGGGAGCCAGGTGGCCGGGGCGGCGTCCGGGCCGGCGCCGAGTTCATCAGGATGAAGCCAGATGCCGGGGCACTACTGATACTGCGCGACGAGGACGATGCGTGCCCGAAAGAACTGGCGCCTTCTATCGCCCAACGACTTCGCGGTCTCGCGCTTCCTTTCCCGGTGGCCTATGTCCTGCTCCATCCCGAGTACGAGGTACTCTTCCTGCCGTGCCTGGATCGAATGAAGGGGCCCTTCCCGGACGGGCGAGCCGGATTGTCGGCAGATACGAGGTGGGACAAGGAATCCTGGGAATCCACGCGGGGGATCAAGGAATGGCTGTCCCGGCACTTTCCGAAGGGACGCAGGTACAAGCCGACCGTGGACCAGTTGCCGATGACGAGAAACATCGACCTTGAAACCCTGCGAAAATCCGGGGTCCCTTGCTTTGGAAGTCTCGAACGGGCGATTCGTACCCTTTGCAATCACGTTGGACAGGAGGGAGTCGTCTATCCATGACCCAGGACGCAAACCGTGGTCGTCCCGGACAACGTCCTGTTCGAGGGCGGGGCCGGCGAGACCGTCCGGCGGAAACTCCTGCACGAGTGCGATGTCCACACACTGTTGCGCCTGCCCACGGGCATCTTCTACGCTCCAGGCGTCAAGGCGAACGTCCTCTTCTTTGATCGCAAGCCCGGAGCCAAAGAGCCATGGACGAAGCGGGTCTGGATCTACGACTTCCGGACGAACAAGCACTTCACGCTGAAGACCCGGCGGATGGTCCGGGCCGACCTGGACGAGTTCGTGGCCTGTTACAAGGCGGGTGAGCGCCACAAGCGCACGCCCACGTGGTCCGAGGACAACCCCGAGGGCCGCTGGCGGCCTTGTACATACGAGGAGATCATCAGCCGGGACACGGTCTCGATGGACATCTTCTGGCTGCGGGACGAAAGCCTGGACGACTCGGCATCCTGGCCCGACCCGCACATCCTGGCCCGTGAAATCGCCGACGACCTCCGTAGTGCCCTGGAACAGGTCGAGGACATCCTCGGGGACCTGGTGGAGTCTCGCAAGGGCTCCAGTCCGTAACCACTTGTAATTACAGGACCAACGTGGGCACTCGGGCCCCGGACCTGGTGACTGCGAATCCGATGCTCTACCAGGTGAGCAACGTTGGCCCGTGCAATGGGAGGGCGTTTGTCGGCCAGACAGCGGCGGGATGTCGATGTTCCTGTTCGAGGGTTCACCCAAATCAGAGAGCCGACGACCAGCCGCCGGCCAGGACCGGCGAGGCCACAAGGAATCCGGCGACCAGGGCCGTTGCGCGGGGGTGTCGGGCGAGGTCGCGAACCCGGACCGCCGCGCCGCTCGCCGCGTCCGCCACCCAGGCGACCTCGAGCCGACCGCGGCGGTCGAGCGCGGCCACGATGACCGCGTCGTCGCCATCCTTCAGGGGAAGCGCGTCCCATTGCCCCGGCGTGCGGAACGCGACGCGGGTCGGCTCCTCGCCCCCCACGTCCACGTGCAGTTCCTCCTCGCGGTGGTATCGCCCGGCCAACAAGAGATGGGGCTCGCTGTCCGTCACGACC
>DYLT01000486.1 GCA_020721945.1 Blastopirellula marina
ACCCAACGGCCCGGAGCCGGCGGAGCCGGTCGAGCCGACCGAGCTTGCCGTGGGAATTCGCCCGGCCGAGTCGCCCCGTGAACCGGCTTGGCCCAGCCCCCAGGGTCCCGACAAGACGCCGGCCGTCGGCGCGCCGGTTCCGACGCCTCCTGCGCCGCCGTTGGCGATGCCGACGAAGGTGGTCCCGGCGCCGGCCACGCTCGAGAAACGGCTGGCCGAGACCGTGGGCATGGCGGCGCGGTATCTTGCCGAGACCGGTTGGGGACATCCGCGTCTGGCCCGTGATGTGCCCGACGCCTTGGCCACGACGATGTTCTATCCCGACGAGGAGGTGCGCTACGCCACCGTCGTGGCGGTCGCCCGCCGCCTGGGGACGGGGCCGAGCCACCCACGGCACTCGGGATTGATCGAGCACTTGACGATGCTGGCCAGCCTCCGCGACGAGCACGGGAAGTTCGTCGAGCCGTCGGAGCGCGTGCGCCTGGCGGCGGGCGAGGCGTTGGGCGAAAGCCTCGCCCGAAGGCCGGCCACGTCGGCGTCGCCGTCGGACGCGGCCGTGGTCAGAGACGCCCCGATGCTCGCGCGCGTGGCATCGCCCGACGCCGCGGCCCTGCCAATCGCCTGCGTGGCCCTGGCCGCGCAACTTGCGCGCGAAGAACTGAGTCTCCCGCAACGGGTCAAGTCGATTGGCGAATGGGCCGAGGCAGGCTGGCATGGGGATCGTGCGGCGCACAAGAAGAACCTCCTGGCGGCGATGGACGACTGGCTTGAGCCGGTCCGGTTCGCGGCCGTCTCGGCCGTGGCCGAGCACATGGCCCGCGACGATCGGCACCCACCCGACGACGACTTGTTGCAAACCTTACGACGCCTGAACTCGGCCGGGACAAACGAGCAGGCCGTTGCGGGCGAACCCTCGGAACGCATCCGCCAGCGTGCGGCCGCGGCCCTGGGGAGGTTGGACCGATCCGCCGGCCCGCATCCCGCCACGATGGCCGGTGCCGCCGATTCCCCGGCTCCCGGGCCGGCGACGCGGGCCGTGATCACCTCGGGCACGTCGCCTTTTCCCGGGGCGATTCCGAAACGCTCCGGCACGCCACCCGGCAAACCACCCTGACCGGTCGTTCGGCGACCGCGCAACCGCCGCGCTGGTGGGCCGCGCGGCCGGTTGCCCATCGCCCGTTCACAGCGCCAGCGTGGACCAAGGCACTAGCGCGAACACTTCCTCGGGCGTGGCGCTCGCGGTGACTTCGACGGTTACGACCGGCGTGCCCCGCTGGCGATAGTGGTCGACCAACGGCGCGGTCCGCTCGCCAAAGACCCGCAGCTTCCGCCGGATGCAGTCCAGGTCGTCGTCGGGGCGCCCGGCACGGTCGCCGCCCGCGTTGCGTCGAATGCGCTCGAAAACGGTCTCCGCCGTGCACTCCAGCGACACGACGGCCCGGATGTCGACAATTCGCTCCATCGCCTCGGCCTGACCCGCGTGCCGCGGCAAGCCGTTGAGCACCACAAGCGTTCGAGCATCGGCATGGCGCGCGGCGAGAAACTCGCCAAGCACGCGCTGGGCCAGAGAAAAATGCTCGTCTTCCAACAGGGCGCCGCGATGGAGCACCTGCCGGAGGAAGTCGAGGTCCTCGCGGCGGACGATCGGGCCGGGCCGATCGCGCTGGACCAGACGCCGCAAGTTCGCACCGAAATCGAAATGAAGGCATCGCCGGACCAAGAGCCCACGAGCCTCGATCAGATCGCCCAGGGGCGTCTTGCCCGAGCCGGTCGGGCCTAATATCAACAACGCGACATGACGGACCTCAGGCATGGCGGCAGACCCGATAGCGCCACGCGGCCGTGGGATCGCGCTCGATCTGGTCGAGGTTGGCGATTGCCAAATGGCCGCGCTGGGCCAGGTACTCGATGCGCGAACCGACATCAAAGAGCGCCAGCATTGCGAAGAAGCCCTTCTGGTGAGAATACATCGGTTCGGCCATCTGGTCGATCGTAAGCGGCTCGGGGGCCTTGCGCAGGATCTCCAGCAGCCGATCGAGCCGGCGCCAATGGCTCTGGCGGATCTCGTCGCACCGCTGGTAGAAGTCGCGGATGGGCGGCTCGTGCCCGCCCAGGGCCAACTCGATCCCCTCGATGCGCTGGACCCGGTCCAGCGATTCGAGATAGTGTCCCAAGCCGGTGAAGGGGGCGAGGCTTTCGGGCCATTGCTGGGGAACGGTTCGCAAAAGCACGTGGTCGCCGGTGAGCATGATGTTCCCCACGACGAGGCACACGTGGCCCG
>DYLT01000487.1 GCA_020721945.1 Blastopirellula marina
TGCGGGGACGCCGCATTGCGGGGATGCCGCGTTCCGGGGATGCCGCATTCCGGGGGCTTACGCCGCCCGGCTTCTATCCACCGTCGCTACGCGACGTTGCCCGTCGGCCCATTCCGTCGCGGAGCGACGGTGGATGATAGCCGAGGTCGTTGGACCTCGGGGGCGCGACGCGGGCCCATCCACACCCCCGGTCCGTCGCGGAGCGACGCAGCCGACTGCCAACGGGTCAAGCAAGCAGCACGAGACGGAGTGACCGCGCCGGGCTGCTCCACTTCCGGACGCATCCAATACGCTGCGCAGGGCTATGTGATCCCTGGCTTCCATTCGCGGAGGAGCGCCCCTCCGGCGTCGCTGAGGCGCATCCAGGCAATCTCCATGTCGCCCGCTCCGGCGCTCGGATCGAGCCGGAGGCCGGTGATGGGCCCGTCAGGGCGCAGTTCGGCTTTATACTCGTGCCATGCCCCGTCATGGGTGATCTCGACAACGGCGGAGCGATCGCGGAAGAAGGCGGGGAAGGCGCGGGTCGTCCAGAAGACCTGCGCCGGGCCAGAGCTGGTGGACCGCATGCGCCAGGTGAAGACGAGCGGCCCTCTCGTCACGGGTACGGACTGGGCGACGAGCGACGGATCACCGCCCGATGACTGAACATGCAGCATGCCGCTGCGCTCCGTGAGCGTGGCGTGGTTGATGCCCATCCAGCCTGCGACCGCCTTGCGATAGGCCGGGTTCGCGAAGGGCACGAGCGCCTGCGTATCGGCAAGGTGCTGCGTGATCAGTGCGTCCAGCTCACGCACCTTCGCCGGCATGGCGTCGGCAAGGTTGCGCCGTTCGCCGATGTCCCGCCGCAGGTTGTAGAGCTCGAAGCGGTCTTGCTGATCGGGCCCATCGGCGAAGAACCGTATGAGCTTCCAGTCGCCCTTGCGCACCCAGACCGATGGCAGGTTCTCGGTTGCGGGCACGTAGTGCGGGAAGAGGCAGAAGAGGGCGTCGCGCACGGCGCTCGCCTTGCGCTGCAGCACCGGACCCAGGTCGAGGCCATCGAAACGCGTGTTGGCATCGGGTTCGAGCCCGAGCGCACTCAGGATCGTCGGGTAGAGGTCAATCGTCGAGACGAGGGCGTCCGTTCGCGTTCCGGGCCGCACCTTGCCGGGCCATGCAACGATCATGGGCACGCGCGTGCCGCCCTCGTAAATGGATGCCTTGCCGCCGCGCAGGGGGTGGTTGCTCGTGGGCGTGATGCCCTCGACGCGGTCGTACATGTTGCCGCCGTTGTCGGAGATGAAGATGATCAGCGTGTCGTCGGTGACGCCGGCGGCATCGAGCGCATCGAGCAGCTTGCCGACCGCGCGGTCCATGGAGGTGATCATCGCGGCCATGGTGGGGCACTGCTGAGGATTGCGCAGGTTGACGCGCGGCCTGTTCTCTTCGATGAGGCTCGGCTCGCCCTGGAACGGCGCATGCACCGAGAAGAGCCAGAAGTTCAGATAGAAGGGCCGGTCGCGGTTGGCGTTGATGAACTTCGTGGCCTCGCTGACCAGCCGATCGTCAATGTGCTCACCTTTCGGGCCATCGGGGAAGCCCGCCATCTTGTAGGGCGAGAAGTAGCGCGGTGGTCCTGGATAAGAGCCACCCGGCGCGACAACGTCGAAACCCTGGCTTTCGGGACCGTATGGCGGCCATCCAAGATGCCACTTGCCGAAGTGGGCCGTCGCATAGCCGGCGTCCTTGAGGCGCTCGGCGAGCGTGCGGTACTCCAGCGGAAGACGCGTTCGTGTCGGAGGCTGCACCGCCTTGTGATGCGCCGGGCCTTTGTCAGGCATCTTCGGGTCGAGCACGACTTGCTGCTCGTGCCCGGACGGAGTGGTGAAACGCAGCCGCGCCGGATACTGGCCCGTCAGGATGCTTGCTCGGGTCGGCGAGCACAGGGGATTGGCTGCGTAGGCGTTGCGGAAGAGCATGCCGCGCTTTGCCAGCCGCGTTATGTTGGGCGTTCGGTAGAACCGGCTGCCGTACGTCTCGGTGTCCATCCAGCCGAGGTCGTCGGCGAGGATGAGGACAACGTTGGGCTTACGCGCGGGTTGTCCGTTCGCGGCGGTCAGGCCGACGGCAACGGTCGCCGCACCGGCCAGGACGTCGCGGCGGGTCGGCTGTTCCCTGTGTCGAGACACGACGGTCACCTCCTATGGCAGGATGATCACCTTATTCCTCGCCGCGCCGCCCATAGCCTCCACGGCTTCGGCGATCCGGGTCAGGGGGAAGCGGTGGGTGATGGCCTGTTC
>DYLT01000103.1 GCA_020721945.1 Blastopirellula marina
AGGAGGCCGCCTCGAGTGGTGGTCTGGTCGGCACGATCGATTACATGGCGCCCGAACAGGCCACCCAAAGCCCCGAGTTGGACCATCGCGCCGACATCTATTCGTTGGGCTGCACGTTCTACTTCCTGCTGACCGGGCACCCTCCCTTCCCCGAGGGTACGCTGACTGAGCGGATCGCCAAGCACCAGACCCAACAGCCCCGAAGCATCCGCGACGAACGTCCCGATGCCCCGCCAGCGCTACTCGACATTTGCCAGAAGATGATGGCCAAGAACCCGGCCGAGCGGTTCCAGTCGGCGGCGGAACTCAGCGCGGCCTTGGCCGAGTGGCAGGCGGGTTATCCCAGTGGACCTCTGCCCGACGCGGGCGGCGCGGCAGAGGCCGACCGGGCGCGTACGCCGGCGTGGAAGGACCGTCGCCGTCTGGCCGTGGCTGCCGGGCTGGCCGGCGTGGCGGTCCTCGCCTTGGCCATGGTGCTCTTCTTCGTGTTCCGCCGTCCGGCAGAACAGTCGACCGCCCGGCTCGACGAGGCCCGCCCGCGCCCCGCGGCCTCCCAACCCAAGATTGACGACACCTGGAAAGGGTTGAAGCTCGCCGTGGATCAAGGTCCTGATCTGGGCGCTGGTTCGGAACAGGGAGCAGTCGCGCCGCCAGCTTCGCCGGCCCGGTCCGAGCCGACGCCCAGCAAGAAGGAGCCGGTGCAAGCCGCGCCGTCGAAGCCTCCGGCCAAGACCGATCCGCCGAAAGAACCGCCCAAGCCATCGCCGCCTGCGGCCGATCCCAAAGCGCCCAAGGCAACCCCAACGCCACCCAAGGGAAAAGAGCCTGCCAAGGAACCCGCCAAGGAACCAGGCAAACAACCGGCCAAGGAACCCACGAAGGAACCAGGCAAAGAAACGGCCAAGGACATCCCCTCCGCGCCGCCGAAAGCCGCGCCGCCGGGCGATCCCCTGCGCGACCTGCCGAAGACCGTCGATCTGCCGATCGTCGAACCAGGCGGCGGTTCGCAGCCCGTGCGTTTGGCGAAGATCTACGGGCCGGAGGATCTCGTCTGCAACCTGGAACTGTTGGGCGGCGATCTGGCGATCCGCGGGAACCGCGCGTTTCGGCTTGCCGCGCGGCAAGCCGACGGCAAGTCGTCCTGGGTGGTCTCGCTCTCGACCACCCGCGGCAAGGAAGAAACGCAACTCGAGGTCGCGCGTTTCTACCGCGAGAAGGAGGGCCTGATGTTCCAATGGCTCGAGGGGGCCGACGAGGCCGCGAACCATCTGCGCAACTGCACCCTCGAGGTTCGGGCAGGCGGCGCGCCGCGGCCGGTGGCGCTGCGTTCGCCGAAGAAGGTCGATCCGCTAGCGATCGACTTTCTCCGCGGGGCGAATCAGACCCTCGAGGTCGAGTGGCTGCCCAACCCCTCGGCCTTGCGCGTCGAGGTGACGGCGATCGAAGGCGCCGGCGGCAAGCGCGACGTGCTATTCACGTGCGAGCCGAAGCAGTTGGTCGGGCTGAAGCCGCCGGTCGTCGTGGGGATCTTGCGCAAGGATCTCTACCACCAGGAGCACCCGGTCTTCAAGTTCCAACTCGTGCCGCAGCTTCGGGGCATGTCGCTGGCGCTCGATCTGAGATTGCGCAAGGACAGCTTGGTGTTGCCCAAGAATTTCAACCCCGAGCAGGTCAAGCTGTACCTGGTCAACCCGCTCCGCGAGATCGAGGCGCAACTGAAGGACGAGAAGAAGAAGCACGACCAGAAGCTGCGCATGCAGAAAGACCTTCTCGATCACGAGGCCTGGGTGGCCGACACCTACCTGGCGCTGCACAAAGTCGGACGGCTTCACTTCCGGGTGTACGCCGAGATGGGCGATCGATCTCTCGAACTCGCCTACACGGAACCGCCCGCCAAACCGGCCGCCAAGAAGTGAACTTGCCCCGTTGGCCGCGGCGATGGGAGTTCGCTCGCGAGTGCGACAGGTGGCCCTTCCATCCGGGGCATAGGCGAAACCCACCCCATGCCCGAAGATGATAGAAACGCTAGGGCCCCAGGGGCCCGTGAAACACGAAGCCGTCGCGCGACCAGGAGAATGATCGACCCATGACCCCGACCGATCCGTTCGGCGCACGTGACGTGTTCGATACCGGCTCGGGACCGGCCGCCCTGTACCGGTTGACGAGACTGGAAGACCTCGGCCTGACGCGGCTCGGGGCCTTGCCGTATAGCCTTCGTGTCTTGTTGGAATCGGTGCTGCGGAACTGCGACGGGTTCGAGGTCACCGAGAACGACGTGAAGAACGTCGCGGGCTGGAGCGCGGCGTCGCCGGCGCGGGTCGAGGTCCCCTTCAAGCCGGCGCGGGTGGTGCTCCAGGACTTTACCGGCGTGCCGGCGGTGGTGGACCTCGCGGCCATGCGCAGCGCGATCCATCGGCTCCAAGGCGATCCGAAGAAGGTCAATCCCCTGATCCCCGTCGATCTGGTGATCGATCACTCGGTGCAAGTGGATCGGTATGGATCGGCCGACGCGCTGGCGGAGAACGTCCGGTTGGAGTTCGCGCGGAATCGCGAACGGTACGAGTTTCTCCGCTGGGGCCAGAAGGCGTTTGCCAACTTTCGCGTCGTGCCTCCGTCGGTCGGGATCGTCCACCAGGTGAACCTCGAGTTTCTGGCCCGGTGCGTGTTCCTCCGCGCGCACGAGGGCGGGCAGGTGGCGCTGCCCGACTCCCTGGTCGGCACCGACAGCCACACCACCATGATCAACGGGCTGGGCGTGATGGGGTGGGGCGTGGGCGGGATCGAGGCCGAGGCGGTGATGCTGGGCCAGCCCCTTTCGATGCTGCTGCCCGAGGTCGTCGGCTTCGAGCTGGTCGGCGAGCTGCCCCGCGGCGCCACGGCAACGGATCTCGTGCTCACCGTGACCCAAATCCTGCGCAAGGAAGGCGTGGTCAACAAGTTCGTCGAGTTCTTCGGGCCCGGGGTGTCGCGCATGCGCGTGGCCGACCGGGCGACGTTGGCCAACATGGCGCCCGAGTACGGGGCCACGATGGGGTTCTTTCCCATCGACCAGCAGACGCTCGAGTACCTGCGTTTGACGGGCCGTTCGGAGGCCGATGTGGCGCTGGTCGAACGCTACACGAAGGAGCAGCAACTGTTCCGAACCGATGCGGCCGGCGTCCCCGAGTTCACCAAGATCCTCCGGCTTGATCTGGGATCGGTCGAGCCGAGCCTGGCCGGCCCGAAACGCCCCCAGGATCGCGTGGCGCTTGGGGCGGTCCGGGAGGCGTTCCGGCGCGCCTTGGTCGCGCCCGTGAGCGAGCGGGGGTTTGCGCTGGGCGCCTCGGATCTGGCGCGCACGGCCGTGGTCCGGTCCGACGGCCCCTCGAGCGCGATCGGCCACGGGGCCGTGGTCATCGCGTCGATCACGAGTTGCACGAACACGAGCAACCCGAGCGTGATGGTGGGCGCGGGCCTTCTTGCCCGCAAGGCGGTCGAGCGCGGGCTGCGCGTGCCGCCGCACGTGAAGACGAGCCTGGCCCCCGGCTCGCGCGTGGTCACCGACTATCTCGAGAAGGCGGGGCTCGGCAAGGCCCTGGATGCCCTGGGTTTCCAGACCGTCGGGTACGGATGCACGACGTGCATTGGCAACAGTGGCCCCCTGGCCGAACCCGTGGCCCACGCGGTCCGCGAAGGAAACCTGGTCGCGGCCGCCGTCCTGAGCGGCAATCGAAACTTCGAGGGACGGATCAACCCGCTGGTCAAGGCGAACTACCTGGCCAGCCCGCCGCTGGTCGTGGCCTACGCCTTGGCGGGAACGCTCGATGTGGATCTCGACCGCGACCCGCTCGGGACCGGCGCGGACGGGCAGCCGGTGTACCTGCGCGACGTGTGGCCCACGCAGGAAGAGATCGATGCGGTGGTCCGGCAAGCCCTCGATCCCGAGATGTTCCGGCGCCGCTACGGCAACGTGTTCGAGTCCAATCCGGCCTGGAACGCCCTGCCCGCCAGCGACCGCGAGTTGTTCCCCTGGAACCCCCAAAGCACGTACATCCAGGAACCGCCCTTTCTTCTGGAGCTGAAGCCCAAGCCGCCGGGAATCAAGCCCCTCCGCGGCGCCCGCGTGCTGGTGGCCCTGGGCGATTCGGTAACCACCGACCACATCTCGCCGGCCGGTTCCATTGCGTCGTCGAGCCCGGCGGGCAAGTACCTCATCGAGCATGGCGTTGCGCCGGCCGAGTTCAACAGCTATGGGGCTCGCCGGGGGAACGACCGGGTAATGACCCGGGGCACCTTCGCCAACCTCCGCATCCGCAACCTGTTGGCGCCGGGTACCGAGGGGGGCGTCACACGTCACTTGCCCGACGGCGAGATCATGTCGGTCTACGACGCGGCCAGGAAGTACCAGGCCGAAGGGGTGCCGCTGGTCGTGCTGGCCGGAGCAGAGTACGGCACCGGCAGCAGCCGCGATTGGGCCGCCAAGGGGACCTTCTTGCTCGGCGTGCGCGCGGTCATCGCCGCCAGCTTCGAGCGGATCCACCGCAGCAACCTGGTGGGCATGGGCGTGTTGCCGTTGGAGTTGCCCTCGGGCAAGACCTGGCCGTCGTTGGGGCTCTCCGGCGAAGAAGTCTTCGATCTGCCCGGGCTGACCAGCCGCCTGCGCCCGGGAAGCGAACTGACCGTGCGCGCGACCTCGCCTAACGGCACGGCGATCGTGTTCCGCGCGAAGGTCCGCATCGACACGCCCGTCGAACTCGAGTATTACCGCAACGGCGGCATCCTCCAGACCGTCACCCGCAAGCTGCTGGCCTCGTAAGGGCCTGCCGGGCGGGTCCCTACGACGCCATGCGGCGGACTTCGGCCGTGGCAGCCGGCCAACGGCCTGGCACGTGCTGGCGATTCTGATGGGTGTCGATGGTCACCAGGACGGTCGTGGTACGCTCGATCTCGTCCAGAATCTGCGTGGCGATCGGGCTGGCCAGCGCTTGCGACCGGACCTCGTACACCAGGGCGCCAGGCAAACCGCAATCCAGGATTTCCCGCAAACACAACAAGCCCGAGCGATCCGGCCGCCAAGCACCGGGCCAGCCGGGATCGGCCAACCAGGCACACCGGAATTCGGTACACATGGCGGGTCGCCGGTCGTAACAGCGGCAACCCAAGGGTCCCACATGGCGACAGGGGACGCCAGCGGGTTTGCCCCACGGTCCGAGGATTCCCGCCGGAACGGGCAGATGGGTGCAACACACGGTGCAAGCACCGCAATGGCGACCCTGGTCCGACGCAGGCAAGTCGAAGCTGGCCATGTTCGAGCCCTCCAATCTCCCCTTGATGGGTACCCATGTGTCGCTGGTCAGACTATCGACCGCCTCGAAAAGCCTGCTTCAAGCCCCTGGTGGGCCTCGATGTAACCCGGACTGCACAACCAGCCCCCGGGACTGCAAGAGTCGCGCGAAAGACAGCCGACCGTGCCGGAAGGTACCGTCACACCGGGGGAACCGCTACCCCGCCAAAAAACGCAGATCGCGCCGTTTCTTGGTCACGGTCTTCCAGGCGCCTCTTGGGCAAGCAATTCCAGGTCGCGCTGGTAATGGCGGATCGCCTCGGTGGGGGTCAGATTGAAGATGGCGCGTCCCTCGGTCTCCCAATGGCGGCCGTCAAAGCGAAATACGGCCGTCGCGGCGCGAAGATTGCTAACCGCATCACCAGCCACGTTGCTCCGGTCGGGCAGATCCTCCATCTCGAGGGTTACCGCCACAAAGGCCGACAGCTCGCCGGTGGTCCGATTGCGGGCATACGCGACCTCGTCCTCGAAGTCGCAGTCGATCCAACGTGAGGCCTCCGGGCGTGTCGAGACCATGCCCAACTGGACAAACTTGGCCTCCAACCGTTCCCTCTGGTGATGGAAATCGCGACGTGCCTCGGCAAACCGCATGCGCGCTATCCCCGCGCACACCGGGAACCACGCCCACACCAGGAAAACCAGGAGGAGTATGGCAGCCAGGAAAACCCACCAATACTCGACCATGACCCGTCCCCCCTCGAGACAAGAGGACAGCGCCTCGCAATGCGTCACGCTTCATTGTAAGGTTTTCCCGACGAAAAATGCAAGGAGCCGTTCGTCCGTTTTGCGGATTTCTCGCATCCTGGGCATGCTGGTCTCTTGGGCGAGCGGAAATCCCCCTTGACCGGGCCGAGAAGCTTAGTAAAATCGGCAATTAGAACAGTACAAATTGTCTATCCCAGGAGGCCATCGGCCATGCTCGTACTAAGCCGCAAGCCCGGAGAACGGGTCGTGATCGGTGGCGAGATCAGCGTCACCGTCTTGGAGGTCCGCGGGAGCCGCGTCAGGCTCGGCTTTTCCGGACCTCCCGAGATCCCCATCGTCAGGCAGGAGGTCGAGGGCCGACGGAAAGACGAATCCGCCCTCGCCGTCTGTGCCGATTCGTGCTAGGCATCGCCCGGCGCATGGCCGGCCACCGCCGCCCTTTATTCGATGGCCTCTAGGCAGACCCCTTTGGCTTGCTCGTGCATGCCCACCGGGTCGATCCGTCCCGGGAACAACTGCCGCAGATTCGAGGCCGCGGCGGCCATGCCCAGGCGTACCGCGTCGAGAACATCGGACCCGTGACCTACGCCCCAAGCGATGGATGCCGCCAGCACATCGCCGCAGCCGATGGGGTTGACCACGTGTTCGGCCGGGGGTGGCCACAAGCGCCAAGCCCCTCGATGCGACGTGACGAACACCGGTCCGGCCCCCTGGGTGACGACCACCCAGCGCGCCCCGCGCTCATTGAGCCATCGCATCGCCTCGCAAAGATCATGATCGGTCGGCAGAGGCCGGCCGAGGGTTTGGACCAACTCCTCGCGGTTCGGTTTGACGACCAAGGGTTCCCGGTTCAGGACCGACAGCAGCCCCTCCCCGCGGAAGTCGAGAACGGCCGGACATGGGGTGACCGCGACGAGATCGCCATAGTAGGTGGCCGGCGTGCCGGCTGGCAAGGAGCCGATGAGCACGACCGCCTCAGCCCGGGCCGCCTCTTCGGTGTAGGCTCGGCGGAACGCGTCGAGTTCTCCCGTGGACAGGGGGCGACCGTTTTCGACCAGTTCGGTGATCTTGCCCCCGGCACGATCGAGAATCGTCGTGCAGACTCGCGTGGCCGCCCGCGTGACCACAAAGCGGTGCGGGACGTCCATGGCATGGAACTCGCGCTCGATCAGTTCCAAGGGCGGGCCGCCGACCGTGGCCAGCGTGAGGCTGGGCCCGCCGAGCCGGTGCGCGGCCATGCCCGCGTTGAACACCTTGCCCGAGGCGCACCAATGCGCCTCTCGCGCTCGGTTCACCTCACCGTAGCGGAACGCATCGAAGACGAGGATCTGTTGCCAGGCGGGCGTCAATCCGGCCGAGAGGATCACGGCGGCTCCTTCGAGGTCGCGTTGTCGGAGGTTGAGGTTTCGCGCAAGGACCTGCTTGCGCCGGGGTGTGTCAGTAGATTTCCTCGAGGAGGGCGGTCAGTTCGGCATCGGAAAGCTCGCGCGGATTCCCGCTCATGCTGCTGCCGCGCGAGTCGCGCACGATGGCGGGGATCTGGTCGCGCGTGACGCCGACCTGGGAAAGCCGCCGCGGGGTGCCCACCCGGTCGCACAACGCGGCGATCTCGCGCACCAGGGCTTCGGCTGCCTCCTCGTCGGTGGCCGAGGGCGTCCCGAGCGACAGGGCTCGTCCCAACCGAGCCAACTCCTGCTCGCACACGGGCCGGTTGACGCGCAGCGCCATCGGCAACAACAGCGCGCAGGCCGTTCCATGGGGCACCCGCGCGTGAACGCCCAGGGCCGCCGCCACCCCGTGCGCCATGCCCAACCCCGAGTTCGCCAAGGCCATGCCCGAGAGCATGGCCGCGTGGGCCATCTTCTCGCGTGCGGCGCGGGATCGGCCGTTTTCCACCGCCTCGACGATCGACGGAATCGCCTCGCGCAGCCCCTCGATCGCCAAGGCCCGCGGAATCGGCTGCGCCTTGCGCGAAAGGTAACTCTCGATCAACTGGGTGATCGCGTCCATGCCGCTGGCGGCGGTGACCTCGGGCGGAACGCTCACGGTCAGCTCGGGATCGACCAGGGCGATCCGGGGCATGATCTTCTCCGAACGGAGGCTCTTCTTAAACGGGGGATCGTAGGACGAGAGCACGGCGTTGCGCGTGGCCTCGGCGCCCGTGCCCGCCGTCGTCGGCATGGCCATGACGGGCAAGGGGTCGCGGACGAGCTTCAGATCGCGTCCGACGTTCTCCAGGTAGTCCTTGACCGTGGGGCTCTGGTCGTTGGTGGCCATGGCGGCCGCGGCCTTGCCCAGGTCGATCGCGGCCCCGCCGCCGATCGCCAAAACGAAATCGCCCGGCCCGGCGCCCATCTCGCGAAGCCGGGCGGCGGTACGGTCCACGTCGGCGACCTCGGGCTCGTGGAGAATGGTCTCGACCAGCACGGTCTGAACGCCGCCCGCCTCGATCGCGCGACGCATCGGGTCGATCGTGCCGTCGTCGATCAGCGCCGTGGCGCCGCAGACCACGAAGGCTCGGCATCCAAGCGACTGGGCCAAGGCGCCCGCCTCGCGGCGCCGGCCCCATCCGAAGACGATCCGCTGGGGGGCAACGAAGTCGTAACGAAGCGTCGACTGGGTACTCACCGGGGGCTCTCCCTGCTTTGGCGTGACAGGACCGGCCGTCGGCTGGCCATCCGTTCCGCGCCCGAGGTTTCGCGCGGGCAGCCAACCCAATATAATGGTCATCTTGGAAGATACGACAAGCCCTGCACCTTGGAAGGCCTCCATGCACTCTTTCTGGTTGGCGATGGTCGCCTGGTCTGCCCTGACTGCCCAGAGCCCCTCGACCCAAACTCCGGCGGGGCCGGGCGAGTCCTCGCCCGCTCCGACGATCGCCTCGCTGCTCGAAACCCTGCGCGCGGTCGGCGCTCACGGGGTGGGCCATCGCGAGGCGGCTCTGGCCTGGGCCAGGCTGGCCCAGGTCGATGCCGGCCAACTGCCGACCCTGCTGGCAGCACTCGACGGGGCGAATCCGCTAGCCGCCAACTGGATCCGGACCGCGGTGGACGCGGTCGCCGAACGCGCGCTTCGAACGGAGAAGCCCCTCCCTGCCGCCGCATTCGAGCGGTTCGTGCTCGACACGAAGCACGAGCCCCGGGCGAGGCGGCTGGCCTACGAGTGGCTCGTGCGCGTGGATCCCAAGGCTCGCACGCGCATCATCCCGGCGATGCTCAACGACCCCAGCCTGGAGATGCGGCGGGATGCGGTCGCCCGGCTCATCGATCAGGCGGCCACGGCGAAGGACTCCGCCCAGGCCGTCGCCATCTATGGCCAGGCCCTTGCCGCGGCCCGCGATCTGGACCAGGTGACCCAGATCGCCGACCGTTTGCGAAAGTTAGGCCAACCCATCGATGTCGCCCGGCAACTCGGCTACATCGTCCACTGGAAAGTCATCGGGCCGTTCGACAACACGGCAGGCCGTGGTTTCGCCCAGGTCTATCCGCCGGAACAGGAGTACCAGCCCGATGCCGTCTACCAAGGTAAACACGGGCAGGTTCGGTGGACCGACTACGTCAGCCACGATGACTTCGGCATGGTCGATTTCAACAAGGCGTTCCAAGAAGAGAAGGCGGTCGTGGGCTACGCGATGACCGAGTTCGTCGCCGACAAGCCCCGCGAGGTCGAGATCCGGATGACTTCGTTCAACGCCCCCAAGCTCTGGGTCAACGGCCGTCTGGTGGCCGAATACCCCGTCTACCACTCGGGCGGTCAGCCCGATCAATACGTCCATCGGGTGGCGTTGGTCGTCGGCAAGAATCGAATCCTCGTCAAGGCGTGCCAGAACGAACTGACGGCCGACTGGGCGCGCGAGTGGGGATTCAAGCTCCGGGTGTGCGACGCACTGGGGACTCCGGTGCTTTCGACCGACCGCCTGGCCCGCCCCGCTTCGGCTGCCGAAAAGAAGTCCGCGGCAAGCCCAAGGTCCGTGCCCCCGCGTCGAATGGTTGCGGGATCATGGACCGCACGGGCCAAGCTTCCCCGGTCCGTTGGGGCCGATGGGTCGGGCGTGCAGGGGCTCGACTTCTTGCTTCCCCCCTTCCTGCTCATGGCCGACTGGCGACACTTCCGCGGAACCCTGGGCACGGGCGAATCGGACGCCAGGGGCGTTCCCACCGAGTTCGCGCCCGGCAAGAACATCGCCTGGAAAACCGCGTTGCCGGGCCCTGGGCCGGCCAGCCCGATCGTCGTCGGCGGACTGGTGATCGTCACGGCGGCCAGCGGACCGCGCCAAGATCGGCTCCATGTCCTCGCGGTCGACGCGCTCTCGGGCAAGCCGCGTTGGGAGCGGCAGCTTTGGGCGACCGGCCATGTGTACCATCACCCCTTCGGCGGAGTTGCCGCATCGACGCCGACCAGCGATGGCCAACGCGTCTATGCCTTGTTCTCGTCGAACGACCTGGCGGCGTTCGACTTGGAGGGGAACCTCCAGTGGATTCGCGGGCTGGCCTATGAGTCGCCCACCACCCGCAACGACGTGGGCATGGCTTCGTCGCCGATGGTCGTCGGCGACCTGGTGGTGGCGCAACTGGAATGCCCGGGCGAATCATTCGCCATCGCTTTAAATGCGGCGACCGGCCAGACGCGCTGGCGTGTCGCGCGGGAGCCGACGCCCTGCTGGACCACGCCCTGCGTGTGGCGCGGGAAGGACCCCGCCGACGACCTGGTCCTCCTCCAGTCGCGCTCGCGCCTCAGCGCCCACCATCCCCGTACCGGCGCCGAAGTCTGGAGCTACGCGGCCGACTGCTCGACGCTTTCGACGGCCGCGGTGGAGGGCCAGACCATCTTCCTGCCGGCCAACCGGGGCATCGTGGCCTTGCGGTACGATGCCGCCACGCGGCAAGTCCGCCCCGTGTGGGAATCGCGTCGCCTGCGGTGCGAGAACGCAAGTCCGGTGGTCCACGAGGGCAAG
This sequence comes from Blastopirellula marina, assembly GCA_020721945.1. GTDB lineage: Bacteria > Planctomycetota > Planctomycetia > Pirellulales > Thermoguttaceae > JANLFZ01. The sequence continues at coordinate 10,983 of DYLT01000103.1, forward strand.
ATCTACACGCTCAAGTCGCCGGCCATTCTGGTTTGCGGCGACGCGGCGACGGGCAAGATCCTCTGGCAATTCCGGCTGCGCGGCTCAATCTGGGCCACGCCGGCGATTGCCGAGGGATTGCTCTATGTGGTCAATCAAGATGGATTGGTGCAGGTGGTTCGTCTGGGCGCGGAGGGCCGACTGGCCGGCACCGGGCAACTCGATGCCGCGACGCTGGCGTCGCCGGCCATTGCCGACGAGGCTGTCTTCTTCCGCACCCGCGCCTCGCTTTGGAAAATCGCGGCCACCCGATAGTTTCACCGATCGGGTGCACGGTTGCGCCATCGAGACGATATCGGTATCGGCACGAGAGAACCCGATGGATAGGATCGAGATGCGACCCGGAGGGCCCGTTTACGGCGTGGTCCGCCCGCCCGGGTCGAAGAGCATCACCAACCGGGCCCTGGTGTGCGCGGCGTTGGCCGACGGCGAGTCGCTCTTGACCGGCGCCCTGGACAGCGACGATACCCGGGTGATGATCGAAGCCCTCGGGCGTCTCGGCTTGGACGTCACGCACGACCCTGCCGCTTCGACCCTTCGCGTGGCCGGCTGCGGCGGCAGGCTGCCCGCGTCGTCCGCCGATCTCGCCGTCGAGAATAGCGGCACCACCATGCGGTTTCTCACGGCCCTGGTGACGCTCGGCCACGGCACGTACCGCATCGACGGCTCGCCGCGCATGCGGGAGCGGCCGATCGAGGACCTGCTCGCCGCCCTGCGCCAACTGGGCGCCGACGCGCAAAGCGAGCAAGGCAATGGATGTCCGCCGGTGCTCATCCGGGCGGCCGGACTTCCCGGCGGCCAGGCCCAGATCGCCGGGGCCATCTCCAGCCAGTTTCTCAGCGGCTTGCTGATGGCCGCGCCCTATGCCCAAAACCCCGTGGAACTGCGCGTGATCGGGCATCTGGTCTCGCAGCCGTACGTGCGCATGACCTTGGCGGTGATGCGGGCCTTCGGCGTCGCCGTGGACGAGCACCGGCACGAGCGGTTCGCCGTTCCGCGAGGAGCCTACCTGGCGCGGCGCTACGCGATCGAACCCGACGCCTCGGCCGCCAGCTACTTCTTCGCCGCCGCGGCGATCACGCAGGGCGAAGTCACCGTCGAAGGCCTTGCGCGCGACAGCCTCCAGGGCGACGTGGCGTTCTGCGAGTGCCTCGCGCGCATGGGATGCGAGGTCCGCTACGGCCGGGATTCCATCACGGTCACGGGGCGACCGCTTCGAGGGATCGAGGTCGACATGGACCCGATCAGCGATACCGTGCAAACCCTCGGGGCGGTCGCGCTCTTCGCTTCGGGGCCCACCACGGTCGTCGGCGTCGCCCACATCCGCCATAAGGAGACCGACCGCATCGCGGCCCTGGCGACGGAACTGCGCAAGCTCGGCGCCGAGGTCGAGGAGCGCCCCGACGGACTGCGGATCGCGCCCAAACCGCTCTGCGGGGCGACCATCGACACCTATGGCGATCATCGCATGGCCATGAGCCTGGCCCTGGTGGGACTGAAGGTGCCCGGCGTCATGATCCGCGATCCCGGCTGCACGGCCAAGACCTATCCGGGTTTTTTCGAGGACCTCGACAAGTTGCGCACGGCCGGCCGCGCCCCGTAGCCGGCGCCGTTCACCGGACGACGAGAATCAAGCCGCTTGGGCCGTAGTACCCCTCGGTGTCGACCTGAAGCAACCCGGTGCGATGGGCCAGAAGCCAATCCCACAGCGGCTGAATCCGCTCCAGGGTGCTTTCGGTGTCGCGGTTTTCCCAGACGACCCGGAGGACGATCAGGGCCTGGGTGTGCTGCATCACCTGGCGCACGGTTTTCCGGTCCTGCAAGGGGATATGCTCCATCGCCGCCTGGAGATCGTCGAACTCCTCGGCAAAGAACGGGTCGCCGCGCTGGGCCAGCGTCATGCGGCCGAACACCCCGTCGCCGTAGCAGAGCCGGCGCTCGGATCCCTCCTGCTCGATCCGATAGGCGGCGTCGAACGCGCGGAGGGCCTCGTCCAGCTCGGTCCACGAAAGACCTCGCGGATCGCTCACAAGATAACGCAGGTAATGGGCCATGGCGGATCTCCGGACGGGCCTGGGCCACCCGGGCGCTCCCGGCGGCCGGCGCGCCGAAGGCGCGACCGACGTAACCGTTCGCCGGGACGATCCCCCGCCTCGGAATGGTTCCCGGCCGCGGTGCTCTGGGCAAGGCCTGGTGCGCTTATGCCTTATCGTAACTGGGCACCTTCCATAACTCGCCGCCCTTGAGGGCCGACTGGTGGGCCACGATGCCCGGCGCGGTCATCGCCAGGGCCTCGTAGACGTTGACCGCCGGTTCGCGGTTTTCGAGGATCGCCGTAAGGAACTCGTTGACCAACGGCCCGTGCGAGCCGCCGTGCCCGCCGGGCTCCAAGGTCGGCGGCAGCGGCACGTGGTCGGGCACGTTCCTCCGCGGCGTGCTCTCCCAGACGAACAGGCCGGTCTCGCCGCCGGCGTCGCATTTCCAGAAGACATTGCAGCGGAACATCGTGCCTTCGCTGGTGTGGAAGGCCGCCGATTCGTTGACAAACGGATTCTGGTACTGGTTCTTCTCCCACTCCTCCCCCTTGCCTGGCAGCCCGAGGCACGAAACCCGCACCAGCCGCTTGCCGGTCACGCCCACATAGTAGGCGGTCGAGTGGGTGGGGTAGAACATCGGCGGCAAGGCCCGGCGCCAGTTCTTCCAGCTTCCCAGAGCCGTCACGCCGTCGTGGTAGTACTGCCCCTCGGAGTAGACCAACTTGCACCCGGCGGCGACGAGGTACCGGGCGCGAATCACGTCTTGGTGGTAGTAGCTCGTCTCGGCCATCATGTACTTCAGCCCGGTCTTCTCCTTGGTTTCCTTCAGGAGCTGGCAGTCGTCGAGGGTGAAGGCGGCGGGCACGGCCGAGATGCAATGCTTCCCGCGGTTCATCACCAAGGCGCAGTGCCGGCCGTGGCTGGGGGCATCGGTGAACACGGCCACGGCCTCGATCGAGTCGTCCTGGACGAGTTCTTCCAGCGAATCGTACGCCTTCTGGCACTGGAAGACCCTCATCAGGTGGTCGCGCCGCGCAGGCTGAAGATCGCTGATGGCCACGACCTGGCAGTTCGGGTGACGGTGCCACTGGAAGGCCGAGCCGAACCCTCCTCCGACCACGCCTAGGCGGATCTTCCGATCGGAGATCGGCTTCCACGCCGGCAGCGCGGCCGCCTCGGCCCCGGCCGACGGCGTTGCCATGGCTAACGCCGTGGCGGTTCCCAACACTCCTATGCCGGCTTCCAGGAATCCACGACGCGAAACAGGGCTTGCAGCTTGGTTCATGGGACGTTCCTCGGGACAGGACCTTCGTGCGACCGGCCGCGCCCGGATCGGCGCGGGCGCCAGAAGGGTGGCGTGGTTCGACAACGGCAGTATAGCCGTGAGGTCCGGGGGAGTGGTAGGGGGCCAAGGGCTTTCGCAGACCGCGCTGCACCCCATTGCCGTGGCGCCGTCGTCAACGTTCCCAGGCTGGTTGTTGTCTTGCCCGCCCGCGTTATACTGGGCCTGTCCTGACGGGAGTTCGTACGATCGCTCGCCCTTTGGTCGAAGGAGGTCACGCCGATGAAGCGCGCTGCCTGGTTGGCCCTGATGGCGTTCGTGTTGCTCGAGGTTCCTTACGCCCCCGCCGCCGAAAGCACGCTTGGCGTCTGGCCGGTCGACCCGCATGAGAAGGTCTTTCGCGACGCGGTTCCGGGCGAGGTGGGCAAGGGTCTTTCGCTGCGGGCCGCGCGAAATGAGTTCGAGCCGGCGCAACTGGCCGTGCGTTCGACCACGGCCCTGCGAGGACTGCGCCTCGAGGTCTCGCCGCTACGCCACGCCGACGGCCGCGCCACGCTCGGTCCGGATCACGTCCGGTGGAGCTTCGTGGGCTATATTCCTCTGGCGAAGAACACGCGACGAAGCGAGGCGGTGCGTGTGCGGGCCGCGCCGTGCGAGATCCCCGATCCGCTCCTCGAGGCCCGCACCATGGACCTCGCGGCCAACACGACCCAGCCCGTGTGGCTGACGGTGTTCGTCCCCAAGGATGCCCCGCCGGGCGTCTATCGCGGCGAGGTGACGGCCGCGGCCGGGACGCTGAAGGCCACGCTCCCTGTCGAATTGTCGGTCGATCCCTTCGTGCTGCCGGATGCGCGCCACGTCCTGGTGACCAACTGGTTCAACCTGAACAACCTTGCCAAGGCCCATCAGGTCGAGATGTGGTCCGAGCCCTTCTGGACCGTGCTCGAGCGCTACGCGCGGAACATGGCGGCCCACCGGCAAAACGTGGTTCTGGTGCCGTGGTCCCTGATCGCGGTGACGCGGCAGGCCGACGGCAAGCTGGCGCTGGATTACCGCCGCTTCGACCGGTTCGTCGAGCTGTTCGCCAGGTGCGGCGTGGCCGACCGCATCGAGATCGGCC
>DYLT01000488.1 GCA_020721945.1 Blastopirellula marina
GCGGCCTTCGAGCCGGGCCTCGTGGAAGAGGCGTTTGCGGAGTTGCTGGAGCTCGCCGGGCGCGAGGTCGCGGTACGAAGGATCGACGGTCGGCAGTGCGCTTCGGCCCAGAAGATGGAGCTTCGGCCCCAAGCGGCGTCCCAGTTCCAGGGCGATGGCCGCGGTAATGCCCCGCGCGCCGCCCGTGACCACCCAGACGCCGCCGCGGGGCAAGTCGCGCTGGGGCAGGTCGGCCGCGGGCTGGGCGACCAGGGCGATGCGGTACCGCTTGCCCTCGCGCCAGGCCACCTCGATTTCTTCGTCGCCGGCGGCCAGCTCCCGTAGGCACGCCGCGGCCGTTTTCTCGGGAGGCTCGTCGTGCGGCGCGTCGAGCACCTTGACGCACACACCGACAGCCGACTTGCCGAGCGTCTCCTGGTGGAACGACTTGAGCAATCCCGCGAGAAAACCGCCCTCGGGCGCGGGCGGGACCTGGCCGAAGCCGAACTCGCCCCCCAAGTCCGTCACGGCCACCAGCGTCGGCTCGCCCGGCGGCGGTGACGCCGCGATCAACTCGGACCAGCGCTGGCACACCGCGAAGGGCACGAGCACCCCGCGCTGCCGTCGCCGCCGGCATGTGGCGACCAGGTCCGTGCCGGCCGCGTCGCGTTCCCGCGCCGTCAGGAGGAACAGGTGCGGCGCGGGCTCGATGGCCCAAAGCCGCTCGAGTTCCGCCACGGCCCCGCGCGGATCATCGCCCGACGGAAGCCGATGGACCGGCCGCCCCGTTCGCTCGATTTGCTCGCCCAGGGCCTGGGCCTCGGGACCATCGCCCAGGATCACGGCCGGGCCCGAAAGCCGCACGGCGCTGACTGCGACGGGCGCTTCTTCCAGACGCGGCACATAGCGCTTGGCCACTTGATCGGTGCGGTCGTCCGGGCGCGCGGGCGGAGCCGAAGGCCCAGGCGCCGGGCAGGCCTTATCGGCCGGTGCAACCGGCACCCGAAGCGGGGGCGGCACGTCGGGCCGAGGATGAGCCATCTCGGGGTACACCTGCACGCACAATCGGTGGTCGGTCACGAGGACCTCGCATTCCGGCGCGCCGGCCAGCAGTTCCTCCACCAGATACGTCACGCCCTCGCGGGGCGGCATGTAGCGCATGCCGCGCAGGGCCGGCGCGCTGCGGGCCTCGGGCCGGGCCGCCATGCCGATCTCGTCCCAACCGTGCCAGTGGAACGTCAGCGCGCGGCACTCCGGTCGTTCCCGGCGGTACCAGCTTACCAGCTTGGCGAGCATCTCGTTGGCCGCGGAGTAGTCGGCCTGCCCCGTCCCTCCAAAACGGCCGCTGGTCGAGCCGAACCCGACGAAGAACCGCACGGGGTCGTTCCGGGTGAGGGCCATGAGGTGGGCTGCCCCGCCCACCTTCACGTCGAACGTCGGCTCGACGACCTCGGGCTTCTTCTTCGAAAAGGCCGAGGCGCTCTCCACGCCAGCGCCGTGGACGATTCCTTCGATCGGGCCGTCGGCGGCGCGGACCTGATCCAGGACCTTGCTCAAGGCAAAACGGTCGCTGACGTCGCAGGCGTGGTACACCGCGGAAAGCCCCGCCGCCGCGAACTCGCGCAGATTGCGGTCCAGTTCGATCGCTTTTTCGACGCGTTTCCACGCGCCAATGGGCACCTCGCCCCGGGCGACCGCTTCGCGGCAAACCTGGTTGCGCAGTTCGCGCAGATCGCCCGGCGAGAGGTCGCGCCACGAGGGGTCGATCGCCGGCGGCGGGCTGGAGCCGATAAGGTGGAGCTTCAGGCCGAACCGGGCACCCAGCTCGCGGGCGACCACGGCCGTGATGCCCCGCGCCCCCCCCGTGATCACCCACGTTCCGCCCCGGCGAATGGCCCCTTCGTCGATCGGCCCGGCGGCCTGAGCGAAGGGCCGGGCCACGAGTCGTTGGCCGTCGAGATAGCTGATTTCGGTCTCCAGGTCGCCGGCCGCCAACTCGCGAAGGAGGTATTCGGCCAGTTGATCGGCGGTCGTCGAGACGGCCGCGTCGACGACCTTCACGCGGAACTTGCCCAGGAGTTGCTGCCCGCTGGCCACTTCGCTCCGCAGGGCCTTGATCAGTCCAGCCACGGCTCCGCTCTCGGCCCGGAAGACGCCCCCCGAGAACCCGAAATCGCCGCCCAGCGCGGTGGCGGCCATCACCGAGGCCTTGTCGAGCAGGTTCGCGGCGCTGGCGAGCTTAAGCCAGCGCTGCGCCACGTAGAAGGGGATCTTCACGCCCGACCTCAGT
>DYLT01000489.1 GCA_020721945.1 Blastopirellula marina
CGCGTTGAGCGACGACGACCGTCTGAGCAAGTACCTCCACAACCGCCCCGGCTGCACATTCATCCGTCGCCCCGCCCCCCCCAAACTACCCGCCGAAATCTGCAAAAGCTAAAATGTACCCCACCCTCGGCATGGTGCGATACCATATCGTCATGCCGCCATCGCTTCGCGCGGAAGGACCAACAGGAGCGCCGCCATGCCCGCGGTCTTCGACAAAATGGGAATCCACTTCCAGTACCCCGAGAACTGGACGCTCGACGAGCAAGACGCGCTTGCGGGCAACCGCTCGGTGACCGTGTACAGCCCGGGCGGTGCCTTCTGGTCGGTCGGCATCCACCCGAGGTCCACCGATCCCTCCCGGCTGGCGCAGGCCGCGGTCCGGGCCATGAGCGAGGAGTACGAGGGCATGGAAAGCGAAGAGGCCCGCGAGACGATTGCGGGTTGGGATCTGGTGGGCTACGACCTGAACTTCTTCTACCTCGACCTGACCAACACCGCCAAAGTCCGCTGCGTGCGCGCGGATCAGGCCACCTACTCGATCTTCTGCCAGGGCGAGGACCGCGAGTTCGATGCGCTGCGCCGCGTGTTCGAGGCGATCACCGTCAGTTTCCTGAGCACCCTCAAGCACCTTCGGTGGCGCGATTGACCGGCCTCTAGGGCCGACCGACCGCGATCATGTCGATGGTCATGGTTCGACCCGACATGCCCACCCCATGCACCATGAGCTTCGAGGCCGCGGGCGGGCAGGTGGGGTCGTAAAAGCGCGGCCGGCATCGGTCGACCCATCGGGCCGCATCGTCGTCGCTGACGTAGTAGGTGCCCTTGACCAGATGGCGCATGTCGCTGCCGACCTTTTCGAGGACCTCCTGCAATTGCCCGAACACATCGAGCCCCTGCGGCTCGCCCCGGCTCGGCTGGCGCGCGTACAGGCCCGAAAGGTAAATCGCCCGGTCGGTCTGGAGCAGGGCGACCTTGCTGAACGTGTTCGAGGGCCGGACCTCGGGCGGGGTGAAGTACTCGACCTGCCTGACCGGTTTGCCCGAGACGGGCAACCGCGCGATCAACTCGATCTCGACCGGGACGGCCGCCAGCCATTCGACGAAGACCACGGGCGGGGTGATCTGTCCGGGGAAGCACTTCTGCACCTCGCGGAGCACGTCCTTGGACGACGTCATCGGACGTAGGAACACTTTGACCTGCACCACGTCCTTGGGCGCGAGCTTCAAATACCCGAGCGTCCTCATCAGCCCCGACATCGACCTGGCAGCCGCCGATTCGGTGAGACTGCCCTGGTCGGGCTGACCCGACAGGTACGCCACTCCGCCGCGCGGCAACACGGCCGCATCGGCGCAGCGCCCATCGCCGGCCACCGCCGCGCAGCGCCGCAGCACCACCGCCTGGGCGGGATCCAGAGACCCGCGCCCCGCGCCGAGGGAATCACCGGCCCCGGCTACCGCGTCCGCGCCGACTAGCGCCTTGCGGTGCGGCAGCGGCGTGAGGACCGAGGTGATGGCCGGGCGCACGTTCGGGCCGAGCCGCTTGGCCAGGTGCTCGCGGAAGCTGCTGACGACCCCGGTCGAAAGGGCATAGACGTTCACGCGGACCAATCGGTCCATGCCCGAACCCGAGTCCACCAGCACGGCCTCCAGATTGGCCAGCACGTTCTCGATCTGCGCGTCGGGTGAACCTTCGCCCACCAGTTTCCCCTCGCGGTCCAGCGGCAAGAGCTGCCGGGTGTGGACCAGCGGCATGCCTTGAACGATCACGGCCTGCGACATGCCGGCCGGGGCACCCAGCGGAACGTACTGAATCGAGGGCCTCGCCGCATCCTGCGCGGCCGTGTGGCTGACCAACGCGGCAAGGCCAAGCGCCAACGCCGCCGGGAAACTCGATCGCCATGCCATCTTGTGCTCCTTCGCGGTGTATCGGTGCGGTCGAACTCGGGTCTTCGATCGCCACGTTCTGCTTGGCCCCCGATTCTACTGCGCCTCTTGCGGGTTCACAACCGGCCTTCTCCCATCCCGAGAGATGCTCGTTCCCAGGCACCCTCTTGTCGACCCCCAACGGCGTGGCGTTGACCGGGGCGACGACGACGAGGGCCCGCCAACCGTGGTCATCGAGATCAAACTCGCGGCCAAGATGATGGATTGACGTGACGTCCCGCGAACACAAGAGCCGGGTTCGTTCTCAGACGCTCACGCAAAACCTCGCATGGCTACGTCGCTTCACCTTGACGCCCCGGTTCGGCCCGCCGACAATGGCGGGAC
>DYLT01000104.1 GCA_020721945.1 Blastopirellula marina
CCAGACGCGGCTGTCGCCGGCCCCGGCGGTGCCCGAGGACGCGGCCCGGCAGTCGTTGCCGGGCCCGGGACCGTCGCCGCAGTTCGCCCTGCCGCCGATCCGCCGGGGCCGACTCGCCAACGGCATCGAGGTGCTCGTGGTCGAGAATCACGAGTTGCCGACGGTGAATCTGAATCTTGTCCTGCGGGTCGGGCGGTCGTCGGACCCGGCGGACAAGCTCGGCCTGGCGGGGCTTCTGGCCTCGGTGTGGGACGAGGGAACCACGCGCCGCACCGCCGAACAGATCGCCGACGAGTTGGCAGGCATCGGGGCGAGTCTGGCCATCGGCGCCGATTGGGACTCGACGGGCGCGCGGCTGTTCAGCTTGAAGCGGCATCTGGACAAGGCCCTGGACGTTTACGCCGACGTGCTCCAGCATCCCACCTTTCCTCAGCCCGAGTTGGACCGCGAACGCAAGATCGCGTTGGGACGCCTGGTCCAACTGCGCGACGAGCCCAACGCGCTGGCCAGCCTGGCCGTGGCAGCCGTGCTCTATGGGCCGGACCATCCTTACGGCCGGCCTCAGTACGGCGCTCCGGCAACCCTCCAATCGATCACGCGCGACGATCTGGTGGACTTCTACAAGACACGGGTGCGACCCGACCAGGCCACGCTGATCGCCGTGGGCGACGTGACCCTCGAGGAGCTGCGACCGGTTTTGGAGCGGACCCTGGGTGGCTGGAAGTCGCCTTCGGCCAAGGGCCCGAAGCCCGACTTCCCTTCTCCGCCGCCGCCAAGGCCGACGCGAATCCTCGTCATCGAGAAGCCGGGGGCGGCCCAATCGGTCATCGCCGTCAGCCTCATCGGCACGCGACGCAACTCGCCCGATTACCATGCCTTGGCCGTGATGAACAGCATTTTCGGCGGGCAGTTCTCGAGCCGTTTGAACCTGAACCTTCGGGAGTCGAAGGGTTACACCTACGGGGCGCGGACGATGTTCGATTGGCGCATTCGCCAGCCGGGCCCGTTCTTGGCAATGGCCAGCGTGCAGACCGCCGTGACCGCGCCGGCCGTGGTCGAGTTCCTCAACGAGTTCGACGGCATGTTGGGGGCCCGGCCCGTCGAGCCCGAGGAGTTGGCTTTTTCGAAGACCTATCTTACTCGGGGTTTCCCTGCGGGGTTCGAGACGCCGGGCCAGGTGGCATCGCACCTCGAGACGTTGGTCGAGCATAACCTGCCGGACACCCACTTCAACGAGTACATCCCGAAGATCTCGGCGGTGACCGCCGAGGACGTGCTGCGGGTTGCCAAGGAGCGGCTCTTGCGCGATCGTCTGGCGATCATCGTCGTTGGCGACCGGCAGAAGATCGAAGCCGATCTGCGCAAGCTTCCCGAGGGCAAGGACCTGGCCGTCTGCCGGTTCGACGAGAACTTCCGCTTGATACCGGAGAAGGAGGCTCCCCGATGACCCAGGTCGACACGAACCTCAAGCTGGTGCAGACGAAACTCGCGCTGGCCCACAAGTACCAACACCTGGCGCGATTGGCCAAGAGCCAAGCGAAACGCACGAAGTACCTTCACCGGTTCGAGAAGTACCGAAGGCAGGCGGGCCGGCTCTCGCGGTAGTCTGGCGGATCGTTGGTTCGGGCACGTGGCCCGGCCTTGGCGGACGGCTGGAAGCGCCTCGGAAGCGAAATCGGGCGGTGACGACTTCCCCAGCGGAGCTTGGGTCAGTTCCAGCCGTCGTTCTTGCGTCCGCTGAGCCGTTTCTCGGCGGGGGTCAGGCGATCACCCAACGCGCTGATCCGCAATTTGATGGCCAGCCGGGTCAACAGGGCCAACTTGTCGGTGCCCAGACGCTTCATGGCGGCGGTCTTGTGGTTGTCCACGGTGCTGGGCGAGAGCTTCAAGATCGCCGCCGCTTCGTTGACCGTACAGCCCAGACTGAGGAGCCGGATCACCTCACGATGGCGCTTGGTTAGCGAGACGGGCACAGCGGTCTTTTGCCGTTTGCGTGCGCGCGTGGTCATCGTTGGGGTTCCGCGGCGTTCCGATTCGGACAGGGCACCTCAAACGCGAGTCATTCTAACCACCGGGTTGGCTTCTGGGAACCAGCCGGCCCGGCCGAAGATCGCTTGCCGAGGGGCGGGTGAAAAGCATATAGTTACTGGATTGTCGATCTCGTGCGGGCAGGGCCAGGGACACCAGGGACCGATGACCAGAATCCTCCAGAAGACCGAGTTGGCGCCTAAGATATTCGAGTACATTGTGGAGGCCCCGCGGGTTGCCCGCAAGGCCCAGCCCGGCCATTTCGTCATCGTCATGGCCGACGAACGGGGTGAGCGGGTCCCCCTGACCGTCGCGGATTTCGATCGGAAGGCGGGAACCGTCACCTTGGTGATGATGGTTGTCGGCACGAGCACGGCCAAACTCGCCCGTCTTGAGGCAGGGGAATCCCTCTATGCCTTGATTGGCCCGCTCGGGCATCCCTCGGAGATCGAGCGGTACGACAGCGTGGTGATGGTCGCGGGTGGGGTGGGGGTGGCCCCGATCTTCCCGATCGCCAGGGCCTTCCGCCAGATCGGCACGCGAGTCATCACCATTCAGGGGGCCCGGTCGCGCGACCTCCTTTTCTGGACCGACAAGATCGCCGCGGTCAGCGATCAGCACCTCGTCACCACCGACGACGGCTCCTTCGGCCGCAAGGGCCTGGTGACCGAACCTCTGCGCGAGATCCTGGCGCAAGACGCCCCACGGCGCATCGGGTGCGTCTACGCCATTGGGCCGGCCGTGATGATGAAGTTCTGCGCCAAATCGACCGAACCCTTCGGCGTGAAGACCGTGGTCAGCCTGAACTCGGTCATGGTCGATGGGACCGGGATGTGCGGGGGATGCCGGGTGAGTCTCCGTGGCCAGACCCGGTTTACGTGCAGCGACGGCCCGGAGTTCGACGGCCATCTGGTCGACTGGGATGAGTTGCTGGCGCGGCAAAAGATCTACGCGCACGAGGAGAAGTGCTCCCTGGACCGCTACGTCGAACAGTACCAGGCCGCGAGGGAACCTTCGACCACGTGACGGACATGCCCATGACCGAGAAACGCAGCCGTTCTCCACACCGTGTCCCGATGCCGGAACAGGAGCCGGAGGTCCGCGCTCGGAATTTCAAGGAAGTGCCTCTTGGTTACACGCCCGAGCAAGCGCGCGAGGAGGCCGGCCGTTGCCTCCAGTGCAAGCGCCCGCGGTGCGTCTTGGGATGCCCCGTGGGCGTCGACATTCCCGGCTTCATCGCGCTGATCGCCGAGGGGAAGTTCGCCGAGGCGGCGCGCCGGATCAAGCAGACGAACTGTCTGCCGGCCATTTGCGGGCGGGTCTGCCCCCAAGAGACCCAGTGCGAAGCGCAATGCGTGCTCGGCAAGAAAGGCGAGCCCGCGGCCATCGGGAGGCTGGAACGCTTTGCCGCGGACTACGAGCGCCAGCACAGGCTCGTCGAGATCCCGCCGCTGGCCTCGCGCACCGGCAAACGCATCGCCATCGTGGGGTCGGGGCCTGCCGGGCTCGCGGCGGCTGGCGACCTGGCTCTCTTGGGGCACGAGGTGACGGTCTTCGAAGCGTTCCACAAACCCGGCGGCGTGCTCATGTACGGCATTCCCGAGTTCCGCTTGCCCAAGGAGATCGTCGAACAAGAGGTCGACTACCTCTGCCGCCTTGGGGTACGCCTCGAACTCAATCAGGTCATCGGCAAGTCGATCACGGTCGACGAATTGCTCGATCAAGAGGGCTTCGACGCCGTGTTCGTTAGCGTGGGCGCGGGGTTGCCGGCGTTCATGGGTATTCCGGGGGAGAACCTCGGCGGGGTCTATTCGGCCAACGAGTACCTCACGCGATCCAACTTGATGAAGGCCTACGCGTTTCCCGAGTACGATACCCCCGTGGTGCGCGGGCGAAACGTCTGCGTCGTCGGGGGCGGAAACGTGGCCATGGACGCCGCGCGCACCGCGCGCCGCCTCGGCGCCGAACACGTCTGGGTGCTCTACCGTCGGTCCCGCGACGAGATGCCCGCCCGCGCCGAAGAAGTCCATCACGCCGAGCAAGAGGGGATCATCTTCAAGCTGCTGTGCGCGCCCGTGGAATACCTGGGCGACGAGCGACGCATGGTCCGCGCGGTCCGCTGCCAGGAAATGGAATTGGGCGAACCCGACGCGTCGGGGCGTCGTCGCCCCGTGCCCAAGCCGGGCGCCGAGTTCACGCTCGAGACCGACCTGGTGATCGTGGCGATCGGCTCTGGGGCCAACCCGATCCTCACGCGTCAGACCGCCGGACTCGAACTCAATGCCCGCGGGTATATCGCCACCAACCCAAGCGGTCGCACCTCGCGCCGCGGCGTGTGGGCTGGGGGCGATATCGTGACCGGCAGCGCGACGGTGATCCTGGCCATGGGAGCTGGCAAAACGGCCGCCAAGGACATTCACGCCTGGCTCGCCAGCGGCAACGGCGTTTGGACAACCCCTGGCGCGGGGGCATAAAGCTTCAGCTGGTTTGCGTTCCAACGTGGTCCGACACCTGGCGCCATGGGAAGGCTCGCGCCGACGTTTTTCCAAACATCGACGGCTTGCCCAGTTTATCCGTCCATGTCCTTCGGGAAATCTGCGGGAACCTGCCAACTCGGCTAAACCGGCAAAACCGGTTTGACCGATACCACGGATGAGATTCCGTTGTCTCTTCTCCCGTGGTCTTTTCCCAAGGTGGCAAGATGCGGTGCCATCGAATCGTGGGGCTAGCTGGATTGGCTTGGCTGGCGTTGGGACTTTCGTATGGCGAAGCGCAGACGACCTCGCGCCCGAGACCCAATGTCTCGTTGCTCGAGCGGATCGACGACTTCGCCGCGTCGCTCTTTGGCGGGGGCGACGCCGCGCGCCAGGCCCACCGATCGTCGCGGCCTCCCGCGCGCCCGGCCCCGTATCGCGACTCGTCCCGCGGCTCGGCAACCCGGTCGCTTGCGCCCCAGATTCAAGGCCAGCCAGCCGCGATCGCTGGGTCTCCGCAGATTCGCGAGGTGCCGGACGACGCAGTGGAGAAGCGACCGGCCAGTTCCGAAGAGCAAGTCACGGATTCTTCCGAGATTCCCGAGGCGACCGGGGACAACCGCACACCCACGCCGCTCGTGCCGGGCCTTGCGCCGATGTACAAACGGCTGGCGGTGTTGCGTCAGCCAGCCGAGGCGGTAGGGGGTTCGATGGCCCCCCAGCCATCGACCACGCCGGCCCCCTCCAACGCGGGCACGGCGGCGATCGGTGCGGCGCCTGCGTCGCCCCCGGCCATGGTCGGTCCGACGATCGCGCCACCCACCGGTGGCGGCAATGCTGCCGATCGAGCCGGCGCACGTGGGTATGACAGCGGGGTGTTCACGCGGCAGAGCCCCGTGCTGGCCCTCGAGACCGTCGGCCCGCGCCGCGTGGCCGTCCATAAAGAGGCCGCCTACGAAGTAGTCATCCGCAATTCGGGTGAGATCGCCGCCGAGCAAGTCGTCGTCAACGTCTCGATTCCGGCATGGGTCGAGGTGGCCGGCGCCGAGACCAGCGCGGGCAAGGCCACGACGCCTGCGTCCGGTGCCGGGGGAACGCTGCTTTGGCAGCTTGGGCGATTGGAGGCCAAGGGGCGCGAGAAGCTGACCCTGCGCCTAGTTCCCCGGCAAAGCCGGCCCTTTGATCTCCCCGTCAAGTGGGACTGTACCCCGGCCAGCGCCCAGGGGTTGATCGAGGTTCAGGAGCCTCGGCTTGCCGTGGTGTTGCACGGCCCGCGGGAAGTCCAGTTCGGCAAGGGCGAGATCTACCGGCTCGAAGTCCACAACGCCGGCAACGGCGACACCGACCATGTGACCGTTGCGCTTTGGCCGAACGGTCCCGGCGAGCGTCAACCAGCGGCCAGCCATACCTTTGGCAAGCTCGCCGCCGGACAGAAGAAGTCGATCGAGGTCGAACTGACCGCCCGGCAGGAAGGCAAGGTGCTCGTCGGCATCGAGGCGCGAGGCGACGGGGGGTTGCGAACCCAGCTTACCGAGGAGATCGTCGTGCGCCGCGCGAGCCTGAAGATCGAGGTCGAGGCGCCGCGCGTGCAGTACGTGGGGACCGAGGCGACCTATCGGATTCGTGTCAGCAACCCGGGCTCGGCCCCCGCGGTCAAGCCCGTCGTGACGGCCACCCTGCCGGCCGGCGCGCGATTCATCTCCAGCCCGCAAAACGGTCGGCCAGGCGCCGATCCGACCAAAGTCGTCTGGAATCTGGAGACCCTTCCCGCCGGCGCGGAGACGACCGTGGTCATGATGGCCGCCATCGGCGCGGCGGGCACGGGGCAGATCGAGGCGCAGTGCGTGGCCGAGGGTGGTCTTTCGGCCTCGGGATCGGCGGTCACCCAGGTCGAGGCCGCGGCCAGCCTCACGTTGTCGGTCGAGGAGCCGACGGGCCCCGTCTCGGTCTCCAGCGACGCGACGTACCAGTTGACGATCCAGAATCGGGGAACGGCGCCTGCCGAGAACGTCGAGGTCGTCACCTATTTCTCGCAAGGCATCGAGCCGGTCGGCGCCGAAGGCGCGCGCCACCGGATCGGCCCGGGACAAGTGGTCTTCGACGTAATTCCGCAGGTTCCCGCGGGCCAGAGCGTCGTCCTGCGCGTCCGGGCAAAGGCCGAAGTGGCCGGGAACCACATCTTCCGCGTGGAGGTGCATTCGAAAGCCGCCGGGGCGCGCCTGGTCCGCGAGGGCACGACGCGCTTCTTCGGCACGGGCGAGCAAGCCCCGCCGCCAGCGGTCGCCAGGCCCACCCCACGTTCCGCTCCGGCTTCCGCCCCCGCATCGGCTCCCGCGTCGGCCTCGGATCCGCGCACGATTCGGCATTAGGCAACGTTCGACGCGGGCGATACCCCGGGATCGCCTCAGCCCAACTCGGCGCACGGATTCTAGTAGGCGCTGGTGGGCGCGCTTACGGTGCATCGGGGGGCTATTGCTTTGCGAATCGGCGGTGCCCAAGCGGTTGTCGGCCTTGCGCGATTCGTTAAAATTCGCTAATCCATGAACGGCGACGCACAACCGACTCACGACGATGCGACCCCGAAGGCGGTGCCTGTTGGACCGCCGGACGTCCGCGTTCGGGATGGGGTGGTTCTGCCCACCACCGGGGGCGCGGCAAGGCCCGTCGCCCGGCTCCGGTGGAAGGTCCCCCTTCTGCTCTTTCTGGCCACGTGCGTAAGTACCTTTCTGGTCGGTGGCCCGGTCTACTGCGCGGCCTTGATGACGATCCTTGGGTGTCACGAGTTGGGGCATTTCGTCCAAGCCCGGCGATATGGGGTGCCGGCAAGCCTCCCGTTCTTCCTTCCGATGCCCTTGCCTCCGATCGGCACCATGGGGGCCGTCATTGCGATGGATGCGCGGGTGAAGGACCGCAAGGCCTTGTTCGACATCGGAATCAGCGGCCCGTTGGCCGGACTGGTTCCCACGTTGGCCTGTTGCGTCCTGGGGCTCCAATACCCTTACTCGAAGATCGGCCCGGCCATCGACACGCTTCCCATCGCCCAGCGGTTCGGCCACCAGCTCGGCGAACCGCTGCTCTTCACGTTTCTCGGCCGTCTGACGTTCGGTCCGTTGCCCGAAGGACACGACATCTTCATCGGCCCGTTGGCAATGGCCGGCTGGGTGGGTTTGCTGATCACCGCGATCAACTTGTTTCCCATTGGTCAACTCGACGGCGGGCATGTGCTGTATGCCTTGCTTCGTGATCGTGCGCACGCCGTGGCCACGACAATGCTGGCGGCGGCCATTGCCGGCGTCGTCTTCGCCGTCTGGTGGTTGGAACAGAAAAGCATGGCGGGTTGGACCGTGATGCTCCTCCTGTTGACGCTCATGGGCCCGCGCCACCCGCCCACGGCCAAGGACGACGTCCCCTTGGGCGCGGGACGAGTCGTCCTCGGTTGGGCCACCCTGGCGTTCCTGATCGTGGGCTTCACGCCCAACCCGTTCCCGGGACTGTAGCGCAAGGACCGATCGCCCCATACCAACCCGACGCGCCCGCGAGGGCCCTGGTTCTTCGGTCCGCGCGGGCGCGGCGTGGACGTTTGCGATCCTTGGGTGCCCGGCAGGACCACGTTCCGGAGTACCCGGCGCGGGCGATCGTGGGAGACGAGCATGTGCGATACGAACCCGCCACCGCCCGATCCGCTGACGTGGATCGATGGCGAACTGACCCGTCTGGACCGCGAGGGCCGTCGCCGACGGTTGTCGACGCGTGAGGGGCCACAGGGGCCGCGCATCGTGGCCGATGGCGAGACGCTGGTCCACTTCGGTTCAAACGACTACTTGGGGCTGGCGGCCGACCCACGCGTTGTGGCTGCCGCGGTAGAGGCTATCCGAACCGAGGGCTGGGGCAGCGGCGCCAGTCCGCTGGTTCTCGGGCGTGCACGGTCCCACCTCGAACTCGAGCGCTGCCTGGCCGAGTTCGAGGGGACCGAGGCGGCTTTGGTGTTCCCCTCGGGTTTCGCGGCCAACGCGGGCACGGTGGCGGCCTTGGTGGGTCCCGGCGATGCTGTTCTGACCGACCGGAAGAACCACGCCAGCCTCTTGGACGGTTGCCGGCTTTCGCGCGCCGACGTGCGGGTCTACCCGCACGGCGACTGGCAGGAGTTGGATCGTCTCTTGGCGCGGACCCGGGCCCGACGACGCCTGGTGGTTACGGACAGCCTCTTCAGCATGGGCGGCGACCTGGCGCCCCTGGGTGAGTTCGTCGCGGTTTGCGAGCAGCATGGGGCGATGCTGCTGATCGACGAGGCCCACGCGACGGGGGTGTTCGGCCCGAGAGGGAGGGGCGTTGCCGAGGCCCTCGGCGTCGAGCACCGCGTGCCGGTGCGCGTGGGAACCCTCAGCAAGGCCCTGGGCTCGGCGGGCGGGTTTGTCGTGGGGCGCCGGTCGCTGATCGAATGGCTGATCAACGCGGCGCGGCCGTACATCTTCTCGACGGCCAGCCCGGCCGCGACCGTTGCCGCGGCAGGGGCGGCATTGCAGATGGTTCGCCGCGAGCCGCAACGGCGCGAAACGCTCCTGGCCCGCGCGGCCACGCTTCGCCAGCGGCTTCGCGACCAGGGCTGGAATGTGGGGAACTCGGCCAGCCAGATTGTGCCGTTGATCGTGGGTGACGTGGGCCGCGCAGTGCGCTGGTCGCAGGCACTGCGCGGCCGCGGCGTGTTCGTTCCTGCCATTCGGCCTCCCACCGTCCCCGAAGGCGAAGCCTGCCTGCGCATCAGCCTCACGTGGGCCCACACCGAGGAGATGATCGCACAACTTGTCGAGGCGCTGCGCCAACTCTAGACCCGATCGACTTGCCCGAGGGCAGGAATCGGGCTTCGGTCGCGCCCCTACTCGTGCCGCAGGGCCTCGATGGGGTCCATCGCGGCGGCACGCATCGCGGGGTACAGGCCGAAGATCACGCCGATCGTCACCGAGATCAAGAAAGCCAGGGGGATCGACGCGGGAACGATGACCGGTTCGACGGTCTTGATGACATCGGGCAGTTGTTTCATGATTTCGGGCAAGGCGCGTTCGATGCCCCAGCGGATGGCCCCGGTCACGGGCCGGCACGTCAGCCCGGCCGCCACGCCGGTCAGCCCGCCGACCGTCGATAGGACCACGGTCTCGACGAGGAACTGCCGGACGATGTCGCCGCGTCTGGCGCCCAGGGCGCGGCGGATGCCGATCTCTCGGGTCCGCTCGGTGACGGTCGCCAACATGATGTTCATGATGCCGATCCCGCCCACCACGAGCGAAATCGCCGCGATCAGGCCCATGAAGATGATGAACATCAACCGCGTGGTCTTCGCTTGTTCGAGCAACTCCAGGGGCACGGTTACACCGTAATCCCCGTTGGGGTGGTGTGGGGCGAGGGTTGCCTTGACCAGTTCCGCCGTCTCCAGCACATGGGCGACCTTGTCGATGCGGAGCGTCACCTGGGTCAGCTCGACCTGCTCCCGCTCGAACGAGCCCGCCCGCCGCGTCACCACGAAGTCGCCGACCCGGCTCTGGACCGTCGTAATGGGAACGTAGGCGTCGCCGCTGAAATCCTGAGCGGCCAGCGAGCCGCCGATCCCCGCGGTGGGCATGCGCGGCTCCATGACCCCCACGACCACGTAGGGAGTGTCCTCGAGCACGACCGTCTTGTTCAGCGGATCCTCGATGAGAAAGAGCTTCTCCGCCACCGCCGCGGCCAGCACGCACACGTTCAGCTTGTCGCGCAGATCCGTGTCTTCGATGAACCGCCCACGCTGGACCACCAACCGGGTCACGTCGGCATACTCCGGGGTGCAGCCGACCATGCGGCCGTCGACTGTCTGGTCCTTGTGGATCAACCGCCGGCGGATCTCTCGGATGGGCAACGCCCGGCGGACCGTGGGCACCGTCGAGGTCAGCCGGTCGTAGTCCTCCCACGTAATCCCGTAAGGCAAGATGCCCCGCGTGCGTTCGGCGATGTCGCTGGGGGGCTTGATCGACCGCACAATGATGTTGTCGGCGCCCAACCCCTCGATCTGCTCCTGCGCCTTGCGGCTGATCCCCTCGCCGATCGCCAACAGCCAGATCACGCTGGCCACGCCGATGAAGATGCCCAGCATCGTCAACAGCGAGCGCAGCGGATGCAGCGTCAGACTCTTGATGCCAAGTTGCCAGGTGCGAAGCCAAAGCATGGGGATCGACGAGATGGGCGAGCGGGGGATTCGAGGGCGGGATCGGTGGAAAGCCGACGGTCGAAATCATCGACACGCGTCATGGCTTCGTCCTTCGGGTTTCGGCATGCGTCACGGCTTCGCCATCCGGATGTCGGCCATCGTCATTCCTCATGCGACGGTCCGACTGGACCTTGCCATCCAGCAGACGGACGATCCGTTTCGTGCGGTTGCCCACGTCCGGCTCGTGGGTCACCATAATAATCGTCTTGCCGGCCTCGTTGAGCGACCGGAGCAGCTCGAGAATCTCGTCGGTCGTGACCGAATCGAGATTGCCGGTCGGCTCGTCGGCAAGAAGGAAGTAGGGGTCGTTGATCAGACTGCGGGCGATGGCCACCCGCTGCTGCTGGCCACCGGATAGTTGCGTGGGGCGATGGCGCAGGCGATTGCCCAGCCCTACCATCTCGGCCAACTCGCGGCACCGTTGGCGTTCCTTCGTGCCGAGCCGGCCCTGGTAGTACAGCGGGACCTCGATGTTCTCCAGCACCGTCAACTGCGGGATGAGGTTGTAGGACTGGAAGATGAACCCGATGCGCGAGGCGCGGATCCGCGAGAGCATGTCGTCGTCCAGCTCGGCGACGTTGTCTTCGCCCAGGATGATCTCGCCACTGGTGGGCCGGTCGAGGCACCCCAGAAGATTCAAGAGCGTGCTCTTGCCCGAGCCCGACGCGCCCATGATGGCCACGTAATCTCCCTCGGGCACGTCGAAGCTGACGCCGCGCAGGGCATGGACGGTCTCGCCGTCCAACCGGTAGTCCTTGGTGACGTTGCGGATGCTGGCTGCCAGACGCATGGAGACGAACTCACGAAGGGGCCCCGGGACCGTCGGCCGACTCGCCGCCCCCCCGCTTGCGCGGCCGGGGTTTTCCCTTTTCTGGCGAGGCCTTCTTGGCGGGAAGATCGGGCCCGTCCGGCTTGGAGCCGGCGTGCGACGCCGCGGCACGCGCCGGCGAAGGGGCCTCGCCCGCCGGCGAACCGCCGGACACTGCCGGCCCGCCGGGCGGCGCCTGGCCGACCCCGGCTGCCGGCCCAGGAGCGGGGGCGGGCAGTTCCGGCAGGTCGACCTCGTCGCGGAATGCGGCCGCGTTCAGCGCCACCATCTCGCCTTCTTCCAGCCCCCCGCGGATGATCACCACCTTCTCGTTCGTTGGACCGATCTCGACCGGACGAGCTTCCCACCCTTTGCCGCGACGGACCACGCTGTAGTGCTTTCCGCCATGCTCGAACACCGCCTGCACCGGGACCAACAACCCATTCGTCTGGAACGCAACGCGAATCTTCACCTCGGCCGTCAGGCCCGGGCGGAGCGTCACCGGCGAATCGTGGATCTTCACGATCGCGTCGTACTCCTTGATGTTCGCCGCGTACCACGCGCCCGGCGCGGGATACTCGTTGACCTTCTGGACGCTCCCACGCAGCTCCAAATCGGGATAGGCCTGCACGCGGATCATCGCCGGTTGCCCCTCGGCGACCAGCGCGATCTTCGACTCGTTGATCTTGGCCTTCACCTGCATCCGCTTCGGATCGGGCAGACGCACGATCACCTGGCGCTCGCGCACCGCGGCCCCTTCTTCGATGATCGTCTCCTGCCCACCCCAGCGCTCGGTTTGACTGGCATAGACCACCTGGCCATCATCCGGAGCGACGATGGTGCACTTCTTGATCTGGTCTTCGATCAGCTTGAGACGGTCATCGTCGAGCTTGAGGGTATGCTCGGCCGCGTCAAGCTTGGCCTTGGCGGTGTCGATGTCGGCCTGGAGCTGAAGCTCCATCTTCTTGAGGGTGTACTCGCGGAGGACCCGAAGCTTGGTCTGGGCCGCCGCCCGGGCCCGCTCGTACTGCTCCTTGCTGAACTTGTCGGCCTCCAACTGGAGGGGGGTTAAATAGCCCTTGGCCGCGAGTTTCTCGCTGAAGCGGAGGATTTCCTCGGCTCGGCGGTAGTTCTCCTCGGCAACGAAGACCTCGCTCTCGAGCGTCTCCTGTTCCTGCCGGAACTTGCCTTCGAGGTACTCCTTCTTGGCGATCTCGGCGGTCGTGTACTCGCTGCGAGCCTGGATGGCGGCCGCCTCGCTGTTGGATCGCACGATCTGCTGCTTGGTCCGGTCGTTCTCCAGGGCCGAAGAGTCGAGGCGGACGATCTCTTGGCCTTTCTTGACGTAGGTGCCCTCGGGGATGATCCACAAGATGCGCGTGCCTGCCGAGCCAAGGGATTGCACCTCGCAACGGACTTCGATATTGCTGGCGCTTTCGACGTTGCCTCGCTCGGTAATCTCGTGGAGATAATCGCCCCGCTCGACACGGCACATCATGGGCCCCGCATCGTCCGAAGAGCCTGGGAGCCCGGGCAAGATCGACCAGGCGATGGCCGGCACGACGAGCAACATGGCCAGCGCGATGACCACTCCGCGTGCTGAAATCCCAGCCCGCCGTGGTCCAACCCTTCCCCAAGCCGACGCCCAATGTGTCATGGCGGATGCCCTATCGTGGGTAGGTCGGTTGAAATCGCTCTCGTGCTGTGTCACTTCCCAAGCGATACCCCTTCGGTCCACGTTGCATTGTACTTGAAGCGGCCCGCCCTGTCATGCTGGGCGGTCCCAAAAACGGGGGGTCGTCCGTGCCGATTCCCTGTTGACAGGATTAAGATACAAACGTACACTATCCCGGGACCAGGAGTGCTAGCATGTTTCCGGGGACCTACGATCCACCCAAAGCGAGGGCAATTCAAGCCCCCACCGAGCAGTTCCTCCAAAACCTTCGGGACGAGATCGCCTGGCTGGAGACCATCAGGTTGCCCTCTAGCGCGGGGATTGTTTCGAGTGGCTGCCCAGGGTTGGATCAGCTCCTGCCTGGGGGCGGTTTTCGCCGGGGAACCCTGGTGGAGTGGCTTGCCCAAGGCCAGGGGACCGGACGCGAAACCCTACTGTTCTTAGCCGCTCGGGAAGCCTGCCGGGAAGGCGGGGCCGTGGTCGTCCTCGATCCGGCGCGAGATTTCTACCCCCCCGCATCGCTACGCCTGGGCATCCCGCTCGAAGTGCTGATCGTCGTCCAGCCCGCCAACCCAACCGACCACCTCTGGGCACTGGACCAGTCGCTGCGTTGTGCGGGCGTGGCGGCTGTGTTGGCGAAGATCGAAAAGCTTGACGGGCGGACCTTCCGCCGGCTGCAACTGGCCGTCGAGCAAGGGGGATTGGGCCTGTTGCTCCGGCCGGACACAGCCCGCCGCGAACCCTCCTGGGCCGAAGTGCGGTTGGCGATCGAGCCTCAGCCGGTTCCGGCTCCCAGTGCCCGACGCCGTGTGAAGATCGAGCTGCTGCGCGTGCGCGGCGCTGCCCGGGGCCAATGCATCGAGGTGGAGATCGACGATGAAGCGTGCGCTGTGCATTTGGTTCCCCGAATGGCCCATCCAGCGGCTCGTCGCCGCGCGGCCGGAGCTTAATCCCGGGGCCTTCCGCTTGGCGAAAGAGCGACTCGTTCGCAAAACACCAGGCGGCAACGCGCCACCAGAAGAACCGCCGACGGCCGATCGCCAGACGCTGGAGGCCCTGGCGCGGGAGTGCCTTCGGTTCAGTCCCATCGTGGGCGTGGAGGAGGGGCCCGCGCCCGAAAGCCTCTTCCTCGACATCACCGGTTTGGAACACCTGTTCGGCGGCGAAGCGGCCCTGGCCCACAAGCTCCAGCACCACTTGGTCCAACGGGGGTTTGTCGTGCGGATCTCGATCGCCGACACCCTCGGCGCCGCCTGGGCCGTGGCGCACTTCGGCATGGCGAAGTCGGCGAGGGAAGCAAACCATCTCCGCCAGCCAGGCACGTCCCAAGTCGATTCCAAGGGCCCATCCCCTTTCCAAACAGACCCCGTGCTCGTCCCTCCCGGGGCGACGCAGGTTGCCCTGCGTCCCCTCCCTGTCGAGTCCTTGCGCCTGCCGGATCGGATCGTGGCGTTGTTGCACTCTTTAGGGCTTTACCGGGTCGGCCAGTTGGAGCCGCTGCCCCGCGCGGAACTGACCACACGGTTCGGACCCGAACTCGTCCGGCGCTGGGACCAAGCGCTGGGTCGACTGGCCGAGCCGGTTCCCGTCGGGCAAGCCCCGCCCAATCTGGCCGCCAGACAATCGCTCGAAGACCCGACCACCCACCGCGAGACGCTCGAGGTGGTTTTCGGGCAGCTTCTCGGGCAGGTGGCCAGGATGCTGATCAGCACCGGGCGCGGGGCCCTGCGCGTGCAGTGCCGTCTAGAGTGCCATCAGCACCACGCCATCGAGTTTTCCGTGGGGTTGTTCGAGGCCACGGTCTCGGCACGGCATTTGCTCGACTTGGTGCGGGTGCGATTGGAGCGGGTGTCGCTTCCCTCACCAGTGCTGGGCGTGTCGGTCGCGGTGGCCGAGGCGGCCCCGTTCCATCGCCGCCAGGGAACCCTTTTCCCGGAAGAACCCGCGCGGCAGCACCCTCGCTTGCTGGCGGCCCTGATCGACCGGCTCAGCAACCGGCTGGGGTACGGCTCGGTCCTCCGCGCCCGGCTGGTTGCCGAGGCCCAGCCCGAATGGGCGTACTACTACGAGCCGCTGGT